>NZ_AP025245.1:0-321875 GCF_021655615.1 Acidianus sp. HS-5
AAAGTGGTAATATTTTCTCTCATTATAGAAACAAAGCTAATAAAGAAAACAGGATTGTCTATATATTAAAAAGAAAAAGATTTTATAGTACTAAGTAAATATATCCTTCTTGTATTCTTTTTATTATCTCCTTTAAAGATGCTGGTACGTAAATTACTCCCGGTGCTAATTCCTCTTTAGTTATATTCCTAGCCTCCATTGATGTTCCGCAAGCAACAACTTTAACTTTCTCGTTCTTCAATAGTGGAGCAATCCTATTCCTCTGGGTAACTGCTGCAATTCCGCCGTTCAAGTATACTACTTCAACTTCCTCAGCCTCAGGCATTTCAGATAGGTGAGTTGCTGCAGTTATTGACATTGGTATCTTTTCCTCAGAATCGACTGAAAGGACTATTTTCATTTTCCCACTGATAGTAAAATCTCGTATGACATTTTTAAATCTACTCTGAAAAAATCAAATTGAATTCTTTTCTTAACATTAACAGAAAAGGGATATTAATAAGGGGAAATATTTTAGTATAGTTATTTTTCTTCCTTTCTATATAAAAGAAACTCTTATTAGCAACAACACTCGTGCATATGTTTTACATCGAATCATTAAGAAGAGTCGCCTTAGATTTTTTAGGAGTGGAGAGAATAAACAGTTATGGAGGAAAAGCTAACTTCTCCCAAAATTGATAGGAAAGCTTACGTTAGAGCCAGAATTATTGAAACATTAGATGATATAGACGTAGCAACAAACATGTGGATTGCAGGGAGGAGTAGGAATTCCGCAGGTAAAATATTTAGTGCAGTTAAGGCATTATTATCAGCATTAGTAACTAAAAATCTTGATAAATTATCAAATGAGTGGTACGTGAAAAGAGGCTACAATGCACCTACTCACTCATTGAAAGGAATTTCAATCGACTTGTCCAAGCTAGGTTATGCGCAAGTTGAGAACATAGCTGATAAAGCTTTCCTTCTGCATGATTATCAATATAATGGTTTTGACCCAGACTTTCCTAAGTATAAAAAGAAGGAGGAAGTTTTGCATGATATTCTAATAGTGAGCAATTTCATTTTAAACAATATAAAGGAATGGTTTAAGGATGAATGGGATAGCGATCTAGATAAGATATACGAAATCACACTATCTGAAGTGAAGAAGTTAAAGTAATGTAACATCTTTTTTAACAATGTCGAGTTGAAAATTATTGAGGGACATAGGGGTTTCGTTATTTGTTCTAATAGGGGATGCGAGTTCTATCCTATCTCGTTAGATTTAATATCTTCTTTTCATCTTTGCATGATATGAAGGTTGTAAAATATTACGTTGATGTTAAAGTTGAATTGAAAGAGGGCAAAAATGCAGATATTGAGAAGGTTAAGTTAGAAGGTTTGCTCAAGAGGTTTACAAAGAAAAAAGAGGACAAAGAGGAACCTAAGCTTACGGTTAATGATCATACTATAGAGCTTTCCGGAATAAGGTTCAGGGAGCGTATAGGTTTTAGGAATTTTGTTGATGAATTAGCTGAGAAGTATGAGGCTAAGTGTACTCCTTTGAATGAGGCTAACGGTAAGATAACTGTGCAGTGTGAGAGTGATAAAGCTAAAATATCTTTTGAGGCTAATGTTACGAGGTTTAAGAGACCTAAGAAGGAAGGAGAAGAAAAAGAAGGAGAGAGTAAGAAAGAGGAAGAAGCTAAGACTTCAGGAAGTTCTCAGTAACTGAGAGCAAGTAAGGATAGTTTAATTCTTCCTTTGTAGTTTTTATTTTCACGCTCTCCTCATATTCCCTTATTTTTGGTATTGTAGCTACGGTTTCTTCATTAATCTTTATTGAAGTTTCCGTGAAGTACTTTACGCAATTTAGGTACTCTCCTATATTTCCTTCTCCCTTAATTTCGTTCCTCAATAGTATTGTAGATATTCCTTTTGATTTTGCTGTGTTTGAAACTCCTACGTCCTTGGTTACTAAAACAAGCTTTTCTGGTAATTCGCTTTTTAATCTTTTGCTCTCTTCTATCAACGGCATGTCTCCGAACCTATTATTTTCTTCCGTTAGTGGAGGTGTGTGGGACTTTCTGTAGCTTTCCATCCCCATGTAAAAACGGTATAATTTTTCGTCCTTTTGTGTACTGTTAGTGTGGTACTGTAATTCGTTATAAATCGATCTCGATGCTAATAGCCTGTATCCGTATTCTTTAGAGTACGTCAAGTACTTTAGCCTAGGTCCTATATAGATATAAGAGTTAGTGTCAGCTATAAAGAACGATCCCGTTTCTTTCTTTATTTCCTCTTCCTCCTTAAATCTTAGAAAACCAGATCTGAGTAAGCATAATTCTTCATTATCGTCAGTAGGCTTGGTTATTTCTTCTGGAGTGGATTCCCTAAAAGAGTTCTCTATAGTTACTTTTCCAAGGAGGCTGTAAATATTTATTAATGCAGGGGTTGCTATAACAGATAGTTTGTTCTCTTTTGGGAGTCCTTTAGCTGTTTTAGGTGGGTCAAAGTTTATTTCTTCTCCGTCTCTCATGTTGTATACTTTTACTTCGTTGAATGGAATGTAACCGAAGATTCTGTAGCCTTCTCTTTCCTCAGCTATGTATACATAACGTACATTCTTAGCTTTGGAATAAGCTATTACTGAATAAGCCATGTATTTTCTGCCAGGAGTTATGTCTGCAACGTCCAAGTTTATGCTCTGCAACTTATTCCTCCATGATTTTAGACCTCTGCCTAATTCTACTTCTTCGATTTCAGCATCTATACCGAGGATTTTTATGACGTCTTTTAATCCTCCATAATCTCTTTTTGATTTTTCCTCAGATAATATTACAATTTTCTCCACGTCTCTTAATCCCGTGAAAATTTCAGTTAACACTGCATTAGTAGTTGTAACTAGCTTGTCTGAGCCTAATACACCGAGAATCATAGAATAAAATATGATGGAAATTAAATAAGTAATCTTGAAAGACTTTTTATACTCAGAGAGAAGGAGAAAAAGTAATGTGTCTAGGTTTAATACTTGACATAATCTTCTTCATCATAGATATAATTATACCTATTTGGAATTCATATAACAGCGGTAAGATCTCTGCATATAGGAAGGGATTAGGGAAACTGCTTTACACTTTAGGCGGATTTTTGCCTATGAGTTATGTTCTAAGCTTAATTATAGCTATAGTCCTAGGAATTTTAGGCTATATTTCAGTCTCTACCGCGGTTTTCATACTTTCCTTTTCAGACTTAGTTTTTGGCTTAGAAATTATTGTGTGGGGAGTTATTGCTACTTATTTGAGTGCTATGAGTACTGCAAGAGGTGGAGGTTGGAAGGCAGGGATAGTAACAGCTTATAACGCTTTTGCTACAATATTTGATGCATGGGCTTACATCTCCTCTTTCTTCTCAAATTTGAGAGATGCCAGGAAAGCCATAGATTCTAGCGACTTCTCAGTAATTGATGTTATAATAATATTTGTAGCAGCGTTGGGAGTAGGCTTTCTAATTACTTATTCTGCATATAAGGAGGGATTGAAGTCTACAAGGACTAGGCACTTCTACTATTGAGTTCTTCTTCTAAGAGATCTAATCCTACCTTATCTAGGCTTTTTAGCCAATCTATGAATTTTTTAACGTTTTCTCCTTCAAATACTGAACCGTGTTGTGGAGCTATTATTTTAATGTCGAGTCCTTGTATTTGATTTAACCATAGTTCTATTGCTTTCCTGTTTGCCATGTATTTTTTGTGGAATCCTTCCATGTATTTTTTATGTTCTTCGAAGTCGTCAACTATTATATACCATTTACCTGCAGGAAAGACTGCTGCTCCTAAGTCTCCTGAGAAGTAAACTTTTGTTATTGGGTCATAAAGGTGGAAGTTTCCTACAGAGTGAAGGAAGTGTGCTGGAATTATTTTCAGTTCATCTCCGTTAAGGTTTATTTCCATACCTTGGATTGGTATTCTTATTACGTTTATTTTAATATCTACTCCTACGTGCGGGAGGAATCTGTCCCATAAGTCTGAGATTAATATTTTTGCATTTGGGCAATAGCTTAACCATAGGGAAAGTCCAGAGACTATGTCAGGATCTTCGTGTGATAGGAAGATGTATTCTATATCTTCTGGCTTAATGAACTTTTGCATGGTGTCGTAAACTCTCTCGAAGACTAGTGGTCCTCCGGGATCCATTAATATTCCTTTATCTTTTACAGTGAGGAGGTATTGGTTTGTTAATATTCCTTTATCCATTTCAGCTTCATCTATTGATAGCCAAACGAATTTGTTCCCTTTTTCTTCTGCTAATACGAGGGGTTCGATCATTTAAATCACCATGCTTGTTTTTAATAGATTTGCGTAAACCGAAACGTGAAATGTACCTTTAAGTTTTAGCAATTCTTGTTCAGTAAAGGATTCTTTATCACTAGTTTTTATGTATACCCCTTTTAATTCTCCGTTAGCAAAGAGTAATCTAAAGGTGCTTTCCTCGTTGAATCCTGAGATATAAATTACGGGATATTGTGCGAATTTATGTAATAAGTCTTCAACGAAAGGAGTTATGTCTATCTTTCCCGTGTCCAGAGTTCCAGTGTATATTAGTTTAGAAGTTGAAACTAGTTTTGCGACGAAAGATAATGAGGATAACCTTGATGATAATGTATTATTTCTTGTGGGTGAGACTGTCTTTTGTTCAAGGTATTTTTTCTTTAAATTCCTTAACGTTTCCTCCAGTAATTTGCCCATTTGTTTCTCGAATTTTCCGGAATAGGAAATCGATAATGTTATACATTTTTTACTCTTATTAAAGGTAATAAGTAAATTCGCAAAGGAGAAATCGTTCTTGAATTTATGTTCAACGTATCCTCCTCCTGCAAGGCTAGTAATTTCATATTCTAGGATTTTGCTAAAGAAGAGCAAAGACTTTACTCTAACTTTTATTGTGTTCTCTGAGAAACCTACTAAACTTGGTATGCAGTCTATTAAATTCTTTTTATCGTAAAACCAAAGTTTTTCTTCTTCAGGGTTCTCTGTTTCAATTTCTTCAGCCAACTTTATAACCATCTTATATAAAGAGATCTTTTGTCTTCTATTTAAGCTAGTATGGAGTTTGGATTTAAACCGTTTACTTTTCTTTTCTAAATTATGTATAAGGTTTAATGCTATTTTTTACCAAACAAATTAAATGTACATTTTTACAAAAAAAGTGTAAATTTTCCTTGTTCTATATATTATCAGTAAATATGTAAGGCTTTAGGATGTAAGGCTGTTTTAATATAAATGCTTGTACCCTGTCGGTGAAGGCTATTTTTGTGAATAGTTCTTCCTTTGTTTCCTTGTTAATCTCCTTAACAATTTCATCTCCTAATAATGTTAAAGCTTTCTTTTCATCTTCACTTTTAATCTCTTTTTCGATTTCCTTAAAGGTGACCTTCTCTATTTTATTTTCACTTTCTAGTTCGTTAACTATGCTCAGTAGCCATTCTGATGGATATTTTGCTATTTTTCCTGATCTGAATACTTCGTACCATGACCTTATTATTTCATTAACTTGTCTAGGAGATAAAGTGTTACCTAATTTTTTGCCTATGTAAATTTGTGAGATTCCTTTATACGTTAATTCTTCAGAAGTTATTGTGCCTATTTTTATTCCTAACCAGAACGCGTAGAATTGGTCTCCCATGTAAGCGAACGCGTAAATCATAGTTTTTAATTACTGAGTCTAAGTAATAAGTTCTTAATTATCTCCTTTGCATCGATAGAATTTTTTAGTAATCTATATTTACTCGTTATACATGATTGTTAAATTCTTAGTATTAGCTTTAGTATTGATTTCTCTCTCTTCATCAATAGTTTCAATTAAGGTTGGTAATTCTCCTTCCTTCGTTTTGTGTAATTCTGGTTATATTTATGTTACAAATTATAATTCTAGTACTGTAAGTGTTATAAATCCTAGTAATAATGATGTTGTTTCTACTATAAGCGTTGGTGCAAAGCCTATAGATATGATTAACGTAGGTAAGAAGATTTACGTGTCTTTAACGGGGTGTAATAAGATTGATGTGATAGAGGATGGTAAAGTAATTAATACAATTAATTTGCCTTCTATTCCTTACTATATGGCTTACGACTGCAAGGACAATGAAGTTTTCGTATTGGAGCCAGGAATTGAATCAATAGCGATAATAGAAAATTGTACTGTGGTAAGAACTATGAATTTAGGATATTCTCCGTACGCAATAGCTTTTGATCCTAAGGATTGCCTCTTATATATAGGCAGTTGCAGTAATGTTTATGTCTATAATACAAATTTAAAGTTAAATAAGACCTGCAATGTAGGAGGCGAAATTGCTTATATTAACTTCTGTAGGAGAAATATTTTCATAACTAGTTGGAAAACTAACGAGCTTATAATAATTAATTCCCATGGTACTTTTCGTTTTAGTGCAGGAATAGATCCTTATGACGCGATTTATGTTGGTGAGTATATTTATGTTAGTGATATAGGTAGTGGATCTATCTTAGTTCTGACCACTAGCGGAAAGGTAGTTGATAATATCTCAGTTGGAGGGAGGCCATCGATCATGATGTATAAGGATGGATATATTTATATAGTTAATAGTCTTTCCAATACTGTTTTTGTAATATCTCAAGTAACTCCTCCATCACGTTATTGTCTGTATTATTTAATAGCCGGTGGAATAGCAGTCATAGCTATAGTAGGATATTTTATACTTAAAAGGGAAATTAAATAATTTTTATTTTTTATTAATCACAATCATTATTGATGATACTATTAGTGTTGATCCTAATATTTCGAAAAGTGTAGGTATTTGGTTAAACGTAAAAATTGCTAAGATTGTTGCAACTACAGGCTCCAGTAAGCCTATAGTTTCTATATATTGCGGTTTAACCTTATTTGAGGAATAAATGACGCTAGTGTGACCTATTAACGTCGGAATGAAGATTAAACCCAATAAGGAAAGCATTGCTGTTAAGTCTACTTTTCCTATCCCTTGGTATATCATGAAAGGTAGTGAGAAAAATGAAGATGATATATAAATGCTCGAAGTTAATACTAGGGGATTTTCATCGTTTTTGCTCAGTAATGTAGTATAAAGCGAAATAAGGAACGCTGAGATTAAGGACATAGTATTACCGTATAAATAACCTGGTTGTAAAGGGTAATTCATTATCAAAACTCCAGAAAAACCTATTGCAGTTATTATTGCGTCAATTCTTTCAGCCTTAAATTTGCTTAAAGGCGATAGAAGTATTGCAAAAAACGGTGAAGTGGAAACTAGTACAGTTGCGTCAATTACTGTAGTGTTGTAAACTCCTAGGATAAAGGTTATCATGTGGAGTGATAATAATAGTCCGAAAGGTGAATATTTTAATACCTTTCTAAGGTCTATTTTACCTAGAGATAGAATTAGTCCAGCTACGAGAAACCTGAAGAATGCTATAGATCCTGGAGTTAATCCTGTAAATTTTATGAATATTGCTGCGGTGCCAAAGGATATTCCGCCTACTATTAAGATTGCGTAATTCTTATTCACGTTTGCTTATTTCTTGGATTTCTTAATTTAATTTATGGATCCTAAGGATAAGGTTATATCGTCTGAGGTGAAAAGTAAGATAGTTTTTGTTATGAAGAAAGAAGGAGGAAAGTTATCTTTTAAGGATATTAAGGACCTTGTTGGAGTTTCTACTGATACTTTAAAATTGCATTTAGCAGACTTAATTGCTGACGGAGTAATTAGGAAGTGTAAAGGGAAATACGTTCTTACTGATATTGGAGAAGAGATAGGTGAATTATTGTTGAAAAGGAACTATTAGCCTATCTTTTCTTAAACCTAGTAAATTTTCAGCTAATCTGTTAAGCGTAGGTTCTGGTAGTGTTTCTATTTCTTCATAGAATAATTTTCCGTTAAAAGGAACAAGGACTGACCTAAATTTTTGAACTTTTCTTAATATTTCGTTTTGCTCACACGGAAAAGGTGAAACCTTATTTACTATTAGAAAATCCTCGTCTATAATGTAATTTAGACTGATTTCTAAGCTTTGTTGATCTGTAATAAATAGTTTCCATTTCATTTTACCGTTTTTTATGGGAATATCCACATTATCTAATATCATAATTTCAGGGTTATCGCTTTTACTAATTTCATTTTCAGAATAAAATGATACTCTCCTTTTTTCTTTCTTCGTAAAGTAGTAAAAAAGATATTTTGATATTATTGTTTTTCCTGAACCTCCTTTAACTCCATGAACTCTAATAATCATAACATTCAGCCGGATATCCTGAAGATCTGATTTTTAATTTTAATAAAATAGTATAAATGTCTTTCCTATTTAAAGGGAGGAAGACAGCTCCCAAAGGTCTACAAAATAGGAACTTCTTCTCAGCTATTGCTTTACCCTTTTCGATGTTTGCTTTGAAAACTAATAAATCCGTTAGCCATTTATTAGGCCTTGCGAGATATTCTTCATCTCCTTTTAGTTTGCCAACTACGTAACCTTCAATGTAA
Organism: Acidianus sp. HS-5; assembly: GCF_021655615.1. Lineage (GTDB taxonomy): Archaea > Thermoproteota > Thermoprotei_A > Sulfolobales > Sulfolobaceae > Acidianus. The sequence continues at coordinate 8,512 of NZ_AP025245.1, forward strand.
TCTCCATTCAGTTTATTAAATATTACTGCACTTTTCCTATTTGTTAAATATCCTAGAATTCCAGTTCTCTCATCAGTTATTGGAAAATCTTTTCCAAGGACAAACTCGTCAGAGTAGAATTCTACTCCTGCAGTTTTCCACGTTAGTCCTTTTGTATTAGCCTTCTTTATAGGAAGCTTAAGTGGATCATGCCTTATAAGTCCAGGTTCGTATGAAGGCGGGAAACCATTAACCGATACTATCATTTGTTGTTCTCTTAAAAACCCTGCAATTTCAAGTGTATCGAATATATAATTATCATCCGGAATTAAATTTATTTTCTTTAACTCATGAAAATATTTCACAATAGAAAAGGAATCAGTATCTATTAGTACACTATCTCCATCTTTTAATTTATACCCTTTTAGTAAATCTCTAGCATAGATGAGCTCCACATTATATTATTTGATTATGATCAAATAAATCTTTTTCGTTTTTTATTTGATGAAAAATAAATTGATAAAAAACCTCTATTTTCTATAATTAGGGCCTATAATTTGTCCGTGGTAGATTTCTTCATTAGGCGAGATTAATGCCCCAAGCTTTCTTTCTCTTCCTCTAGTAGGACTAGCTGGATAGCTTACTGTTATCACTGAAGCTCCTATCTTTGCTTCTCTTCCTAGTATAGTGTAAGTTAAATAGCTTTTAGATCCTACTTCGGCTTTAGGCTCTACTAGTGAGTGAGAGACTTCGCAATATGCTCCTATCTTTGCCTCATTTTCTATTGATGTATAATCTCTTATTAGAGAATAATTTCCTACATATGCTCCTTTTCCTATATATGCTGGGCCTTTAATAACGGAATAGTCGTCAATTATGGCGTTATCTTCAATTATTACTCTCTTTCCTATTACTGCAGTCTTTGAAATTTCGGCTTTTTCAGAAATTATTGAAGTGTTAAAATCCGACAATAAAACTTCTATTGCGTTTATAAGATCTTCTGGGTAGCCAACGTCTATCCATTTTCCAGACCATATGAAGTACCTTGAGGATGAGGAGATCTTTTTAAAGTATTCTAAAATATCAGTAAAATCTCCTCTAGGTATTATGTAAGCGCCTGCTAATGCAAGTGTTGTTTCGTCATTAACTATTTCGATTCTATTATCCACTATCCTAACTAAACCGTAAGTTTGCATCCCTTCTGAAACTGGAACTATGGAGAAAACTGCCCTTGAATTTCCCGTTATGTACGAATTCATTAAATTCATATAAAATTCTGGATCGGCAATTATATCTCCGAAGGCTAGTAGGAATTCGTCGTCTGGAATTTTGTCCATACCGTCAAGTACTGCTCCAGTTATCCCAGGTCTCTTCTGTCTTACAGTTTCGAAAGGAATGTCCACATTTATTGCGTCTTGAATTTGTTTTTCGCGTTCGTTAGTGACTATAACAGCCTCCTCTATTCCTGCTTTCTTTAAACCGTATAAAACATGGGAAATTACTGCCTTGCCTAAGATTGTTATTGTTTCCTTTTGTTCCTTCTCGGTATAAGGTCTTAATCCTTCTCCTTTTCCTGCTGCTAAAACTACTGCCTTCATCCTACTGTCACCGTTTTTGCTAGATTCCTAGGCTTATCTGGATCGTTTCCTCTCTTTACTGCTGAATAGTAAGCTATTAACTGTATTATAGGAGTAACTGCAAAAGAAGATAGTCTCTCATCTTCCACAGTAAGGAGGATTTCTTTATCTGTATTTAGTCTCTCGTTTACGCTTATGGAATACGTCTTTGCCTTTCTTGCCTTCATCTCTTGAACATTATTCTGTAACTCTCCTACAAGTTCTCCAAGATTTATGAAGACTACTGGGAAATCTTTTTCTACCAATGCTATAGGTCCATGTTTGCTCTCTCCTGCTGCGTAAGCCTCGGCATGTAAGTAAGCTATTTCCTTTATTTTTAATGCCCCTTCCATAGCAAAGGGCAGCGAAAGTCCTCTTCCCAAATAGTATGCATTAGTTTTCATTGCTAGCTCTTCTCCTATTAGTTTTGCTTCTCCTTCGAAATTCAGACTTTTCCTTATGATGTCCTTTGCTTTATTTAAGTAAGTATAGTCGTCTCCTTTAATTAAGGAGTAAATGAGCTGGAGTGCGGCTATTTGTGAAGTGAAAGTTTTTGTTGCCGCGACTCCTATTTCTGGTCCTGCTCTGGTGTAAAGCTTAATGTCGCTCTGTCTGGCTATTGCGCTCTCAATTACGTTTGTTAGTGAAATTATCTTAGATCCATTAGTTTTGTACTCTTTTAATGCCATCATTACATCGTAAGTTTCTCCGCTTTGGCTTATTGCTATTATCGCGTCGTCTTGATTTGTTTTTACGTTATAATATTCTGAAGCTATTATGGGCACTGCGTTAAATCCTTCTCTTTGTAGAAGCAATGAGAAGTATAATCCTGCGTGATAGCTTGTTCCTGCCGCTATTACTATTATTCTTTTAGACTCCTCAAGGATTTTTACCGTATTTTTAACGTCTTCTATATCAGATATTAAACCAGAAATTGTGTCATCAACAGCTCTAGGACTTTCGTGTATTTCCTTAAGCATGTAATGAGAGTAACCTTCTTTTGATGCAGCAGAAGCGTCCCAGGTTATTATTTTTATTCTATCCGATATGTCTACTTTTTTACCTCCATTCTCTATATAGATCTCGTTTGGGGTTACGTAACCGACATCTCCGTCTATTAGGATTAGCACTTTGTTAGTATAAGGTAAAAAGCTGGGTATATCGCTGGATACGAAATTCATTTTATCTCCTAAACCTATAATAAGCGGATTGTCCTTTTTTGCAAAGAATATCTTATTTTCTCCTTTGATAATAGCAAGAACTGCGTAACTGCCTTGAATTGAGTTAATTGCAGATTTAAAAGCGGAGAAGGAGTCCATTCCTCTCTTTTTGAATTCTTCAATTAAGTGCGGTATAACTTCTGTGTCAGTTTCACTCTTAAATTTATGACCTAAAGCTTCTAGATCTTCTCTGAGTTCTCTGAAATTCTTTATTGTTCCGTTATGAATTACTGCTACTGAATTAGTACAGTCTGTGTGGGGATGAGCATTTACATCGTTAGGCTCTCCGTGTGTAGCCCATCTAGTGTGCCCTAGGAAAACTCTACCTGTCATTGATAGGACGTTTAGCTTTTTTACTACATCGTTGATTCTTCCTTTAGCTTTCCTTACTTCTAACTCATTATCTTCCATTGAAGCTATTCCTACGCTATCATAACCTCTATATTCTAACCTTTCCAAACACTGCACGGTTATTGCAGCAAGCTTCTTTTCCTCCTCATTTTTTGAGATTACTCCAATTATTCCGCACACTAGTAAAGTCTTAATTTACTAGCTTATTTCCTTTATCATTACACCTTCCTGGCTAATACTAGAGTTAATTATTTTTGCGCCAATAGTTGATAGCAAAACCTTTGCCTTCTCATCTTCTAAACAGATTGATGAACCTCCTCCACCTCCGCCGCTTATTTTACATCCTTTTAAGCCCAAAACCTTTGCTGTTGAAACTAAATTATCTATTGGTGGTAAGGTAACTCCTAATGACATTAATAGCCCATGATTTACATACATCAATTCTCCTAACTCTTCCTCATCTCCTTTTTCTATAGCGGTTTTTGCTTTATTAACTACTTTACCTATTGATGAGATTATATCGCTGAATAAATCGGGATTTTTTTCCTTCAAGCTTTTTACTCTTCTTAAAATCTCGGTAGTTGTAGCTATCCTCCTAATATATCCTGAGATTATCCTAATTTTCCCGTTTATTCTCTCATATCCTCCTCCTTTAGGGAAGTATATTAATCCTCCTAAGGATGTAGTATAAGTATCCATCCTACTTCCTAAACCTTGCACTGTAAGCTCTATTTTGTGGGAGATCTTAGATATTTCTTCTCTGGTAAACTCTAAACCTAAGTATCTTGAGTATCCTCCCACTATTCCAACTATTACTGCAGCACTTGTTCCTAAACCTACTGAAGGATCTACGGGTGATTCAATTTCTATTAATGCGTTTTTTCTTTTAGCCCCATATTCTTTTTCAAAGAAATTTATAGTCGACAGTGCATAGGATAGGACTTTTGATGTTTCCTCACTTTCTAATTTCATTTCTTCTAAATCTACTTTTATTCCCTTAATTGACAGTGAGTTTGATTTTAATATCATTTTATGATATGGCATAATTTTTATCTTCATCTTCTCACTTATTGCCATTGCAATTGCGGGCTCTCCATAAACTACTGCATGCTCTCCGAAGAGAGTTAGCTTTAGAGGAACTTCAACCTCAATCAAACATTTTCACCGGAATATTTTGCTTCAACATAAGGGGGTCTTCGTCTTTTATCATTGAGTACAACTCATCTATTGTAAGACTTATCTGTTCATCGGTTTTCCTTATTCTTACAGTAAGTGTTGTTGTTTTAATTTCTCTTTCTCCTACAATAGCTACGTAAGGTATCCAGTCCATTCCTGACCTCCTTATCTTATTTCCAAGTCCGTCATCCTTATTGTCTATCTCAACTCTAATACCTTTGGACAAGAGCTGGTTCGCGAATTCCTCTGCTTTTTCAAGGAATTCCTTCTTTACTGGCAGTAATCTAACGTGAACTGGAGAAAACCATAAAGGCAAATAAGGAGTGTTCATAGATTTTGCTTGAAGGAGGATATAGTAAATTAAATTGCCTACCCAGATGGTCGTCTTTCCTTCTTTTGTTTCCCAAATTTTTAATGAATTCTTGGAATCTTTATACTCTTTTGGAAAACCTAGCTGTTTTTCACCTAGGAAAGTAACTTCTATTTTTGGATCTTCATTAATACAAGGTAGAACTCTGCCGGAAGGTTTTATGTATTTGATTATCATTGTTCCTTCTCTTTTTTCTCTTATTTCTTCATTAGATATTATAATACTTGAGGGAGATAATTCTCTCTTTAAATATTCTATAGTTGCAATCTTCATGAAAGATGCTTTAGGCGAAGAGGGGAATCCGAATTTGTTACATACTTCCAATTCCTCACTTTTGGAGAATTCTTCACTATTTGTTATTCTTCTAGACAGTTCGCTCAAAGGATGTCCATAACAGTTTATGCTGAAAGCTTTATACCATCCGAAAGGTGCTCTGTAAGTTTCTATTCCGCTTTCTTTTAATTCCTTTTCAATTTCTTTAAGGGAAGAAATTGCAACATCTGGAGATGATAAGTTGTTTGATAAGTGAGCATAAGGGTAAATAACTACACATGATGCTTTAACTTTTGAAAAAATGTCCTTAATGTTTTCTACTGCTTTTCTTTTAATTTCCTTATCATCACCTTTTTCTACTGTAGTAAAAACTACCAACACATTATCTTTTTTTAGTGAAGGTAAGTAGTCCTCTTCTGCGCTTTCAACAGCTTTTTCTTTAACTTCGTAAGAAAAATTTGATGCATGAATGAATAGTTGAATCATAGCTGTATTTCTTGTCCATTTTCGGGGGCTATAACTTCTACTCCTAATTCTTGTTTTACGTGGTCTGCAAAGTATTGTGCACTATCAGCAGAGGAGTGAACTATTATAACCTTCTCAAGCTTATTTGAGGATTTAAGTATTTGCATTAGTTGGTCCCTACCAGCATGGCTGGAGAAGTCAAATAATTGTAACCTAGCTTTTAACATTGGAGAATCCTCGTCAAACTTTCCTAACTCCAAAAGTTTTCTTCCTGGAGTGTTATCAGCTTGGTAACTTACTAAGAATATAGCATTTTTAGGGTTGTCAGCAATTTTCTTAAAATAATAAACTGCTGGGCCTCCTTTTAACATTCCTGCACTGGCGACTATTACGCCGTTACTCTTATACGCTTTCTTCCTATCTTGTAAGCCGTTAACATAATGGAATTCATTATATGCCTTCTTTAATGCTTCGTAATTATTAATGTAACCAGGATTATTAATCATGATTTCCATTATTGTTTTAACCATTCCGTCATAATAAACAGGATATTGAATGTTCTTTTCTGCTAATATTGATAAGATCTCTTGACTTCTGGATAAGCTGAATGCGGGAACTAGTACTGTTCCCCCTTCTTCTAAAACCTCAATAATTGAGTTATAAAATTCATCTTCAACGCTTTGTCTTTGGTGATGGTTAAATTTACCGTACGTTGCTTCCGTAACTATTACTCTTGAATCCTTCATTACTTCAAGGTCTGCAGGTTTCATTAGCTTTGTATTAGTTATGTTTATATCTCCAGTGTATGTTATATCTCCTTTATCCGTTTTTACTACAGTTACTGCACTGCCTGGTATGTGCCCTGCACTTGATGTTTTTATTCTGAAAGATCCTATTTCAAACTCTTCATTATATTTTATTGTTTTGAAATTATCCAAGGTCTTTTTTACTTCAACCCATTCGTAAGGTACCCTGGGTCCTGAAATCTTTAAAAAGTCCTTCAAGATAAGCTCTCCTATTTCCTTTGTTATTGAAGTTCCGTAAATTAGTTTGCTTCCAGAAATTTGATAGATAGGCAAAGCGCCTACGTGGTCTAAATGTGCGTGAGATACTATGAATGCTTTAACTTTTGAAGGCATTTCCTGCAAAGGAAAGTTCGGTGTATCGTCAGGATTAAAGTTAACTCCGTAATCTAGAACTACACTTCCTTCAGGCCCTGCAACTTCTATTGCAGATCTGCCTACTTCCTGTCCTCCACCTAATATTTTCAGATGATAACTCATTTGGTAAACATTGTTAACCGCAAATAATAAGTTTGCCCTATATAATATTAAATTATGAAAGTTCCAAAAGATCTTAAAGCTCTTCAAAGGATGGGAATTAAGGCCGAAAAGATAGATGCGCTTAGGGTTACAATAGAAACCGCTGATGAAATAATAACAATAGAATCTCCAATGGTCATGAGGACTAGCGTTGGAGGACAAGAGGCAATAGTAGTATCCGGAGGAGAAACGAAAGTTGAGAAGAAAAATTCCCAAAAAGTAGAAGTAAAAGATGAGGACGTAAAATTCGTAATGGAGCAGACAGGGAAGCCCGAGAATGAAGTTAAAGAAGCTTTAATAAAAGCTAACGGCGACATAGCTAAGGCTATAATGATTTTGAATGGACAAGAGTCCTGAGGGACTTTATTAGCTCTTCTTCGTTTCTTTTAGTGGATACTATGACATTTATTCCCTCCCTATCTGCAAGGTCTATTGAAAGTGGATCCATTTTTAAAGGTTTATGAAAGACTACTACGTCAGGTTTTACAGGAGAAATCTTTAATGCTATCATAGGAGATCTTCCGCTGGTAACTTTAGTGAAGACTATTACTCTGTTAAAAACTAAAGAGAGGAACTGGTAAAATTCCATACCGCTTAACGAAGTTATTGCGGTTAAACTATCTACTACTACATAACCGTAAATTTTCTTTAAATTAATGGTAGAATTGAGGGGAATTCCGTCAACCGCTATTGTTAGCTCATCAAAGCAAACCGGAGTCTCAAAATCTCTCATATCCATTATAAAGGGGAAATTGAGGGTGAAAGACTTACTGAGCTCAGATATAACTTTAAACCCTCTTCTCTCATCTATTTCTATTAAACCTTGCACAAATTTCTTTACGAAAGCGCTTCCAGGCTGTCTTCTACTTCTTTCATAATCTGCAATAACTGTTTGTGAAATCCCTAAAACTCTTGCAAGCTCTGCTTGTGAAATTCCGAACATTTCTCTCCATTTTTTCATTGATAGTCCTATATTGGAACTCCATACTATGTCTCCTGCAATTCTCTTTGCTATTAACTCTATTACGTAATCACTAGCCATCAAAAATATTAAGTTAAGAGTAAATAATAAAACGTGGGGCCCGTAGTCTAGCCAGGACTAGGATGCGACGTTCGGGTCGTCGTGATCCCGGGTTCAAATCCCGGCGGGCCCATGGAAAAAGCTTTAAAACTGTTAAAGAGAAGATAAAGAATGGGCCGGTAGCTCAGCCTGGAAGAGTGCTCGGTTGGCATCCGAGAGGTCCCGGGTTCAAATCCCGGCCGGTCCACTGTGGGGGGTACCCCCTAAAACCCCTACTGCTAACGTAAAATTCCACTATCTTATCTAAGGGGCTCACGTAACGGTCCCTTCTCTTTCCTCCATTGTCCTTCTCTATTAAGTAAACATAATACTTTCCCTTAACCTCACGAATTCTTATATCACCAAATGTGAAAACTTTATTACCCATGTCATTCCCAGCTTTATAATTATCACGGGAGGCTATTTAAGGAGTGTTAATTATCAAATCTAACGTGGGATTGGAAGAAGGCGATAACAATTCCGCAACTCTGTAAAAAACTTAATTTAGCTCGTTCTTACATAAATTATATTACTCTAAATGCAAATATCTCTCTTTTACCAGTTTTCGTGCCTTTCTTAACTTTTACTATTGCTATATTATCTTTGATACTCACTTTGCCTCTTATTCTTGCAGATAAAATTTTTCCAGGGAAAACGTAAATTGCTTCGAATGGATATTCAGTAATTTCATTTTCGTATATATCTTCGTACAAATTATATCCTAACTTTAATCTTGCCTTAAATGCAATGTAAAAATCTATCATAGGATAATTTACGCTTAACAAGTTTATTTCCACCTTGCTTACTTTCTCGTCTACCTTTCTCCTGTTAACCCTTAAAGTTTCTTGATTGAGATAATACTGCATATTTTCTTTCAATTTTTCCTTTTCTTCCTCGATTTTCTCTTTATCTAGTGAGGCATAATATCCTTCCTTATCGTAATAATAAAAAGTTGAGATAAACAATCCTTTACCGTTTCTGGCTATGGTAAAATATCCCTTAGCGTAAATTGGAGTAACTTTTTCGCTCACAACTATTAATAAACTTTCTTCCTCATCTTTTTTCATGAAACAAGTTTGTATGCGTTGTGGTAAAGAAAGGGAAGGCCTAGAATTGCGCTGTAAAAAATGCGGAGGTCCTTTTAAAGTTGAGGCTGAAGACTTACCTTTCTCTAAAAATCTTAGGGAAAATTTCCCTTACATAAAGTCTTGGATTTCTTTAGGAGAATGGAATACGCCTATGATAAAAAATGGAGATATCTATTTTAAGTTAGATTTTCTTAATCCTACAGGTTCTTATAAAGATAGGGGCTCCGTAACTTTAATTTCGTATTTAGCAGAGAATGGAATAAAGGCGATATCTGAGGATTCTTCTGGTAACGCCGGAGCTTCTATTGCAGCTTATGGTGCAGCTGCAGGGATGAAAGTAAAAATATTTGTTCCTTCAACTGCTAGGGGTAATAAATTAAAACAAATTGAAAGCTATGGTGCAGAAGTTGTTAAAGTAGAAGGCAGTAGAGAAGACGTAGCTAGGGCTGCAGAAAATTCACCATATTATTATGCGTCCCACGTTCTTCAGCCTCAATTTAGGGATGGAATAAGATCTTTAGCTTATGAAATAGTGAGAGATCTAGACTGGGAAGTTCCAGATAACGTGTTTCTTCCTACTTCTGCAGGGACTTTATTGCTGGGAGTTTTTGAAGGTTTTAATCACATGTTTAATCAAGGTGTAATAAGTAAAATTCCTAAAATAATAGCAGTACAGACTGAGCAAGTTATGCCTTTATGCTCAAAAGTGAAAGGAATAAAATACACTCCTCCAGAGAAGGTAACATCTATTGCTGACGCTTTAGTTTCTACAAATCCTTTCCTTTTACCAGAAATGGAGAAAGTTGTGAAAGAGTATGGAGACTGCATAGTTGTTAGTGATGGGGAAATTCTTGAGGCTTGGAGAGAGTTAGCTAAGAAAGGCCTCCTTGTGGAATATAGCTCTGCAACAGTTTATTCTGCATATAAGAAGGCTAACCTTAAGGGAACTACTGTTCTACTGCTAACAGGTAGTGGTTTGAAAGTTTTATAAAAATGTATATACACTCTCTTTATTGTTTAAACGAGATATAACATGGATTATACTAGTAAGAGAATATAATGAATTCTTTTTAATATCCCTCCTTATTTTGGCATGATGGAAAAGTAAAGTGTAAAGTTAATCAAATATATTGTTAAAAAGTTTTTGTACAGATTATTAGAATTGCTTTTATTCAGTTTATACTTTCTTTTGTCTGATAGAGAATGAATAGTAGATACCTAAAAATACTCAGTTTAGGTATTTTGGTAATTCCATTCATATTAGCTTTAACAAGCTTAGCTTCAACAGGTACTTGCGATTATCCATCGGCAGCAGTTCCTTCTTGGTTAAGCTTAGGTAGCAACTCTTGGATGTTAACTGCAGCAACTCTTGTAGGTTTACAAAGCGTACCCGGTGTAGCTCTATATTATGCAGGATTGTCCAAGAAGAAATATGCAGTAAACAGTGCATTAATGGTATTTTATGCATTCTCTATAGTCCTTGTAGTATGGATGATAGCAGGTTACAATTTCGGCTTCGGAAAGGTTACAGTAGATATAAACGGTTATGGAATTTTTGGAACTCCTTTACCCGCATGGCCAGGAAGTTATGAAGCGTCTCAAACAATTTACGGGCCTACCAATTCTATGCTTAACATTCCGACATCTACATATATCTTCTTCCAGTTCGTGTTTGCTGCAATAACTCCGGTCTTGCTTGCAGGTGGAGTTCTAGAGAGGATGAATTTTAAAGCGTGGATGGTTTTTGTACCTTTCTGGTCTTTATTAGTATACAGCCCAGTAGCTTACTGGCTGTTTGCTGGAGGTTGGCTGAACCAATTAGGAGCTGTAGACTTTAGCGGAGGTTATGTAATACATGTAGATGCAGGAATAGGAGCTTTAGCAGCTGCCTTAGCTGTTGGACCTAGGTTAGCTTCTGATAGAAAGTTGGAAGCACACAGTCTACCATTAATATTAGCAGGCGCAGGACTGATCTGGCTAGGCTGGGACGGTTTCAACGGTGGAGACCCCGGAGGTGCTACAATTGATGCAGCAATAGCTGTATTAAATACTAATATTGCAACTGCAGTAAGCGCAGTAACTTGGATGTTAATGGACATGACTTTCTTCAAGAAGCCCACTCTAGTAGGAGCTACTAGTGGCGCAATAACTGGTTTAGTAGCAATTACCCCAGCAGCAGGATACATTAATGGCTTATATGCAATATTTATAGGCATAGCGTCTGGTATCATACCGTGGTTAGCTCTGTATAAGCTAGAACCTAAGCTCAAAGTAGATGACACTCTCGGTGTATTTTCCACTCATGGAATTGCTGGTATTGTAGGTGGACTATTAACTGGAGTATTTGCAGATCCTAGTGTTACAACGTATATAGATCCAGGTCTTCGCGGTGCACTGTACGGCGATTGGTATCAGCTTGGTATACAAGCTTTCGCAGCAGCGGTGGTAGTTGGTTACGATTTTGTTATTACGTTTGGGCTACTGAAGCTAATAGGATTGTTCATTCCGTTGAGAGCCCCACCGGAGACATTGCAGATTGGTGACTATGCAATGCATGGTGAAGTTGCTTACTCTGATCTGTTAGCAACTCTTCCAGCTGAGCAAAAGCCTACAGTAGAGAAAATAGAAGAGGAACAAAGTAAGAAGGAAGAAGATAAATAAGAGAATTTTTATTAACTAAATCTTCTCTTCTTCTACTTTCTTTTTAAATTCAGAATGTTTTAATTTTCATCATTTTTCATGCCGCCCATCGCTCATCATTAAATGGACCGGCCGGGATTTGAACCCGGGACCTCCCGCTTGCGAGGCGGGCGCTCTTCCACCTGAGCCACCGGCCCAACCTTATTTTCTTCTTTTTTCTTTATTTGTCTTTCTTCTTATAAAGTTCTTATTAGTTAATAAAAACCTTCCCGAGGCTATTATTCCTATCGCTCCGCTCATTGCTAATAGATCTACATCGTTTATTGCCCCCGTGAGAATCCCTATTATTATTTCTCTAAGAATAAAGGAGAGAGTTGCGTCCATTACATATATTACACTTCTTCCTTTTCCATGAAAAAAGTCTACTACGCTCAAGTAAACTTCTAGAAATACTATTATTAACAGTGAGTTCTCCAGGATTATTGCAGTAACTTCTACTAATCCTATCTGGAAAGATTCTATAGTTTGTGTCACAGTATATATTAGCACCATTATTAAGCCTATAATCAACAATATTTGCACTGTTATGGATGTTATTTTAATAACTAGTTTATTTAATTTCTCAGAATTTATATTTATTCTCTTTTTATCGGCATTGTCATGCAATGTATTCCACCAAAACCTCCCGTAAGCTCTGAGACGTCAATTTCTTCATACTCGATTCCTTCATCTTTTATGGCTTTTTTATTTGGGAAGAAGTCTTTGTCTGTTATGTGTTTATTATATTCTTCTTTTACTTCATTCAACAATTTTGTATATCCTTTTCTTTCCAAATATTCCATTATATTTACCATGTTCCTGTCTACTTTAGGAGATAATATTCTACTGTTTTCTATTGTAAGGAAATTAGTTGCATAAGATAATTGCTCAGCTAATCCCACTTCAATAACTTTGTAACCTTTTCTTTTGAAGAAGTCTAAAAGGTTAGTCCTTTCTTTCAGTGTGAATCCTGATTCTTTTCGTTCGTATATATGTGCTAAAGTTTTGTTTAAAATTGTGGAATTGCTAATAATAACTTCTTCTTTAGGAGTATTTAAATACATATCTAAATGCATTGTTAGCATATAATCTTCCGTTTCCTCAATTTCTGGGTTGTAAGCAATTACTATCTCGTTAAAATCTGTAAAGTCAATTGCCTGCATTATTCCTGAAATGCTTGTTCTATCTCCTGTTCCAAAGATCGCAAAGTCTTTAAATGGCATGAAATCTCCTCCCTCTAAGAAAGCTGGTTCAGTTATTTCCTTCAACGGTTTTTCTGATAATGCCTGGAATACTAGTTTTATTATCTCGGTTTCTCTTCTTCTTATCCTTTTGCTCATTCTTCCTATTATTACTCCTTGATCTGTTATTATGGACTGATCTCTGGTAAAATACAAATTTGCTAAAGGTTCCTCATTAAGGATTCGAGTTACGGTTTCATTTGTTCCCAAAGCCTCGTGAGATAGTACTGTAGGGTTAAGAAGGATTATGTCAAATAAAGTGTAAGCATCGAGTTTTTCTATATCTTTTCTAATTTTGGAAAAGTTTTCCTCAGCTTTTCCGTCTCCTTCGTATTTTATGTAATTTAAAGCGATTTTCTCTAGTAACTTTCTGAATTCGCTATCGTTTTTAGCCTTCTGAGTAATAGCTTCCTTTACTTTCAATACTTCTATTCCCATTTTTTCTAATTTGCCTACCATTTGCTTGTGCTGATTTATAGCCTTCTCTATGTTAAACCTTCTCATGTAAAGAAACGCATCAGGATCTAAAATACCGTAGAACATTTCTATTCCTGGCTCGTGGACTAGCACCGTTCTAAGTTTTGACCATTCTGAAGTAATCCTAAGCATTATAGATAATCTGTGTTCGTAATATATAAAAGCGAAAATACCTCAATCTAATTTTAGAGCATGAATTATTCTATTAGATTTTCTATAAATTTTGAAATTTGTAAAAAATCGCCTGGAGGACTCATATTATAAAATCCTTTAAATATTAGATCACGATTAAATTTTATTTTAAATACATTGTTATGATACTCTTCTGTGTTTTTTATTTCATCCTTTATCATATTTATTATTAAAGCCTCATCATAAATGTCCTTACTTATGTTTGATAAATATGAAATCAGTGATGAAGTATAATTCAGCGTTGATTTTATTATTATATCTTGAGGAATGGTAACACTAAAAATATAATTTTTGGCTTGGATTATGGAATTAAATATAGTATACTCTACTCTTATAGGTTTATTATAGAAATGTATCGGATATTCTACTAAAACAAGATTTAAATTTTTTAATATTTCTTCATATTTTAATGCTATTTTTTCTAAATCGATAGTGTCGTTATTTGAAATTCTGGAAAACGACACTACTCCTAAATTTCCTTCATCTGCAAAGTACCCTCCATTTGAGAGGATATTATTTTGAATTCTGTAAAGTCTACTTAATGTGGCTGAATCAGTTAAATCGACTATAAGTAGTTTAAAGTTACTACTAAGTAGCTTTGCTACGTAATAAATTATCGTAGATTTCCCTACACCGCCTTTAGGACTTGCAAACGTTACTCTAATCATCTTATTTTAGGTTATAGTAATATCTATATATTTTTGTTTGTAATGATGTAAATCTTTTGACTTAATTGAAATATTTTATGATTTATGATACTTATTAATCTCAAGAAAAAGCTTTAGGTATTATCCAAGATAATAATACTTGCTTTAAAAAGGAATATAGTAATTTACAATTAAACCTACGGAAAGTATTTTTAAGAATCTAAAAGAATCTCACATATGGTTAAGCTTATTAACTGGAAAAAAGCTCCACGTGAGGAAAAAGTAAAGGCCAAGAGAATTCTCAGAGAAGAAGGTTACGACGTCTACATCATTTTATTGCAAAATAGGAAGTTTATAGAGTATTTTAAATCTCATGATATAGACTCTGGAGAGAAGCTACTTATTAGAAAAGAAAGAAAAGGCAACGTTATGAAGGAAATAAATAAGCTAAAAGAAGAAGGATTTTCAGTAAAGCTAGTTATTTCCTCTTTATAGTATCCTTTAATCTTAAAGCTATTTTTAATATTGCAGGATAAACAAATATTCTTATAACGAATGTATCTAAGAGTGCGGCTATTGCAATTCCTATTCCTAATTCAGCTATTGGTTTTATAGGATCTACTGCTAAAACTCCGAAGGATGCTGCTAATATGACTCCTAAAGCTGTTACTGCTCCTGCAGATATTGATATTGCTCTTACTATACTTTCAATGTTTCTCTCTTTTTCTATTTCCTCTTTTACCCTAGTTAAGATGAATATACTGTAATCATTACCCAAACCAATCATTAGAACGAATATTGTAATTGGAATAAAGAATAGGATACCGTCTGCCGATCTAAAGAGTAAATAGATTATTGCCAAAGATAACGTTATGCTAAGTAATATCGTTCCTACAGCTCCAATGGAAATCTTAATTGACCTTAGAAAGGCTGTTAATGATATTATCAAAATTATTGGTAAAATTATTATTAACATTTCATAATATGGAAGTAAGTAATCTAAAGCGTCAATTACAGACGCAGTTGTCCCTCCAACATAACCGTGGTAAGGTTTAACCATTTTTTGAATTGTATTAACAAGATTTTGTGCTTGTTGTGTGTAAGTTCCATAATTCATGATTATAGTAACTAACAACGTCTTATTGTTAGTTCCCAAGTTTTCTCTAATTTGATGCAAAATTTCAGGAGTGATTGTGCCGTTAAAGTTACATGGAACTGGACCAATAACCTGCTTTACTCCGCTTAATCTCGAAATATTCTCTTCTATCTTAGCTATTTCTGTAAGCAGTGCGGTATTAACGTATGTAGAATTCATGACTGTCGACGACTCATTAAAGACTATTAAATCTGGATTTACAAATGATTGACCGAATGCGTTTTCCAAGATCTTTAACCCTTTCACGGCCGGTATATTTGGTAATCCTGATGTGAAGTCCAATGATAATGGAACACTTAATATAAATGCTAAAGCTATTAAACCTACAAATAAGGAGATAAGTAGAGTTGTCTTAGGTTTTTTCATAGTTACTCTTGCTATATTTCCTAGGGACTTGTTTTCAGCAAAGTGAAGGTGAGAAGGCCAGAATATCTTGCTACCTATCTTACCGTATATTATGGGCAGAAGTGTAACTGCTAATAATACTGTTATTGGTACTGAAAATCCTATGGTTAATCCCCAAGTGTGTAAGTATGGAATAAATGATAAGGAGAGGAAGACTAATGTTACTGCGCTTCCGCTTATTAATATCGCCTTACCTGAAGTTTTTACTGAAATTTTCATTGCATCTTCTTTACTCTTTCCCTTTGCTAATTCCTCCTTGAATCTGCTTAATAGGAATACGCTGTAGTCTGTTCCGATTCCTAGAAGTACAGAAATCATAGGCTCAATGACTTGAAAATCTACTGGATGATAGAGTTTTCCTACTAGAGTTACTATCGCCATTCCGAAGATTACTGATAACGCAATAACAGAGAGAGTTATTATTGGAGCTAAGATACTCCTAAAGTATATTCCAGTGATTAGCAATAGCGCTATAAAGACTAAAGCAAAAGTTATAGCTTGTCTTTGATTTTCTGAACCGCTTAATTCTTGGACTAGAGGAGCAGGTCCGGTTAAATAGAAGTTTGTTAAACCGCACTTACTTAACTTGCTATGTATTTCGCAGGAAATTTTTCCATCTGGATAAGTTCCATTCTTAAAATTATAGTTGGGGCAGTACTTTGTGTAAACGAAAATTACTGAGACGTTTTTTGTTTCGTATGTTGATGTGAATTGACTGGGTGGAGCTATTAGGAAGAACGCAGTTTCGTTCTTATTTAATAAGTCTTGGGGTGAAGTATTAAAGAGACAAGTGTAATAGAGAGGCACGTGAAGGTATTGTGCTATTTCTTCTTTTAGCTCTTGAGTAGACACGTTACCATTATTTTCCTTATATATTTCATAGCTCGTATAGTTTATTTCCTTACCTAATATTTCATCGTAAGCTATGTAAGCGTTTATTATGCTTTCAGTTTTACAGACTCCTTTTATTTGTTCAATTGCTGTTATCGCCTTGTAAACTTCTTGTGGGGAGGAGTTTACTAAAACTATGTCAATGGAGTTGTTAATGTTACCTCCGTGGAAGTATGTTGAAAGTAGCTCTTGCGCCTTTGCTGAAGGATAGGTTGAAGGGATTGTTGTGTTCTCGTTATAATTTAAATAATTAGATGACTGTGAAGATAATAATATTGCAATCAAAATTCCTATTATCCATAATATTACTACTAATTTTTTGTTCATATCATAAACTACAAAAAATGGGATTAAAAATGTTGTGAAAACAGACGTTTTTAATTAGTTATCTTCATAATATAATACATCATGAGAGTTACTATAAACACTCAAACACCTCCTATTAGATTCAAGCTAAGTTATAAGGATATCGTAGAAAAATACGGAGAGTTAGACTTGCCCTTAGATCTCTCAACTTTGAGCTCTGAAGACTATTACATCTCAGTTGGCGGAGTAGCTAGGATGATGCTAGGCTTGATAGACAAACTTGGAGGTAAGGCAAAATGGGTATCTTTAGGTCCAGGTTATCCTCCTTACGTTAAAATGAACGATATAGATTTATACTTTGTGGATTTAGATCCTAAATCTTTATCAGGATATACCAGATTTAAGGAAGGTATATATAATGAATCCCACGGGATATCGAAGTACGATCTTAACGGTAAGGATTACATTGATTATGCAACGTATAACTGGTTATCTGCGCAGAAATTACTCGAGCTTTATTCTGACACTGATGTTTATTTTATCAACGATTTTCAACAATTATTAGTAGGCGGAATAATTGGCCCTTCAGCTCCCGCAGCCTTATGGTATCACATACCTTTTGTTCCTGAAATGCTTAACGAGAAACTGAGAAATTTTCTTGTAAGATCCTTTGAAGGCTTTGACGAAGTAATAGTAAGTACTAAAAGAGACCTCGAGGGCTTAGTAAGAACTGGTGCAAAAGTGAAGGTAAGGCAAATATATCCTTATATAGATCCCTCATATTATAATACCAACATAAGTAACTCAGATGTTGAGAAAGTTGAGAATAAATTTGGAATAGGTGAAGACGATAAGGTTGTTTTAGTTGTTGCAAGAATGGATCCCATAAAGAGTCAAGATATAGCAATCCAAGCTGTTAAAAACCTTGATGTAAAACTTGTTTTAGCTGGTGACGGGAGTTTTACCAGTAAGAATCTCGGTCATGACAAGGCAAGTATATGGAGTAGAAAGTTGAGAGAGTTAGCTAGAGATTTGAAGATAGAGAACAAGGTAATTTTCACGGGATATGTAAGTGATGACGAGTTAATGGCATTATATAAGAGAGCAAATCTTGTAGCTTTACCTTCAAAAATTGAAGGATTTGGTTTGACAGTATGTGAAAGCTGGCTTTTTAAGAAGCCTGTTATTGTAAATAAAGGTGCGGGTGCAAGCGAGTTAGTAATAGATGGAGGCAATGGATATACTTTTAGAACTTATGAGGAAATGGCTGAAGGGATATCTAAGGCATTGAATGATGAGGATAAGTTGGGGAGTCTAGGTTATGAGACAGTTAAAAAGTGCGTACTCGATAACGAATTCGATAGTATAAAAGCGGTATTGGAAGAAGCATCTTCAGAATATTAATTTAAACTAGATTTTGCACATTCTATCAATGTCGCGATTGAAGCAACTTTTAAGCGAGGCAGTAGAGGAAACCGAGAAATATGGATCATTATTCTCTACTTATTTAATTTTAAAGAAGTGTAATGCGGAATACGATAGTTTAGTTAAGGAGACTGAAGCTAACTACTCTTTCTCTGTAGATGATATAATATTAATTTCACTATCTTATAAGGAATTAAATAAAACTCAGTTTTTTGTTATATCTTTTTTAATTTGCGATTACTTATCTTCTAGATATATTACACAGGATTGTCTCTTTTATTTTAGATGGGATAAGAGAATTTTTATATACAGCCCAAGAACGGAAGCACACTTGCTTTACTTAATTAAGACAGGTTATGCCGAAGGTTATAAATATTTTAAACTGACAGAGAAGGGAAAAGTTGAGGCTGAAGCCAAAAAATCTTTGCTTAGCACCATGGAGAAGATCAAAATTGATGATATGATTTCCTGTGTATTATCTAAAAATAGACTTTCAGAATTAAAGAAATACGTTAGATCGTATATTTTTGGAAAATAGAAAATAATTTATATTTGTCTCTTAAGAGAGAAAAGTGATGTTCGAGAAAATATTAGTTGCGTACGATGGGTCAGAGCATAGCAAAAAAGCTTTAGATGTTGCAATCGATTTAGCAAAAAGATATAGTTCAGAAGTTTATATAGTCGAGGCTGTAGATGAGACTATTTTTGAGACTGTAGGAGTACTGCCTCCTCTTTCTGCTATTGAGGAAATGGAGAAGAAGGCTAAGAAAGACATAGACGATGCAGCAAAGAAAGCTAATGAAAATGGAGTAAAGGTAGTAAGTGAAGTTTTAAGCGGAGATCCTGCCACTGCAATTTTAGAATATGCGAATAAGAACGATATAAAACTTATAATCATAGGAAGTAGAGGGCTATCAAGGTTTAAGAGAATACTTTTGGGGAGTGTATCTTCAAGAGTAGTTCAAGAATCGAAGATTCCAGTAATAGTTGTGAAATAAATTTTATTTTTTCTTCCTTGTTAATAGGTTCCTTTTTTAAGTTTGTAAAACTATACATAAACTATGTTTGAAGATCTACTTAAGGCAGTCAATTATTTGAACGATGGGAAAATTCTTGAAGCTGGAGAATATCTTATTGAACTCACAAAGAACAATGATGCTAATGATGATATAATAAGGATTTCTTCCGAAATAGAGAAAGAACTTAGAGAGTTAAAGGAAGAATCATGGATTGGCGAAATTGATTCTAAATTTAAAGATCAAATAATTTCCGTCCTTGAAGACAATATAAGATGCAGAAAAGAGTTAATCAAGGTTCTTTCACTCTCATTGATAGAAAAATTAAGCAAAGGGAATGAACTTATACTCAATATGATAAAAAATCCGCGTGCAGAAACAAGGCCTCATACTTTTATTTAATTTTCGTATTCTATTGGATCTTTTAAACCATTTATTTTGAAAGCAGTCTTTCTCATGTAACACGGACCGCATTTTCCACAGTGTTTTTCTCCCCCTTCATAACAGCTCCAGGTTAAATGCAGCGGAGCGCCTATCTCTACAGCGAGTTTAACTATCTCGTGCTTAACTAAATTACCTACTGGCATTAGGACCTCTATCTTTTTATTAGGTCCGGTAGCGTAAGGAGATAATTTAGAGAATAATCTAACAAATTCCATTTCATTATCAGGATATGCCCCTGCTTCCTCCAAATTAATTCCAGAAGCTATAGCGTCAAATCCGTAAGCTTCTGCTATTGCTAAAGCTACAGAGAAAAATATTAGATTCCTAGCGGGAACCCATTCATGAGCAAATTCTGCCCCTTCTTCTCCTTGTCTATCTTTAACTATTTCTCCTCCACCTTTCAGCAATGTAGTGTGACCTATTATTCTGAACAGATCAGTATCTATTTCAATATAAGGAACTTGCAGATATTCAGAAATTTTCCTTATTGCTTCTCTCTCCTTTTCTTCAGCTTTATGCCTATAATTAAAATGAAGAAGAGTTACCTCGTGCCCTTGCCTTAATAAATACGTTGCTGCAACAGTAGAATCTAAGCCTCCGCTAGCAATTACTAGTACCTTTTTCTTATCTTTAGGCTTTATGAGATCGATTTTCTCGATTTTTAAGTTGGAGTCTACTGATATAATTGAGTAAGGATCTAACTTTGTTATGTTAACCTTATTTAACGGAGTTTGATAAAAATAATCGTCTAAAGAAGTGAAGAATATTGCACCTAACTCGAAGTCGTACATCATATAAACGGGTTTAAAATTCTGTGCAATATAGATTTTATTTGGGTTTTTCTTGTCACTTATGATAAAAGCAAAACTGCCCTTTATTTGTGAAAGCAAATCTCTTAGTGTCGATAGATCTCCTTTCCAGTTTTTATCTAGGATATGCGGTATAACCGCAGTGTCCACGTAACTTTCTTTTTTTACATTGAACTTCTTTTCAAGCTCTTTATCGTTAGCGATTATACCGTTATGAGTAACAATAAATCTTTCTCCTTCAAACGGCTGGATATCTTTTTCAGTTTTTTGCTTAACGAACTCAGTTGTAGGCTCTGCTCTGTTATTCGCTATTACGACCCTACTTTTCTCATCTAAAATTCCGTAAAGTTTTTCCTCCTGCTGTGAAGGTCTTCCTATAGATTTAACAGACTTAGCAGTGCCATCAGAGTTTATTATGACTATGCCGAAACTGTCTCTTCCTCTGTCTTCTGCCCTTTTTAATATTTCAGCAAATTTTCTTTCTATTTTCTTATAATTTTTAGGGTTAAGTATTAGAGCTCCAGAAACGCTACACATAAGGCAAAAGATGTTGACCATGGTTAAAAGATTAAAGCCGCGGCCGGGATTTGAACCCGGGACCTCTGCCTTACCAGGGCAGCGCTCCAGCCACGCTGAGCTACCGCGGCACTTTTTAACTCTATTTTATAGTTGATAAATTTTACTTTTGTTTTGCACTCACTCGTAGTTATTAATCCTTAGTTATTGCATGGATGAAATAGAAAAGTTAAGACTTATAATAGGTATATTGGAGGAGAAAATGCCTGAGGATTGTGCTGAGATATTGGATGAGAAATTTAAGATATTGTTAAAGGAGATAAAAAATAATGGAATAGATAAGGTTATAAAAAGATATTATAGTGACGATGAAATAGAGGTTATTCAAACTTGAATACTTGCGGAATCTCGTTTGACGCTTCTTCTACATCTTTTACTGAGTCTATTGATCTCCAGTAAACGTTTTCGAATTTTTTACCTCTAAGTAAACTTTTTTCTGCTAATGTAGGGAAAGTTATTCTTTCTATATCACCTTTTTCTGGTAAATATTCAAATATAGTGGATTTTAATAAGTAAACTCCTGCATTGATCCAGTAATCTTTCAATACCGGTTTTTCTACGAATTTTATTATATTTTCTCCTTCAGTCTGTACTACACCGTAAGGACTTCTTAAAGGTACTAGAGAGATGGAAGCTACAGCATTTTCGTCTATTTCTTTTAATTCTCTTATATCTAGGTTTGTAAGTATATCTCCGTTTACGGTAATAAAGTCCTCATTTAGGAAAGATTTGACTTGATATATTGCGCCTCCTGTTCCTAAAGGTTCCTCCTCCATGCTAAATAAACACTCTATTCCTAATCTAGTCTTATTTTTAGTAACCCAATCAACTAGAACTTCTTTTTTATATCCTGCAAGGATTATGAATGAGCTTATTCCGAAACTTTTGAGCCATAAAATTTGCCATTCTAGAATAGGTTTACCTGCTATATCGATTAGCGGTTTAGGTTTCTCATCGGTTAGAGGTCTCAGTCTCTTGCCGTAACCGCCTGCTAAAATGACTGCTTTCATAATACTACATAGAAAAGGAATTATTTAAGTTTTTTCGCCATATCATATAAACTTTTGTTAATGAAAAAATCGTAATTTATACTTTTATTCCTTCAAGTTCAAGAAGTTTTCTCTTTAATTCAACTCCTCTAGAATATCCGCCTAATCCATGTTCTGAAATTACCCTATGACAAGGTATAATTAGGAGAACGGGATTTTTAGACAATGCAACTCCCACAGCTCTAGGAGAAGTCCCTAAAGCTTTAGCTATTTCTCCGTAAGTTTTGGCCTTACCCCAAGGTATTTTCATTACTTCCTTAAACACGCTTAACCTAAAAGGATTAACGTAAATATCTAAGTTTTCTCTTAAGTCTACTTCCTTTCCTTCAAAGTATTTATCTAGTTTTTCAAAGAAGTCTGAGAAGGCATTATTATCTAAAGAATTCTTCTCTATGCAGTTACAAAAATCTAACATTACAAATCCTTTTTCACTTTTTGCAACAGTTATGTCCCCAAAAGGGCTCTTATATAGCCCATAAATAATCATTGCTTTACCTTCTCTATTGCTGTGTTTGTTAGATCCCTATTCTGAATTTCTTGTAATATAGTGTTTACACATTTATCTAATGGTACTCCTTTAACTTCTACATTTCCTCTGGCCCTAATTGTTATTGAATTATTTTCAGCCTCCCTTTTACCTAATATGAGAATGTAAGGAACTCCATCATCGTAAGCTCTTTTAATTCTCTTAGAAAGAGTCTCTTCTTCAGAATCAATTTCTGCCCTAATTTTAAGTGATGTTAGCTTTGATAGAACTTTCTCACCGTACTCTCTGACTTCAGGATTAATTGGCAATATCCTAACTTGAACAGGCGAAAGCCAAGTAGGCAATTTTCCTTTAAAATGCTCCAGTAAAATTGCTAAAAACCTGTCTATAGAGCCGTATATTGCTCTGTGAACCATTACTGGCCTTTTCTTACTTCCATCTTTATCTACGTATTCTAGCTTAAACCTTTCAGGTAAGTTAAAATCTACTTGGATAGTTGATAATTGCCACCATCTTCCTAAACTATCCCTTATTTCGAAGTCTATTTTAGGTCCGTAAAACGCTCCCTCCTTTTCCTTTACCTGGTATTTCAAATTGAGGGAACGTATTGCATTAATTAAGGAGTTAGTAGCTTTTTCCCACTGTTCATCAGTTCCTATGCTTTCGTCGGGTCTAGTAGATAAATTGATCCTTACATCGTCTCCTTTAAATCCAAATTTTGCTAATACTTCTAAAGTTTTACTAATTAGCATTCTAACTTCGTTTTCTAGCTGATCTTCTCTCAAGAAAACGTGGCCATCATCTTGCGTAAAACCTCTAACTCTCAATAGGCCGTATAATTCACCTTTTTGTTCCCATCTATATACATTACCGAATTCTGAAAACCTAATAGGTAAATCTTTATAGCTTCTGGTTCTCGACTTATAAATCAGTATATGAGCTGGACAATTCATGGGCTTTATTCCTAGTTCCTCATCATCATGATTGAAGATCAGCATTTTATCCTTATACATGTCATAATGCCCACTTATTTTCCATAATATGGTTCTGTAAACGTGAGTAGTGTAAACTTCTTGATATCCCATTGAGACATTTATTTCCTTCATGTAGTTCATTAATTCATTTCTAATCGTCTGTCCTTTAGGATGATATAGGACTAAGCCTGGCCCAGCCTCTTCTGGAAAGCTGAATAAATCCATTTTTTCTCCTAAAATCCTATGGTCAGTTTCAGAAGCTTTCTCTAACCAATTCATGTAATCCTTCAACTGTTCTTCAGTCTCAAAAGCTACTCCCCTTATTCTGACGTACTGTTTGTCCGGAGTTGGATGATGAACTGAAATATTTAAGATTTCGAAGTATTTTGGATTCCCTGAAGGAGTTACGTTACTTTCTAAAGAAATTTCATAATTACCTGCTTTTGCTTTATTTCCTTCAATTATAATCTCATAATTTCCTTCTTTGGCGTATTTTTTAGCCTCAGCTAAAGTTATTGAACTGTCCAATTCTACGTCCACGTAGAAGTCTCTTTCTCCTAAACCCACTGCAACAGCTTTTTTTCCGTCTACTAAAAGGTTGAAGGCTAATATTATTCCCCCTTTAAGCCAAACTCCTTTGTACTCTTCCATAGTAGGCTTTATTATTAAAGGGATTATAATGCTTTTATCAAATGAGTGATATACTAATTATTGCCAGTGGAGGAGGGCATACAGGTTTCGCTAGGGCAGTAGCAGAATATTTGCCCTATAAGGCCGACTTTGTTATACCTAAAGGGGATGATATGAGTAAGAAAATGATATCTCCTTTTGCTGAAAAAGTGTATGAGGTAGAAAAATTCAGATCTCCTTCTGGTAATCTTTCAATATCCTCTTTTTTATCATCTATAATCAGCAGTGCAAAAATTAGGAAATATAAGAAGGTCATAGCTACAGGCTCAAATCATTCAATTTTTCCGTCTTTCTTTCAATTTATTAAATCTTCAAGAGTTTACGTTATCGAAAGTCAGGATAGAATATTAACTAAAGGAAAAGCGGTAAGCATAATATCAAAATATTCAAAGTATGTGTTTTTACACTGGAGAGAGCAAGAGAGACTTTATAAAAACGGTATTTCGGTAGGTCCCATAGTTGAGAAACCTAAGTACGATCCTTCAGATGATGGTCATATTTTAGTAACTGCTGGTAGTGAGGGTTTTGAGAGGCTTTTTGATGTTTTGTATTCCTTGGATATAGATAATGTAGTACTTCAAACAGGTAAAGTGGCAAAAAGGTACGAGAGAAAAGGTTGGAAAGTCTTTTCCTTTGATCCAGATATTGAGAAGTACATTGCTTCAGCAAGGCTTGTAATAACTCATCAAGGTAAGACAGCTATGGAGTCTGTTGTCATGTATAAGAAGCCTACAATTGTAGTTTACAATAAAGATTGGAAATATGCAGCAACTTTTGAGGACAGTAGGTTGTATGCTGAAATTTTGGGAGCGACTTTTCTTAACGACCCTTCAAATTGGTCTAATAATGACGAAGTTTTAAAATACATTGAGAATCCTAAAAAACCGAAAGAATACTCTCCAGGTACAGAAAATCTAGTAAAAGTGGTTCTCAATGATTCATGAAATATTGAAAATCCTGGATAAAAATAGGGAGTTTCTAAGAGAAATGGGCTGGATAGTCTCAGATCCCTATTCTTTTGAATGGTGGGGTGGATTAAAATCCGCTGATGAAATAGCAATTTCCGCATTTTTAGTTCAAATGACTAAATGGGAAACCGTGGTTAAAGTTATTGAGAATTTAAGGAGTAAGAGATTAAATTATATAGATAAAATAGCCGAAATTCCCTTGTCAACTTTAGAAGAACAAATACGTAGTGTAAATTTTTATAAAACAAAAGCAAGGAGACTTAAGAATTTTAGTGAAATTGTTAGTAAAAACGGAGGATTAAGCGTGTTTTTAAGTTTAGAGTATAGGGATAGAATTTTGGAAATCGAAGGAATAGGAGAGGAAACTGCTGATTCCTTATTACTTTTTGCAAATAATCAGCTTATTTTTCCTCAATCTGAGTACTTAAGAAGAGTTCTTTCTAGAGTTTTAAATAAAAGCATGAGCAAGAAGGAGGCCAAAAATTACGTTGAGGCAAATCTTGAGAAGGATGTTTTTCTATATAAATTCTTTCATGCCGGAATAGTTTCTGTAGGCAAGGCTTATTGTTATCTAAATAAACCAAAATGCGATAAATGCATTCTTAAACCTTTATGCAAAAATAAATATAATGAAACTATATGAATATGAAGGAAAGATCCTATTCTCTAGAAATGGAATCAAAATACCCCATGGAGTTTTGGAGGAAGGAAATATCGATTGGAAGGGCAAGGCTGTAGTTAAAGCCCAGGTCCTGGAAGGTGGAAGAGGCAAGAGAGGACTGGTAAAAGTTACGGAAGACGTTAACTCTACTATAGGCGAAATGAAAAAATTAGGTATAAGCAAGTTTCTTATCGAAGAGTATATTCCTCACGATAGAGAAGTCTATCTTTCAATGATTTTAGATAGAGATACTGCAGAACCAATGCTTATTGCGTCTCCTCATGGAGGAATAGATATTGAAAGCTCTGGAGATGTTAATAAATTCATTATTCCGATTGAAAGAGGACCAAGAGGATATGATATAATAGAAGTTGAAAAGTACTTACAAGTAAAGGGACTGTCTCAAGTTATTCAGGGGTTATATAACATTTTTACTGAGTATGATGCAGAATTAGTGGAAATTAATCCATTAGCAGTTACTAAAGACGATGTAATAGCTCTAGATTCCAAAGTAATTTTAGAGGATAATGCGTTATATAAACATCAGAACCTTCTAAAAGAACTCGGTAGAGAATATTCTCCAGATAGCTACGTTGAACTTGACGGAGATATAGGAATAATAGGCAACGGTGCAGGTTTAACAATGGCAACAATGGACATGGTAAAACTGATGGGAGGCAATCCTGCAGACTTTATGGACGTAGGAGGTGGTGCAGATAGGGAAAGAGTTAGGTATTGCGTTATAAAAGTTGGTTCAAATCCGAAGGTGAAGAAGATTCTTGTAAACATTTTCGGAGGAATAACTAGGTGTGATGAGGTTGCGTTAGGAATAGTTGATGCTTATAATGAGATTAAAAAGCCAATATTCGTAAGGCTTGTAGGTACAAACGAGGAAGAAGGATGGAAGATTCTTAAGGAACACGGAATTAAATTTTATGAGAATCCAATTGATGCGGTGGGGGATGCACTACGCTGATAGATAGGAATACTAAGGTTCTAGTTCAAGGAATCACTGGAAAAGAAGGCTCTTTCCATACAAAACTAATGCTTGAGTATGGCACAAAGATAGTCGCAGGCGTTACCCCCGGCAAAGAAGGCTCTCAAGTTTATGGTGTTCCTGTTTACGATACTGTGAAAGATGCAATTAAAGAACATGAAATAGATGCGAGCATTATTTTCGTTCCTGCTAAATTTGCTGTTGATGCGATTTATGAAGCAATAGATGGAGGAATTCCATTAATAGTAGTTATAACAGAGCATATTCCAGTACTAGATATGGCTAAAGTAGTTCATTATGCTGAAAAGAGAGGAGTGAAAATAATAGGTCCTAATTGCCCTGGAATAATAAATCCTGGAGAGTCTTTGTTAGGAATTATGCCCTCTAGGGCTTTTAGGAAAGGTAAGGTTGGGATAATCTCTAGATCTGGAACTCTCACTTATGAGGTTGCTGAGATCCTGAAGGATTTTGGACAGTCTACCGTAATAGGAATAGGAGGAGATCCTATAATAGGAACTAAGATGCAGGATGTGGTTAAGATGTTTGATGAGGACAATGAAACCGAAGAGGTAGTGATAATAGGTGAAATAGGCGGTACAATGGAGGAGGAAGTAGCTAAGATGAAAAAAGATGGAAAGATATCTAAAAACATTGTAGCTTATATTGCAGGATTAACTGCTCCTAGGGAAAAAAGAATGGGTCATGCAGGTGCAGTAGTATATATGGGACTCGGCACTTATGAGAGTAAAGTCAATGCCTTCAAGAATTCAGGAATTAAAGTAGCTAAAACACCGTTTGAAATAAAAGACTTACTTTTTTCTTGACCTATTGTCCTCTTGGTTTTATTGTAATAGTTCCGTTGTCTTCGTCTACTTCTAGCATGTATCTTGTACCGAATTTTTCTACCATTGACTTCGGTATATATAGGTTTAATGGTAGTGTATAGTATTCATATTCGTAAACCTTACCTCTAACCAGTTTTTTGCCTACTAATCTTTTTGCTTCTACTTCTCTCTCTTTCATAAGATAGAATCTTTTCTTACTCTTTTTAAAACTTTTGCATATCATCTTTTTAAATCTTTCATTAAATTTAAATTTCTTTAAATCAGTTTAAATTTTTGACGTAACTCATAAAAAATCATTTCGTTAACAAAGTTTAACAGATCAACCCTAAAAAGTGATGTCTGTATATCTGTTTCTGTTATTCTTATTTTTAAATAGTATAACTCATTTAAAAAGTTAAATAAAGCAATATAGATGCAATCATTATACTCGCAATCTGGACCATGATCTAACCTAATTTTCTCATTGTTAACACTACTTACTATCTTTTGTGTTCCCCAATCTATTATTGTAGAAATATTAACTCCACCTAGATAATTCTGGTTAATTATTATTCCGATTTTATCATATCTAGTATTTCTTTTATTTATATCAACTTTATACATTTTAGTCGAATTTAGAATTTCTAAAAGATCAAAATAGTCGATATGTATTAAGATATCTTTATCCTCTAAGTAAACATAAAGATCATTACCGATGAAAGGGGAAATATGCATTCTACCAATATCTATAGCACTCTCTATGTCATTAAAGAAGTACTTATTGTCCCTTCTGTCAAATTTAATCATTACTAATTATTATTGCACTAACCGATAATTAAATATACTA
Organism: Acidianus sp. HS-5; assembly: GCF_021655615.1. Classification (GTDB taxonomy): domain Archaea; phylum Thermoproteota; class Thermoprotei_A; order Sulfolobales; family Sulfolobaceae; genus Acidianus. The sequence continues at coordinate 37,193 of NZ_AP025245.1, forward strand.
TTCCTACTCTCTTTCATTATGCCAGTTCATATATTGGCAAAGAAAGGGGAAGTTGCAGAAAGAGTTTTAATAGTAGGAGATCCTGGTAGAGCTAAATTACTTTCTTCAATCCTGGAAAACGCTAGATTAGTTAACGAAAATAGGAGTTTTTTGGTATATACAGGAAGGTATAATGGCATGGATATAAGTATAGCAACTCATGGAATTGGGGGTCCTTCAGCTGCCATAGTTCTAGAGGAATTAATCATGTTAGGCGGAAAGACCTTTATCAGATACGGAACTACTGGAGCTTTAATCCCAGATATAAATTTGGGTGAATACGTTATAGTTGCAGGTGCATCATATAATCACGGTGGTCTTATTTACCAGTATTTAAGAGAAGACAGTTGCATTGCTGCAACGCCAGATTTTTACGTACTTAACGCCTTAGTGCAGAATTTTGAGAGGCAAGGTCTAAAATTTCATATAGGAAATGTATTTAGCAGTGACGCGTTTTATGCTGAGGATGAGGAGTTCGTAAAAAGATGGTCTTCCAGAGGTAATATTGCTGTTGAAATGGAGTGTGCTACGATTTTTGCAGTAGGTAGAATGAAGGGAGTGAGAACTGGTGCTGTATTGACTGTCAGTGATAATTTGGCTAAAGGAGGAGTGTGGATAAGTAAGGAAGATTTAGAAAATAGTGTAATGAGGGGTGCAAAAGTAATTTTAGATACGTTGAGTAAGTTATAAAAATGAAGCTAATAAGGGATCCTATACACGGTTATATAGAAATTTCCGATAAAATGAATAAAATCGTTTCAAATCCCTTTTTCCAAAGGTTGAGATATATTAAGCAGACTGCAATGGCTTACATGGTATATCCTAGCATGTTACATTCTAGGTTTGAGCACAGCTTAGGCGTAATGCATTTAGCTAGAGAGTTTGCTAGGTATGTAATCTCTAACAGCGGATTAAAGAGCGAGGAAGGCATTGTGCAAATGATAGCTTTAACTGGATTACTTCATGATGTAGGTCATGTAGCATTTTCTCATACCTTTGAGAATTTCCTATTGCTTGCTAAACAAGTTTATAAAATGGATGTAAAGGAAGAAGGCAAGAAGACGCATGTAAATTACGGTAAATATTTAATAGAAAACGCACTTGGAAGTATAATTGATAAGGAATATTCTGAATTCTATTCTGATCCAGTAAAATTTGTAATTAATGTTCTAGATGAGAATCCTAGGAATTACGAGGAAAAATTAGCTTTATCATTAATTTCAAATTACGTTGACGCTGATAGGAGTGACTATCTTTTGAGGGATTCTTATTATGCGGGAGTAAGTTACGGTAGATTCGATATAGAGAGGTTAAAGAGATTTTTAGTTTTCATAGATGGAAAGCTCGCGATTTATAGTAAAGCTACTCCAATAGTAGAGCAGTTTCTCCTGTCTAGAATGTACATGTTTGAGAACGTATATTTCCACAGCGTAACTGGAGTTTATAACGCGATATTATCTCATGCAATGGTTGAAATGCTTGAAAAAAACGTTATTGAAATTCCTATGGAGGCAGAGGATTACTTACAACTTTTAGACGTGAAAATTTATTCTAGTCTTGACAAGGTAAAGGAGGAATTCAAGAACGCAATAATGTTTAGGCAAGGATATAAGAGGGTAAAATACGATATAACCGGAAAATGCCTTGATAGGTTTAATGAAATTAAAGATGAAATATATGAAGATATGAAAGAAACTAAAGGACTCTTCTTATATCACGAGTTTAATGATGTACCTTACGAGGAAAAAGAAGAAGCAGTTTATATATTTGATGGTGAGAAGGTCGAGAAGCTAACCTCAGTTTCTCCCATAATTAGATCATTAAGTGAAATAAAAAAGGCAGTAATAGCGTATTCTGTTAAGGCGGAAAAGATTACAGAAAAATATGAGAAAATAATTCAAGAGTGTAAAACTCTGGGTCCTTGACCTGGAGAAGTTATTATATATTTTAAATTTAAGTTTTGAATAAAATTTATTACTTCTTGCATATATTTTTTGGTAGTAAAAATATGAGGATTAGGACCTGCATCAAAAGTATAGCCGGCATGACCGAAATCTTGAATCCACCTCATTATTTTAAGTGATACATCATTAAGATAGAAGAATGAAGGCCAAGAGTCCAGAATCACTGCATGCATACTATTACTATGTCTCATTGTTAATTCAAAGAATTTCTTCTCGTCTCTCTTCTTTATACTTTCTACGATTTCGTTAAATGTTTCCTCTATAAATTCGAGCCTGCACTTCATTAGATAAGACGATTTAACAGAATTTTCCATACCTTCTCTTGAAGAGATCTTTTTCTTCTCTTCACTTACTATTACAATAATGTCGACGAGATCGCCCCAGTAATTAGGAGGGAATATCTGATAGCAAAAAGAGTCTTCTCCATCATTTCTTTCTCCTTTTTCCCATATTACGAATCCTCCTTCAGTACTCCTGCAAGCACTCCCTGAACCAATTCTAGCTATTTTAGAAAGCTCTTTTTGGCTTAAATTTAAGCCTAAAGCATCATTTACAGCATAAACTAATGCAGCAATGCCTGCAGCAGAAGACGCTAAGCCTGATGATGGGGGGAAGTTTGTTTCTGAGAAGACTTTAGAAAACAAAGTCTTACCGTTAATTTTCCTAAAAATGTTAAGAACTCTTCCAGCATAATTTAAGGTTTCTTTTTCATTTAACTTCTTACCATTAATTACGATTTCGTCTTTAGAGAATTCTTCACTAAATATAACCTTTGTTCTAGCATACAGATTATCCAAGCTTATAGAAAGCGAAGAATTCAAAGGGAGGTTGAGTTCCGCATTTCTTTTTCCCCAGTATTTAATTATTGCAATATTTGATGGGGCTATTGCTTCTCCTTCAAGTCTCATTTAGACCATCATCTTCTTTGATTTCGATTAGCTTTAATCCTTTCTCTCTCCACTTTTTCCTGACTTCGTTTAAGTTTTCTCCAATTGCGAAGATTACATCTCCTCCTCCTGCTCCTGGTAATAAAGATACATACGCGCAATTATCTTCTGCAATCCTTATTAATTTCTTATCTTCATTACTTTCCAATTTAACTCCAACTACATCTTCTGCCAAGACGTTTAGCAAATCTCTAGCTAATTTAACGTGCTGTGAAGCCTCATCAACTTTACCTAGCTTAAGAAGTTTTATTGCAGTTTCGTTCTCTATATTAATTTCTTTCAGGAATGCGTTAAATTTCTCGTCATTTTTCTTTTCCATAAACATTTTAACTAGATTTACAGTCTCAGAACTTCTTCCCGTAAATCCTAAAAGCAAATCGTATTTATTGCCTAACTTTAAAGGTTCTATCTTCCAATCGCCTTTTTTGATGTCAGTAAACCTTCTATAAATTATGCTCCCGTAGACTGCTGCAGCTATATCAAATCCACTTCCTATTCCTTTTTGTCTAACGAAATTTGCTTCCTGAGCTAGAGAATGGACTTCATCTACGTTTAATTTTCCTCTTATTTGCTTATATAAACAACCAACAAGAGCTACTGTTGCTGCAGACGAGCTTCCTAAACCAGTTTTTTTACCGTTAATTTGAAAGTCTTCATCGTTGAAAAGCCTTATTTTAAGTCTGGGGATCTCTCCTAAATGCTCCTTTATTACGTTTACTACACTTTCTATTAGTTCGTTTCCGTTCCCGTAAAACGTTCCATATGTTGTCTCAAAGACTAGTTTATCAGAAGGATAAGCTTCGCATTTAACTCTCTTATTTATAGCAATTACGTGGGATAATCCTCCAAATACTACAGCGTAACTTCCTATCCAAAGTATTTTTCCTGGAGCAGATATCATCGGATTTATTATTTTGTTGTAGTAGAAATATGTGATGGATTTTCTGGATAAGAAAAAAAGATTAGTATTGATAGCTATAGCACAAAAGGGAACTTCTGGATTAGCTTATGATGAATTATTATCTACTTTAACGGTTCTAATGACTAAAAATACTTTGCAAAGTATAATTGAAGATCTTTACTTTTCTGGGTTTATTAATATAATAAAGGACAGTGACGAAATAAGGCTAATAGCAAGTAAGAAAGTGAGAAGCGGTTTAGTTGCCTTAGATTTCCAGAGATATAAATTATTGAAATTTCTTGAGGAAGTAAAGAAGAAATCAGAGGAAATTGCAAAATTACAAGATAAGAATTCTCAGATGGAGGAAATTAAAAAGATAGGTAAGGAAGGTTTGGAGCTAATTTCTTCTGGTCTTTTAACGTTATATAAGGAGTTTCCTGAGCTAACAATTCCAGAATATGTAGAAATCGTTGAAGTGATAAATAATGATGTTCTTGTGAAGTTGACTCCTTTAATAACACAACAGATGACTGAAGATGACTTAAAGCAGTTCTTGAATTTAACATCGAAATATCTCGGAGAGAAGGAAGCTGAGGTACTAAGTGAAGCGTTAAAAAGAGTTTGAAAGAAACGTTTATAAAGAATAAGTCTTACTCTTAATATATGAAGAGCAAGAGAGACCAGCTAGAAATTATAATGGATGTAATGGAAGTCATTAGTGACGGATATGATAGCAAATCTTCTATAATGAAATACGCTAATTTGAGCAATACACTCTTGGAGAAATACATTAGCGTGCTGATGAGTAAAGGGCTTATAACATATGAAGATGGCCATTATAGGGTAACTGAAAAAGGTACTGCGTTATTAGAAAAATTAAGAAAAATTAGAAAGTTACATCTAGAATTATCTGAGCTTATAAGCTCAATTTCAGAAGAATTATATTGATGTTAGAGTCAGTTACATTAATAGCGAACCTGGTGTATGTTAGCTTACTTTTAGAGACATCACTACTTTTCTATTTTATAACAAGAAAGTTAGGTAAACTATCTTCTTTATGGAAAGATTCAAGATCTTTTTATTTATTGAAGATTTTTAGTGAAATGATAGATTTACTATCTTCTACGGATTTATTAGATGATGGAATAATTGGGGCAAATTTTAATATAAAATCCGAGGCTCTACAAAAATTTTTAGATAATGAAGTTAAAGGTGTTGGAAGTAAAATAAAGTTACTTAATAATTATATTTCGTCTATGGAAAATATTGACTCATATGTAAGTGGAATTTCAAGCAATGTGAAGGAAATATTTTACATTGTCTTAGCATCGATAATTTTCTTTGCATTATATTTCTTGCCGTTGTTTTCTTTTAATGGGCTATTTTTAGGTTTTTCTTTAGGCTTAGATATAATTTCGATGTATTACATCATATATTCCTTTTTGGTTTATAGAGATATGATGAAAAAAATTATGGAAATAAGAAATAGCAAATCATGAAGCCGCAGATAAAATCTTCTTTGCGCATTGTTTTAAATCATCACTTATCTTTTCCCAGATATTATTTATTGCAGAATAAACAAATTTAGGCCTACCTATTTTCTTTTCCTCTATTTTTATTCTATTTACGAGGCCGACATCCATTAATCTTTTTAAGCTCGTTTCAGCTGTAGTTTTACTGAAACCCATTATTTGTGCCAATTCAACGGAGGTTATAGGCTTATTTAATTCAACAAGTTTAAACAAGCATTCGACGTCTGTTTCAGACAGTCTATAACAACACCTTATACTTTCTTTTTTATTCTTAAGATCTTCTTCCATAATTAATTTTTTGGATAAACATATTAAAAACTTTATCTATTTTTCTTTCACTTATTTTGCATAAGCTTATTATACTCTTTATACATGCATCTATCTTGTACCGCACTAATATCCTCCTTTTCTGCCAATTTAGTTGCTTCCTCATTCCTTCTTGTAACCATAATACTTTAACATCGCTCCTTTCCTTCTTCCTCTTTATTACTTCCTCAATTATTTTAGGGACCTCTGACGAAGGTCTAAATACCTCTACTACCTCAATTTTGTCGGGAATCTCTAAAATTGATGAATAACTCTTTCTTCCTAGGATTTCCTTTGCAGTTGGATTTACTGGTATCACATTATATCAATGTTCCATTAAAAATTTAGGAACATAGTGAGAAGGCTTTGAAGGATCTTTTGAAAAACCTATAGTGATAACATTTTTACAATTTTCAAGGACAAATCTTATTAAATTTTCTTCACTTTACATACTTTTATTATGCTAGCAAAGGTTAAAATTCATTTTCAACTTTATTTCTTAATATTCCTATTTTTGGAACTTCAACTTCTACAATATCTCCTGGCTTTAAATATTCCTTATTTCCGAATTCCGCAACGCCTGCAGGCGTCCCAGTAGTAATAATATCTCCTGGCTCTAGAGTAATTCCATTACTTAAGTAAGAAATTAATTCCTCCACGGAAAATATCATATCCTCCGTAGACCCTCTTTGCGCTACTCTTCCATTAACTCTCGTAATTATCTCTAGCGGAAAGTCTACTTCATCTTTAGTTACAATCCAAGGACCTATAGGCAGACCAGTGTCTAGAGACTTTCCCATTACCCAATTTAATCCATAGGGATGAATTTCAGGAAACTGATAATCCCTAAAGCTAACGTCGTTAACTATCGTAAATCCTAAAACGTAATCTATTGCATTCTCCTTTTTAATGTATTTACCTCTCTTTCCCAATATTATACCTATTTCTCCCTCGTAGTCTACTTTTCTTGCTCCTTTAGGTATTATAATTTCATCTTCGTGTGCTATCACGGTGTTGTTACCTTTCATGAAGAAGTAAGGCTGTTTAGGAGGCTCCATTGAAGATTCCTTAGAATGAGACTTAAAATTGACTGCGGGTAAAAATATTTTGTTAGGGTAGATTGAAGGCAAAAATTTAGACAATGTAACTTGCCTGTAGTTTTTAATATTCCTGAAAAGTTCTATAGCCTTTACAATATTTTTAGAGTCTTCTAGAACGCATTCTATTCCCTCAAAATCCGGAATATAAAAATTGTTATCTATAATAAAAACTGTTGTCGTTTTTCCGTTAACTATTCCTTGTGTGAATCTCATAGAACCTCAAATGTAGAAACTCCTAAAAAGATTATGGTTACTAATGCGACAGCTATGTTTATTGGCTTATCCAACTTTCTCGGAATCATATTTAGTGAACTTAAAGCGAATATTGAGAAAGTAGATGAGACTACAAACACTCCTACTAATACTGTGGAGTAAATTATATTATCCAGGGATATAGCAAGCAAAATAGTTATTATCTTAGAAGGAGTAACAACTAATGAGCCTTGAAGGAGACCTAGCTTTTTTGGTTCTATTTCAAATTCTCTTCCTATTAAAGTGGAAATTAGAAGGATTAAAGCTACTCCTATTCCTACTAAATTACCTAAAATATTAAGGTACGCAGAACTAACCGAAACTATTAAAAATATTATTGTTAATGGAACAGCTAAAATTACGAATCCTAAAGAATGAAATAGGGCAAATTTCAAGATTTTAATATTGTTTCTCAATACTCTTGCAGACGCTATATGGTCTGGATCTAGCCCGTGAGTTAATCCCAAGAGAGCTACTATGATTAAGTCTTGAAGAAACATAAGTAAAATAACTATCCACTATAAAAATTACTTGTTGACACTATAAAAATTAATAATTGATACCATAAGGATTACTACCAAAAAAAGGATTAGCCTTCTCTAAAAGCCTTTCCTGCAGCTTCTAGTAATGCTTTCATCATACCTAGTGCATATGCGGAATCTTTATCAGATGCCATCCTCAATAGTCCCATAGTGCCTACAGGCTTAACGTTTGGCAGTTCGCTTACCCATATGTTAAGCGCTTTGCTCATCTTCTCCATTATAAGGACTAAGTTGTCTACTAACTTAGGATCACCGAATACGTCAATTAATTTTATCATTTTATCCATAACTCCGTTCTTTTGTAATTCAGCAAGCTTACTCATCATGTTAACCATCGAGTCCATATCTATTTGTGTAAGCGTCTTTACCGTCTTCTCGTCTGTCAATTTCTTCAATAACGGTAATGAAGCTTCCATTGCTGTAAGCAGACCTTCGATATCTAATTGTTGCACAAGCTTTACAGCCCTATCGCTTGTTAGTTTTTGCATCATTGGGGTTAACGCTTCAACTGCAGACAATGCGGAATCCACGTCTAATTTCTGTATTAGTGAAACGGCTCTAGGAGAGGTTAGTTTTTGCATCATTGGGGTTAACGCTTCAACTGCAGAAAGTGTTGCGTCTAAATCGATTTTTTGCAATAATGCTAGTGCTCTGTCGCTTGTTAGTTTTTCTATTATTGGCCATACTGCTTGTATTTTTGGTAGTTGTTCCATTCCGAAGGATATTAGTGTGTTAACTAGGTCAGCCTTCTGAACAGCATCAAGAAGAGCAATACCTTGTTCCATCATGTTTAGGAGTTCATCTATTTGACCTTTTTTCTGCATTTCAGACATTGTTTTTGCTATTTTATTTAGTGCAGGAGTTAGGTCTGCAGTTGCTTCTAGTAATGTGTCAACGTCAAGACCTTCTATTATCTTTACTGCTTTATCGCTTGTCAGTTTTTGGAGAATAGGAGTAAGCTTTTCTGTTGAGTCTAGTAGGGTATCATAATTTATGCTTTCTAGAACTTTAAGTGCTTTATCGCTTGTCAGTGCTTTCATTACTGGCGTTATTTTTTCAACGGCTGTAAGTGTGGAGTCTATATCTATTTGCTTTAATAATGATATTGCTTTATCGCTTGTTAGTTTTTGCATCATTGGGGTTAACGCTTCAATAGCGTTTAATGTTGTATCTAAATTTATTTGTTGTAATAAGTTTAATGTTTTATCGCTTGTTAGTTTTTCTATTATTGGCCATACTGCTTGTATTTTTGGTAGTTGTTCCATTCCGAAGGATATTAGTGTGTTAACTAGGTCAGCCTTCTGAACAGCATCAAGAAGTGATATTGTTTGATCCGTTAGGCTTAACAGAAAGTCTAACTGACCTTTTTTGTCCATTTCATTAAGCTTATCTGTAAGTTTCTCCAGTGTAGGTAATGAATCTGCAAGTTTATTCAGCCTTTCTAGATTTTCCGGTTTTAATAATGTTTCTAAAGGATCTTGTCCTTCTGACATATTTATCTATAATCTATTTACACAATTAGTTTAATAATTTTATGAGTAATGAAATGTAGGCTTCAGCTCGCATAATTTTATTCAAGATTTATCGCTCATGTTTAATAGATTTTTATGTGAGTTCGTAGCATTTTTTCTTATATTTAAGAATCTAAATTATCTTTTCTTTTTAGTTTTATGTATTAAAGGCTTTAACTACAATTGCTAAAAATGTTTATATAGTAAGTAATCATTAAACCTTTGTGGGTTCTCCTTCAGATCATTTAGCTAATGAAAGAACTTTCCTAGCTTGGGTTAGAACTGGGGTAGCCTTAATAGGCTTCGGTTTTGTAATAGCAAAATTTGCTTTATTCATATCCATCCTTAAAGGAGCTAAATCATTATCCTCAAGTTCAGTAACTTATGGAGAAATAATGATTATACTAGGCGGAATTGTAATAATATATGGCTTGTATTCCTATCTAGTAAACGAGAGAGATCTTTCTAAAAATCAGTACACACCTAGAGTTCTGCCCAATACGATGTTTGTAGGTATAATCTTAGCAATTGCAGTAGTTTTAGCGTTGCTCATAATATAAAATCTAAATAGATAATTATAAAGTACAAGGCTATAAGAAAAATAGATTCGTGTTTAGTAATTCTGCCATCGAGAAGAATAACTACACCTATTGCATTAGCTACTACCGCAGATATTACTTCTGGCAAGGAATTATGGAAGTCGTATGATGTGAAGAAACCGATTAAACCCAGTAATAAAGTAGAATTTTCTATCTTACTCCCCACAAAGCTAACTATAGCTAAAGATCCTCCGTCCAGATTGCTCATTGCTAACTTTATCCCTGAAATTTTCTCTTCAAGTTCTGCAGCTATGGGAGTCAGCAGTAGTGACGTCCAGATAATAGGTAAATTAAATTCCTCAGATATCGCAACTATACATTTGACAAAAAGATCCGAGAAAGAAAGGATTAAAGTAGCACCTATTGCAAGCTCTATAATACTTCTCGTCAGATTTACCTCGTTTTTACCGTTTTCGCCACCTTTTTTAACTCTATAAGCAAGATAAAATATATAAATTGAAGATAATATGATAGCAGTAAATAAATCAAATCTTCCATAAAAAATTATTATAATCAATACTATGGTATTTGCTAATAGGAAGTTGTTCTCAATTTTATAATCGTGACGCATTTTTAGGGATCTATTCCAAGATATAGAATAAATTAAACCAACTAAGCCTATACCTAAGGTAAAAAGTATAACATTACCACCAATTGCGGAACCTACAGCTTCTTCATATTCTTTATTTAATAATGCATATATGGTAATTACTGTCTCGGGTAATGCAGTAAGAAAACCTAAAATTATTCCTCCTGCTATTCCTTGACCGAATTTCCTTTCCATGTTTTCAGTACCTTTGGCAAGAAGTTCAGCTGCAATAATCAGTGCTGTTAAAACTAATACGAACCTAATTATATCTATCATATCCTATTTTATTCTTAGAATATAATAATTATTAACCACTTCCGTATACTTACATTAGATGGATGAGATAGATAAGAAAATATTACTTTACCTTTACCGTGATGGCAGAACATCTATTCATAATTTAGCATCTTTACTAAATTTAACTCCTCCTACTGTACTTTATAGGCTAAAGAATTTAGAAAAAGAGGAGATCTTGGAAGGATTCCAACTTTTAATTAATCCCAACTTTTACGGAAAGTATTATTCATTTATCGCATTCAAAAACTTAATAGATATGGATGATAAATGGATATTTTTAAAGTTTAAATGCGTAGAATGGTTAAATGTATATGGCATAGCCGGAGAGAGCAATTTGCAAATTGAAGATAGAATATCATTTATGAGGAAAAATCTTGGAGAGCCTGAAATGCAGTATACTCCAGTTCAACAGCCTTTACAGCCTAAGGAGCTTGACATGAAAATAGTAAGGGCGTTACAAGAAGATCCCAGAGCTTCTACTTCAGAAATCTCAGAGAAAATAGGATTAGATAGCAAGATAATTATAAAAAGATTGAAAATTATGAAAAATAAAGGATACATATCTGTGATACCAAGAGTTAATATACCGAAAAGTGGAATATCAGTGTTTTCAATGTTCTCAAAAAGGATTCCACTAATAAGGGATACGCTCTCCTCATGCAGAGTCCTAGAGATAGTAGATAAAAATAATGTCGGAATAGAAGTCTGTTTAACTGAAAACATTGAAAATGTAAGGAATTATGTAAGAGCCGTTAGAGAAAAAGATGCTGAGGCCGACGTAATGATAATCTACGATATTAATACAAAAGGTCTTATAGAATAACCATGTGTGAATAAAATACTCCTTCTCCTATAAATTACTATGGAAAAAATTTCTCCTTATAGCGGAGACCTTTATGAAGGTCCTATCTGGCACCCAACAGAAAATGTACTTTATTGGGTTAACATTCTGGCAGGAACAATTCATAGATTAGATTTGAAAAAATTTATTTATATGGAAATAAAACTTAAAGATTATGTAAGTTCAATTTCACCTAGAATATCAGGGGGATTAATAGCGACTTCTGGCCAGGGTTTTTACGTAGTTAATATGGATGGAGAAGTTAAGGAAATTTATAAAGTAAAAGACTGGGATTCAAGAAATAGATTTAATGATGGTAAATGTGATGCAGTAGGTAGATATTGGATAGGTACAATGAACTTAGAGGAAAAATACCCTACAGCAGGATTTTACGTTTTAGATACTGACTTGTCTTTTAGGAAAGTTCTCGATAATGTTACTATTTCAAACGGTTTAGCTTGGAGTTCAGATAATAAAACCTTATACTACATTGATACACCTACAAAGAAGATTTTCGAATTCGATTTCGACCTTGAGAGAGGTAAAATAAGCAATAAGAAAGTTCTTATAGATTTATCATCTGTTCAAGGAAACCCAGATGGAATGACTATAGATTCTAAGGATAATCTATGGGTAGCATTATTTGGTGGAGGAAAGGTTATAAAAATTGACACTAAAAATAAGGAAATAGCAGACGAGATTCCTCTTCCCACTCCTAATGTAACTTCAGTAATGTTTGGCGGTGAAAATCTTTCAACACTTTACATAACTACTGCCAAGATTCACTTACAATCTCCAGATGAGAATGCAGGCTATGTTTATGCTGAGAAAGTGTCCGCAACGGGTACTAAAATTAATTTTTGCGGATTTTAGTATCTAACATATGATATTAGTAACAACATTTGGCTTTGACGAGAAATTTCAGATAAGGGCAGTACTCAATTACGGTAAAAGTATAGAAAAGGTAATAATTGTAACATCCATTACCGACACGGACAAGGTAAAAAAAGCTTTATCGTCTTTCACGTCTTTCCTTGATAACTCTTCGATAAAATATGATATAATCAAGGTAGATCCGATAAATTTTATAAATTCAGTTGCAGTAATAGCATATTCTCTTCCTATAGGTAAGAAAATTATTGCAAATCTGAGCGGAGGTATGAGAGCTATAATCATGGAGGCACTTACGGCCTTAGCTTTAAGAGGTATCGATGCTGACGTTGAAATAGAGACAGAAGATTTCCAAGGTAAAATTTTCTTTAAAGTTTCCGACCTTACTAGAGGTGATATAAACTCAGATCATCTTCTAATACTTAGAGAAATATGGAGAGGGAATAGAAGTATTTACAAGTTAGCTAAAGCTACGGGTATGTCTACCTCTGCAGTAAGCAGAAAGCTTTCAAAACTGCTAAAATACGGTTACATAAGGAGGGAAGACACTAATTACATCTTAAATAATAAAGGAATGATAATGGCATTAATGATGGAAATGTCAGACGAATCTTAGCTTATAGACTTTAGTTTTTCAATAATCTTCTTTATTCTATCCTTCTCTTCAGAATTTAATGAATCCCAATTATCTAAAATATATTCAATTAATGACTCTAACTCCGTTATTGCATTATTTATCCTTTTATCCCTAGGAATTCCTTCAAGTAGCTCTTTGCCCTTATCAGTTAATCCATAATATTTTTTAGTTCCTTCAGTTTTTACCACCTCTATTAATCCTTCGACTTCTAATTCTCTAATCATGGGATAAACAGAACCGGGAGAAGGTCTCCACATGCCCATGCTGCTTTCCTCAACTTTTTCCATAATTTCTGCTCCTGTTAGTGGTCCGTTAGTATAAAGTAAGTAAAGTATTATGTGCCTAAGTCCTCTAGCTCTATGAAAATGCACGTGATAAGTTCTTATTCTGAACTTAATATTGTTTTGCATTTCACTTTCAGCTAACTCTTAGGTTATAAATAATTTATTTTTAATACGCACTTTACACTATTTATTTATTATAAAGTCTACGTTCTTGTATCCATAATATTTAGTATGTTATGTTGTATGTAGATATATTATTTAACAATTATATAAAACAAGAGAGATATTAAATCCTTCTATACATAGAGATTATCCTAAGTCCTCATCAACTAACCTAAAATTGGTAAATTATCTAAATAGAGAATCTTAAAAAGTGTTAATAATAATATCGATGATGTTCAGTTATGGTTAATTCAATGTCCGTAAGTAAGTAAAATAAATAGACAACATAAGACATTCATTTTACATTAATGTTTAGACCAATTAATGTTAATAATTTTTATAAGCTTCTTACCTACTAAACTTTTCTTAGACCACAAATGGCAAAGAAAGGAAAGAAGACACAGGGACAACAGGGCGGAGAAAAGAAACAATAAAATATTTGGTTAGATAGTCAAGTAATATTTTAAGTTAGAATCTTTTTTAAATCTATCCTTTTTCTTTTAGGTTAAACTTTATACGAAGATGTTAAAGTTAAAGTTATGGATATTGCAGTCCTTTTAGCCTCGTTAGGAATAAGCATTTTAGAACTCTCAGAAGCAGGAGCAGTTGCAGTAATATTTAATGGAATATATAAAAACAGTAAACCTTATATCTATGGGTTAGCTGGAGTTCTAACAGTTTTAATACCGGTTTTTACTCTGGGAAAATACATTGTACTCCTACCATTAGAATACGTTCTTGTAGTAGCTGGAATAATATTATTTTATTTTGGATATAGGCTGATAAGAAGCGCAAGAAGGTACTTTAAAGGAATAAAGATAGCGCACAAAGAGGAAGGTGAAGAAACTTTAACAACTGTTTATGTAGTAGGTTTTACCGAAGCTCTGGAAGCAGGTCTCGTAATATTAGCATTAATTCCTCAATCTTATATTTCTGCATTAACAGGGACTTTATTAGCTTCAATCATAGTTATAGCCTTATTGTTTATCCTTAAAGCTCAGATAATGAAAATAAGAGTACCTCATTTAAAATATGTACTTTCAGCATTACTGTTCAGTCTAGGAAGCTTATTCTTTGGAGAAGCGTTCTTTAATGCCGATGAGATATACCTAGGAATATTCTTTGTAATATATCTAGGCGTAAACTATATTATAATAAAAATATAAAAAGAAAGGAACAAATAAAAAGAAGATAATAAATTATTTCTCTTTTTCTTCCATCTTCTGTTTTTCTTTCTCTACAGGCTTACCAAGCACAGAGTACGGGAATTGGCTATATATGATTCCTCCTATTACTAGCAGTAAAACTGTTATAATTCCTACAGAAGCTACTTGTGATGCCGTTAGTGGAGTTGTTGTTGCGTCATGAGTTACGACTATTGCTATTACAAATTCTAAGATCAAGCCTATTATGAATACTACTTTGAATATTTTATCCATTTCTTCCAATTCTTTCTCATTTGTTGCCATCTTGATCACCTCTTTTTATAAACGTAATGTGCTGTCACTAACATTGAAGCGAATACTGCTGCAGTAAACTCCAGTCCGCTTAATGCCATTTCTAAATCTCCGCTCAATATGTGTCCAGATGCACAACCGTCAGCCATTCTTGCTCCAAATAACATTAAGTATGCTCCACCGAATGATCCTAAGAACCTCTTTGCAGGATTGCTACCGAACCTTACTGCCCAGCTTGGCGGTACTATATCTCTAAATGCGGTAAACCTCCTCGTAAGGAATATTGCACTGAAGAATGCACCCATCAATGTTCCAATATCACTAAATGGCTCCCAACCAATACCCTTGAATACTATTTGTGAATATTTGAATGTAGGCATAAATAGGTGTCCTGCAAGCCACGAATCAGTTGTAGACTCTCCGAATATTTGGTGCATGAACATCTCAGCAACTACTGTTAATGCAACAATTCCTGCTACAGATACCATAAACCACCTAGTTACGTTATCCTCAACTGCATAATATTCATTTAACTTCTTTGCAATACTGTTCTCACTATAAGGTAGACCTCCATCAGTTAAGAACCTTGCTGTATCACGGTGTAGCTGAACTTCTTGTGGAGTCATTCTCTTCTCTATATTCATCCTTAAGCAACTCCTTACTCCTCCCTTATACCTAGGTAGATAGTATGCAAATAAGAACATTCCAATTGCATAAATTATTGATATGCCAAATAGATCTAGAGGTGTTAATCCATCCCAAGGTATTAAGTATTCTTTTCCTGAAGGGTGAGTTGCACCAATTATTAAACTACCGAAGTTTCCTACAGTAGTTAACCATTGTCCAGCAGGAGTTTGATATAATGCAGTCCAGCTTGCCGCACCTAGTAATGCTCCAAATAATGCGTATATAGCATCTCTCCTACCTTCTCCTAAAGCCATCCATATTGAGCCAGGGAAGTATCCAGAAAGTGCTAATCCAGTTCCGAAGAATAAACCTCCTATAAGTACTCCTATTACGTAGAACGGTTTAGGACCCCAGTGGAAACCCACGCCTGCAGCATATAATCCAAAGAGTACTGGTGTTCCAATTGCAAATCCTAAGGTAATGCATGCAGCAAACAGTCTGTCCTCCCATTTTGCTAACCTAATCAACGTTTCCGGATTAGCTATTCCCCAAATTTCTGCTGCTGCCCCTATTATGAAGCCTATTATGAGCCCAACCCACATTGGGGCTATGTACGTTATCATTTTATTTTATCACCAAAATTAACTTTCTTTTCTAGAGATTAAATAAACTTCTTATAAAAAATATGGGAAATTGACATTAACAGAGTTAATACATTATAGAATATAAATTCTTTAAACTTTTTTAAATATATCCATTAAAAACTTCATTCTTGAATATAGTCAATCATTATATAATGATAAATTTAACTTGAAGAATTACGTAAAAGTGTTAAAAAACTTTAAACAATCCCTTAAATCGTAAGAGAAACATCTTAACTCATGTACAAATGTTGTGATAAAGAATTTTCAGATGAAAAGTCATTCAAAAAGCATATAAAAAGTAGCAAGAGCCATCATCTTACATCTTCAGAAGTATTTAGAGTAGATTTACCAAAGGAATATGTAACCTCAACCATAGAGAATAAAGATAATGCATTGAGGTTACTAGGATTCATACCTTATGGAGATAAGGCAATAATTCCCTTACGTTTATCCAAAAATATTATAGGAGGAGTTCTAAAAAGGTCTTTAATAGCTAAAGTTGACGGTCCTTACTTTGATTCTGGACTGATAAATTATAAGATTGATGCCGGTAATGTAAAATATAATGTAAGCTTCAGGCAAGCAAAATTAGGAGAAAGCTTAAGGTTAACTACTATTGTAACTTTTGAGGCTGAACTGAACTTCCTAGGAACACTTTTGCCAAGTGCAGTAATAAAAAGCTTGTCTTCGCTCATAATGCCCGATGATATAGTAGAGAACGTGAAGAAAGTCCTAGTAACAGAGAAGAGAGAAGAAAAATTACCGTCTAAACTTTAATTTCTGCTAATTTTTGAGTACTGTCCTCCATTAGCCACTCTATTCCTTTCTTATAATCGTCAAACTCTTTTCCCTCAAATCCATAGCTTGAAGCTAATTTCCACGGAGAGGTAATAGGCGAAAGAATTTCCGTATTAGTATTTCCCCAACCCTTCAGCGAATTATATCCTTGATTATTGACTACAAGAACTTTCATTACTCCTCCGTATTTTGCTGCAGACCATAATGCTTGGAAACTGTAATTGAAACTCCCATCACCAACTATCGCTAAAGCTTTTCCTCCTGCAGACGAGTACCCGAAAGATGCAGGAATTGCCCAGCCAATAAATCCTGCTCTATTTGCGAAGAATAACCTTCTTTTATAACCAACTATAGATCTTATTATTTCCCTGTAAGAAGGCGCCTCATCGAATATTGCATAATTACCTAAATGAGGATACAGAGCCTTCATTATTTCCTCAACCTTTTGATTTCTCGGTGGTATAACTTTCACAGAATTGAAAGAATGCGGCTTTACATATTTAACAGCTATCCTTAAGAAATCTTTAGGATTACAAACTAAGGTTTTCCAAGGTCTCCTTGATGCCTCAATCCAATCGTAAGTTACTTCAATTACTTCTTTTTCCTTCAATACTTCATCATCTGGAAAGAGCACATTATTTACACTACCACCTATGATTATTACCGCTTGAAAATCTTCTAGGACTTTATTTATTTCACTAGACTTCCTAGGTAAATCTCCTGCGAAAAGCTTGTGAGGTGTCTCAAAAGGAGTCCTTGAAGCGAAAGGTTCAGCAAAAACCGGGGAGTTAATTTTCTCTGCAAATTCCCTCATTTCATCGTGAGCATTAAATACGTCTATTTCATAACCTGTAACTATTGCTACCTTATCGAAGGAGTTAATTCTCTCAATTACTTCTTTTACTTCGTTTTCGTTACAGCAAAGTTCAACTTTGTGCATGAAATCTTTAAAAAGAGGCGTCTGGACTTCCTTATCTTCTAAATCCTCTGGAATGGAGAGAAAAGTAGGTCCGTAGGGTGGAGTTAAGGACGTTTTAATTGCCCTTATTAGGAATTTTATTCCTTCATTAGCATTTCTAGCCTCAAAGGATGCCTTAACTACTGGCTTTGAGATTGTAGTTAAATCCCCGTAAAGCCTTGGTTCATCAGAAAGGTGAGAAGAAGTTTGTTGACCGCCAATTATTACCATCGGTATTCTGTCCATATATGCAGTATAAAGAAATCCTAGTGCATTAGATAAGCCAGGAGCAGCATGAAGGTTCACTACTGCTAATTTATCACTACCTAAATGATAGCCTTCAGCCATTCCTACAGCAGCACCGTCTTGTAATGCTAAATAGTATTTGAAATCTGAAGGAATTTTCTTTATAAAGGATAGTTCCGTAGTTCCAGGATTTCCGTAAATTCTGTCAGTGTATCCCTCGAGAATTTCAAAAATCTTGTCTCCAAGCATATAAAATAAACTTGTAGGCTAGTATAAAAACTATTTGATATATTTTAACATTAATTGTTTTGTTAAACGATATCATCTTTCTTTTAACATTATTTTTTATCTTGAGAACTTAGATTGAAAAAATTAAAGTAAAAAGCTGTAACGCTTAAAGATCATTTATTGATGTAGACCCTCTTAGGAATTAACGGCATTAGTATTGCAGAGAATATCGCTAGCCCTAGCATAATGTAAAAAGAGGAAAGTATTGAAAATTTTAGTCCCAAAAGCACGGTAATTAAAGCATTTCCTGCGGCACCTCCTACAGTGACTCCTATTCCCCAAATGTATGAATTAGCTACAGTGTAGAAACTTTTAGGGAAAGTTTGGCTCACGTAACCTAACAACACTGGGAAGGAACTAAATGCTGCAAAGGTAAATATGGTATAGAAAGACAGTGACGCAACTAGATTTTGCGAAAATGCCAGAAAGCCTATGAAGGCTAATATTGAGAGTATACTGCTTATTACGAACGCGTATCTTCCGCCCTTCTTTTCAGTAAGCCATCCGAAAGCAGGTTGACCTAAAACTGAACCTAAAAATCCTATGGTTAAGAATACTCCAGCCAATTCTTTTGAATAATAAACATCGTAAACGAAATCTCCTACGAAAGTAGTGGTACCTGTTATGAACATACTCCTAATAAATACGATAGAACCTAGTATTATAAGGAACTTATAGAAAGCACTCTCTAACTTTTCTTTGCTCCTCCTAATCTCTATTGATTCTCTCCTATAGAATTTAAGGCCTACAAATATTACTGCTGAAGAAATTAGCATATATGCGGAAACTGTAAGTAAACCCGTTAATTCTCCAAAGCCCAGTATGAGGAAAGTCACTATTGATGGCATTAAAGACCTTCCTAAACTTCCTAAAGACCCGTTAATCCCTAATGCTCTACCCGATTCTTTGCCGAAAGTCCTGGAAAGCACTGCTCCGCCTATTGGATGATAAAAAGCTTGGCCTATGCCCAGAATTGTTGAACCCAAAGCGACTAAAGCTATAGACGGAAATAAGAAGGAAATTCCAAAGAGAGCTATTGCTGTTCCTTCCAGAAGGATTCCTATACTCATTAAGGCTGAATCGATATTATGCTTATCGGCGAAGTCTCCTATCAGCGGAGATAAAAGTCCAGAAAGTAACGTGTAAATTATTGATATCGCTCCTAAAATTACTAGACTTATCTTATCCACAGTGCTGTAATATACTATAAGAAGTGGAAATATTAAGAAAGTTCCATCATTGTTAAAATGAGCTAAGGAAGTTATTACTAATATTCTTATCTTCTTTCCAACGTCCATGTAGGTATATTTGATACCCAATAATTTAAAGCTGATTTAGAAAAAGCCTCCTTAATTAAAATAATTATTAACAGCTTATATAGAAAAATTATAAAAGTACGAGATAGGTATTAAACAAAGTGCTGAGTGCGCTCTATACTGAGTAGTGATGTAGTCCACCGGCACTGAGAGTTTACCAGTACATTAATCATTTTCTTGATAAGTGTACTCTGCTATATTGTGATATAAAAACTCCTATGAGCGCTAGTGAAGAACCCATTATTTGAAAGATGTTAGGTATTTGATTTAGAATAATGAAAGAGAAGATGTAAGCTGAGACTGGAACAAGAATAACTATGCTAGAGGCAGTAGTCGCGCCTAAATCCTTAACGCTTGAAAACCAGAACATAAAGCCTAAAGCTTGGGCTATTATTGCAACTAAAACTCCCAAAGCTAATCCAACTGCAGAAGGTTTAAAATAAAAACCAAAAGGTATGGTAGGTAATACGAACAATGAGGAAAACAAAGACATGAAAGCGTTGAGCTTTACTACATTTCTGTCCTTTAACTTCGCATAGTACAAAGTCCCTATTGCCCAGAGAATCGCCGCAATAATAGCTATTAAAGATCCTATGCTAAAATTAACACTATCAACTGAAATGAATATGCCTATAAATGAAATGATTATCCCAATTAACTGAGGCAGTAAAATCTCCTCGCCTTTTATTCTTGTAAACACTGCAACAAATATTGGCTGCATGTAAATTAACACAGAAGCTAGAGCAGGATTTTTAGAATAGTTTATTGCTAAGTTTAGGAGGATAACGAAAATTCCCATATTAAGTATTGCGTTAATAGCCTCTCTTTTCCCGTAGATTATACCTTTTCCATAAATTGCTAAAATTAGTCCTCCTATAGTGAACCTTAAGAATGTGAGTACGAAAGGAGACATGAAGTAAAGGGCAATTTTCGATAAAGGGAATGATAAACCCCAAACTATTATTACTCCCATTATAAAGAAATAACCCTTTAACACGCATAACAATGCCTTAAAAAAATATTTAAAATTAAGGTAGGAAGAGGAATATACTTATAAAAATTTTTAAAGTATAAAAAATATATTCGGCCATGATAAAGAAAATTCTATCAGGATTAGTTGGAGGACTTCTGGAAATAATTTTCTTTATAAATGATATGAGCGTATTCTCAGCAATATCTTACCATATACTTAAGATTAATTCTATAGCGGTAGGAATATTGCTCCATTTAATTGCTGCAATGATTATAGCTTTGGTAGGAATATCAATAATAGAGTTATCCAGAGTAAAATACGAAAACAAGAACTTCTTATCAGCATTAATTATAGGAGTATTGTTTGGATCCGCAGTACTAAGTCTCTTCAGCCTTCCTGTTCACTTATTAGTTTTTCCTATAAAAATTACGTTAACATACGTATTTGCACACATATTTTACGGAGTAGTAACTTACTTAATTTACTCTTTGGTTAAGTGACCGTTTTCTTCTCCATTCCTAGCGTTTTGCACACCAACTGCCTTAAATGTGTAATTCTTCGTCCACAGTGAAATTATCAGTGTAATGAGCATCATTGCAAACCCAAACAATGCAATATAATCGAATGCAGTTGATGACGGCATGAAACCCAACACTAGAGGCTGTCCGTTGAATATCATCACTATTGGAGTCTGATAACTCTCCATAAGTGAAGTAGCAACTACAGGTCCTGCAGCTCCTCCTATAGTCCTTAATAAGGTGTTCATTCCCATCCCTGTAGTTCTGTATTGATCAGGTAAAGCTAAGGCTACCATATTAACTAAAGGTATTATAACAGCCACCAATCCTATAGATGATATGAAGCCATCTATAAGGACTTCTGTTGGATTTGCTCTATAATACATGAGCATTACATATGCCAAAGAAGATAAGATGCTACCCATAATTAACACTGGTCTCGGTCCTACCTTAGGTAGCATTCTGCCGAAAATAGGACCAAATATTACCATACCGAAAGCAACTGGCGACATTAATAATCCAGACTGAATAATCGATAAACCCAATCCGTAAGGTGAAGGTAATTGAGCATAATACACTAAAAATATGAAGACAGTAAACATTCCAACTCCAGAAACTATTCCTACTAAGTTAGCTACTGCAAAGTTCCTTATCTTAAATAGATCCAACCTTAGTAATGGTTCTCTTATCTTCTTTTCTACACCTATAAATATTCCATAAGTTACTAATCCAGAAATCAGCAAGGATAAATTACACACAGAAGTCCATCCTAATGTGGGTCCTTCAGTAATATAAACCAACACTAGAACAGTAGCTAAGCCTATTAAAGTAGAACCCAAATAATCTACTTTCTCCTTATTGCGTATACCAGTGTGAGGTAAGTATTTTATTGAAATTACAAAGAGAATTAACGAAAGTATTGCAGCGGTGTGGAAAGCGTAAGGCCATCCTAAATCTTCTACAACATAAGATCCTATCAACAGCCCTAAAGCCGGTCCTATGCCTATCATTGCACTTAATATTGCTTGAGCAAAGGCTACTCTTTCCTTAGGATACAAATCAGTAATGTAAGCTATTGCTATAGGGAACATTGAGAACCCAACGCCTTGAATAGCTCTAGCACCTAGTAGAACCCAAATATTTGGAGAAAAACCTGCAAGTGCTACTGCAACTATATAAAAACCTATTGCAGTAACATACATTTTCTTCTTACCATAAGTGTCTGCTAATTTACCCATTAATGGCGAAGTAGCTGCTGCAACTATCATGTAAGCAGAAGTTACCCAACCTGCTAGTGTAGCCGATATTGAAAAGTCATTTTCTATCGTAGGTAAAGCTGGGATAACCATAGTTTCAACGTAGTTTATAATTAGCAGCATTAAAGCAAGTATAATTAGTGTCCTTGATTTAATGTCCATGGAGAAAAATGATAACTTCATAAATATAAGATTTTCGATATATCTATATTACGTTAGTTTGATACCATAATTTTTGGATAAAAACTTTTTAACCTAATTTTGAAGATGAGGATATGGCTTGGTTCAACAAGGATGAGTTAAAAAAATTCATAAGGAAAAATAATTCCGTCCTAGTAGTATGGGATGTACAGGAGGCACTAGTAAGCTCGATCTTTAACAGAGAGGAATTCCTGCAAAAACTGAAGGAACTTATCTCTGCAGCTAGGCAATATAACGTTCCTATAGTTTACACGAGAATAACTCCATTACCAGAAAGATTCCAGCCACCTTACATGAGGAGAACATTTAACCCCGGAGATATTGTGAAAGACGTTTATCCGCAGGAGGGTGATGTAGTACTTTACAAGAATACTGCAAGCATATTTGTAGGCACAAACTTCGAGCTAATGTTAAGGAATGCGGGAATACAGACAATAATCTTCACCGGTATTGCAACAGATATAGGAGTAGAGACTTCAGCAAGGCACGCGCAGACCTTAGGCTACTTACCGGTAATAGCTAAAGAAGCAGTATCATCTTCAGATAAGGAAGCTCATGAAAGGTCGTTAGCTAATATGAACAGACTAATGCTCGTCCTTGAGAATAATGAGATAATTGAAAGGTGGAAGTCAAGCTAATAAAGTATAATCCTTATAGCCGTTAGTTAAGTAAACTCCTTTTTGTCTACAAGTATCTGCAAGTTCCTTTGTTACTGTCATAGCGTAAATTACTGGAATAATCTTCTTTCCTTCAATCCCGAACTTGTAAGCCTTGAGCTTCTCTATCTTCTCCTCTAACTTCTTCAGCGTAGATATGCCAGCCCTAGCTTTAACTTCTCCTACTACCACGTAATTGCCGAATTCACCGTAAATGTCTATCTCCAGCTTATGAGGTATCTCAAATCTGTAAAGTTCAACATCTACGTTAAACTTAGATTTAATTACGTATTCAAGGTGTTCAATTGCCTCTTGCTCAAAGGACTCGGTTAAATTCTCTAAAGTTCGTAAGATTTGTTGATTTTGTTTCAATAGTTTATTTATTATTTTATCTCTCTTCTTATTTTCTCTGTCTATCCTTTCAATTGTAGCTTCAAATTTTTCGTCTCTCTTCTTGCTCTCCTCTTTCATTTCCTCAATTGCTTTATCAATCTTCTCCATGACCTGGTTAAACTTCTTATCGTGATTCTCAAATTTTTCACACTAACTTCTGCTGGTCTACAAAGATCTTGGACAGTTTTTGATAACTTCTCCACTTCCTTGCTAAGTCCATCTATTTTAGTTATTACTATTTTCTCAGCTATAACATCAGCTACTTTCTTTACAAAGTCCTCATTATTAGCTAACGCCTTAGCAATTGCCTCCTCGCTCATTGTGTGAATATTGAATTACAACTTTAAGAGCTTTCCTTCCTCAACCTCATTACCTTTAATCCCATAGATTGAAAGAGTAGAGGAAAATACTGCATTCTCGCTCTTATACAACTTATAATACTCACTCCTATCCTTCCTAGTGTAATAATTCACGTAATAAAGCTCAGCAGAGCCGTCACTCCTTGAAACCCTCAGTATTAGAACATTTAATGCTGATTTTGTATACTCCCTCATTAAGAGTTCTATCCCCTTTTCGAGGCCGTTCTTTATAAGAAACTTTAAAGCTAGCTCGCTGTCTATTGTAGTACCTTGAAAATTGAGATCCTTTGCTAATTTTTCCTTATCTACCGAACCGTTGTGTGCAAAGAAGTAAAAATAGTCCTCGTTATCGGCATAGAATGGGTGAGAAAACCTAGAGGACACTGTGGATTTATCAGTTGCTTGCCTTGCATGAAAGATTGCGTAAAACCTACCTTCTATAGAAGGTAAAACTAGAGACTCAACGAATATCGGATTTTTTGATTTATAGAGATAGATTCTCTCTCCGTCATAAATAACATAGCCCCAGCCATCTCCGTGTACGGGGTTTAAGCCAAACTTTGAAGCTATCACGTCATTTTTTGCAGACTCTTTTAACGTCTCATAAAGTTTAGTAAGCTCTTCTCCAGAATCACCTACATAGGCAAACATTCTGCACATAATGTAAAAAAGAGTTTTACGGATAAAAGTTCTGTAGCTTTATTTTTCCTTCATCGTCGTATATGTATACACTTCCCTCTTCCTCATCTAATGTTCTCTTATGTGAACCGTCGCAGAACGGCTTATGTTTAGATAACCCACATGCGCATACGTAAAAAACTTGTCCGTTATCTGCCTTTATTTCATAAGGTTTATTGCGGTCGTGTTTTACTAGCCTAGCCATTGCAAAGTAAGTGTAGAAAGTAAAGTATATATACAGTACGTGAATATAACTAAAGTAGGTTACCTTGAATAAAGTTGACGGAACAATTTGTCCAATTGTCGAGACTATTAGAATAATAGGTAGCGAACCAAAGTTGCTTGTTTTAAGGTACTTGTTAGATGGAGGAAAGGGATTTAACGAACTACAGAGGCTGACTAAATTAAGCTCAAAGACTCTGTCCTCTACATTGAAAGACCTGGAGAAATACGACCTCATAAAAAGGATAATAATTTCCGACAGACCATTTAGAGTAAAGTATGAGCTTACGGAGAAAGGTAAGGAATTGAAAGGAGCATTTGAAGAGATACAAAAATGGGGAAACAAGTATCTTAAATAGTTAAAGCTTTTCTAATACCTAAATTTAGAATAGTATTCTGTCACTCAAATATAGGTCAGCCTTATATATTACTATTACTAGTTACTAGTATATGGAAGAAGTTAAAGTGACTAGAAATTATCAGATCACAATTCCGTACAATGTGAGAGAGAGACTAGGTATAAAGGTGGGCGATAACTTAGTAGTTTACCTTGAGGGAGATAAAATAATCATACAGAAAAAAAGAGGCAATATTGCTTCTCTTAACTTGACACTAGGCAAGAAAATAACTGATGAGGAAATTAATGAAGCGATAAATGAGGCTGGAGAAAAAATTGGAAGCAGTAGTTGATACAAATTTCATAATTGCGGTAGTCTTTAAAGATCACGTTGATCATGAAGAGGCTATAAAAGAATGGGAAAAATTAGATAAGGCTTACTTACCCCTTATTTCAGTCACTGAAATAGCTTATTTCCTTATCAAGCATAATATAGACCTTAATGTTTTAAGTGAGATCTTAAGCGATCCTAAAATAGAGGTAGTCCAGAACGATGTTGAAGACGTCTATTATGCTTTAACCAAGAAAAGTGAGATAAAAGGCTATGACGATTTTAACGACTTCTTAATTTTGTCTACAGCTATAACGCAAAAGTTACCTTTACTTACATTCGATAAAAAGTTGAAGAAAAAGATGGGGAAATGATTTACACTTTCTCTAGAACGTCAGTCCTTCAGAATTTACATAAAGCACTACTGCTTAATTATTCTCAAGTAGAGGATAATTAATGTTATGAAGATAATTTGATGTATGTTAATTTTGGCTCTCCAATTTATTCTGTATCATCAAAAATGAACGCCTTCTTCTCTCTAGAGTATTCGAAATAACGAGTTAATTCTACTAATAAAGGAGAACAAACGGATTACTCTCTATTTCAGGGTTTTTAGTCAATTATTCTTCTTTTATAGTAGAACAAGCTTATGATATTCATTTAATCTCCCTTACTCTTTAAATTATACTTTATTCAATAGAAGTAAAGCTTAAGAGTTTTTCCACGTTAAAGTCATAAACTATAGCAGAAAACGTTGAGTCTACTCGTTTTTTCTTCTCTCCTTAATTTGTCGAGTTAACCGGAAGTTAACTAAACTCTGTATTATGAGATCTTCACGAAGAGAACGAGAAAAGCCTAAAATCCAGAAGAAGTGTAGGTTACTTCTACCTTATCACAAGTTGAAAGTAATACGTGCCTAAGGTATTCCTCGGACAGGATAGTTAATTAATATAGCTTCAGACGATCAAAGCTTACCAGGAATATAAATTGAGAAGAGAAAAAATCTACAATTTTATTACTTATAGTACAAAACATAGATTGTGATCCCTCAAAAGTACAGAGAATACGCTAAGGCATATTATAACGTTGCTTTGAAAGATAACGAGAGGGCAAAGAAAGCCTTAGAGACAAAGGATTATCCTGAATGCTTCTTTTACGCCCAACAATCAGTAGAAAAGAGTGTTAAAGCTATGTTAGAAATTAAGTTAATATATAGGAAAGAGCGTGACGTTATTGCCGATGCTTCTAACAATCTCCAAGAATTAGGAGAAGATTTAGATAAAGTACTTAATGCTCTAGATTACCTATCCGGTGCGTGGAATATATCTAGATATCCATTCTTTAATGGTCAAGACGTAAAAACTCCAGAAGAAATAGTAACTGAGGAAATGTGTGGAGAAGGGATAAGATATTCGGACGAGGTGTTAAAGATTGCTGAATCTTTCCTTAGAAAATATGGAATTATTTAGGATAGCAACGCGAAAGTTAATCAGAGATGACGTATTAGCTATAATATTTTTCGGCAGTAGGGTTATAGGAAAATATAGGAAGGACTCCGACGTAGACGTTCTAATAGTTATTAAAAGAGGGGGAAATAGGGATTTCTCAAAGGAGAGACTATCCTTCCTTAAAGAGACGGGGGTTAGGTTAGATACTACGGTATTTGATGAAGAGCAGTTTGAAGAAAACTTGACTTTAGGAACAGTAATGATGGGCGTAAGTATAGCGTATTGCGTAACTTACGACAAGATCTACGCTTACGGAAGGATAAACGCTTTTGCTGAGGAGGTAAGAAAATATAATGCAGTCCTCGAATTGCCTTATGGAAAATTCATAGTGGGAAGGACTATTAGGAAGTGCTTTGGTGATTTAAGTGCTTGATAAAGAGGAATATGAAAGGTGGATGGGTTCAGCTAAACAAACCTTGGAAAGTGCTAGAGCGGACCTTAATTCGGGGTTTTATAATTGGGCTTGTTTTAAGTCGCAACAGGCTGCAGAACTAGCAGTTAAAGCTTACCTTTACGGAATAGGTCAACCTAAAGCTGGACATGCAATAGCTTATCTACTTTCCATAATAAAAGCTCCACAAGATATAATAGATAAGGCAAAATATCTAGATAAACTTTACATCCCTACTAGGTATCCAGACGCGTGGTTTTCCGGATCTCCTAGCTTTTATTATACGAGAAAAGAGGCAGAAGACGCAATTAAATATGCTGAAGATATTATAAAATTTATAGAGGAAGAATGGAAGAAGACATCATCTCAAGGAGAGTGAAGGAGAGAGAAAGAGTAATAAGAGAAGCAAAGGATTTTGTAAACTCTTTAAAAGGAAAATTTTCAGCATTTCTTATAGGTTCTTATGCTAGAGGAGACTTTAATGCTTGGAGTGATGTTGACGTTCTGTTAATAGGAGAATTTAGTGGAAATCCTTTGAAAAGGCTTGAGGAGATAGACTTTCCTCCAGGCTATGAAGTAATTCCTCTCAATGAGGAGGAGTTCAGAAAAGCACTAGAGAAGAATAATCCTATCGTCTGGGACGTTAAAAGCGTTGGTCTAATCTTGAGGGACGACCTTAACCTTTGTAAGAAATATAACTTACGCTGTTCAGAAGGAAAGAATAATAGGTAAAATCAAGGGTACTAACAAGGTTAGTACTACTCCGTTTATCATTGCCCCCACTCCGTATTCGTAACCTAAAACGTCTACGTAAAAGCCTAAGGTTGTGTCCATTGAAGTAGCACCTCCTACTGCTACTGCACCTAAAGGAGTAGACCTAATTCTGAGGAAAACCGGCAGGAGAGAAAAAGTAAACTGTTCCCTGAGAAAGTTTACTAGAAAGGCTATTACTCCATAAATTGGACCATAATATTTAGCAACTATAGGCCCTGTGTAAGAATACCAACCCGAGCCTAAAGATATTGCTAAAGCTACGTTAAAAGGTTTTATAGAGAGCAGGAAGAACATAATCACGGAAGATATCATACCGCCTATGACAGCTATAATTACTGTGAATATGGCAAACCTACTTATTCTCCTCATTAGCTCCTTCTTTATCTCTTTACCTATACTTAATCCTATTACTACAGCTAAAACGTAAAGCTCCCAATCAATTGTCTCGTCAAATATGGAATTTGCAATGACTAAGGAATAGAACCTAGTTAAAAGTCCCGTCACGAAACCTATTATTAAAGGTAATAAATACTTAAGTTGAGTTTTCCAACCTACTCCTTTTCCTTTGTTTTGTTCTTCACTTTTTTCACTTATAAAAGATCCTAAAAAGTAGGTTATCGAAACTATTATTAAGGAAGATAATAACGAAACTAATAATATGCTCTCCACGTATCCTACTGAAATTTGATTACCTCCCCAGAAGGAGATTGTGAAAATTAAAGTAAGGACTATCCCGTCAGAGAAAATTTGGGGAACTCTAATCTTACGTCCTATTAATAGAGAAAAAACGTAAAGCATAATAAAAGTTATGGTAAAGAACATGCGGAAAATACCTTATTTTCATTTTAAAAAGTTTTCTAGAACGGTTGATATTGTACATTTACAGGGATTAAAATTGTTCTGCCCAGACTATCTTGAACGGTGAGAGTTACTGTGTAGATATTGTTAGGAATCAAAACTTGTACATTACCGAAGTATACAGTTATTGAATTATTCCCCGCTATCACTTTATTAGGCATAATTGATGTACTGGTTATTGCAGTACCTTCAATTTTGGCGTCTATTATGTTACCTTCTATTTGAGAGTAAATATTTAAATAAGCGTAGCCATTGCTCTTTATTACTCCTAACAATCCTTGAGTTTGGATATAAGGAACTCCCCTAGAAATAATCCCTCCAAGAGAAGTATAAATTAGAATGAACGCTATGAAATCAAGAATACCCCCTATGCTGATTATTATATTTATAATTCCGCCCACTATTAACAATATGCCCGAAGCTTCTACGGTGGAATCATTAAACCCCTTACCTAAGTTATAAAAACCTAAGCCCAGCATTATGTAACCTATAAGACTTAGAATTCCAGCAATTATTGTTATGAATATGCCAACATACACTAATATTGTAATGAACCCAAGTATTAGAAGCCCAAGGGAAATTAGAATTAACGTAGCTCCGGTACTTCCTATGCTCACATCAAGTCCAGAATTTTTAAGTAAGTTAAATCCGGACCTAAGTTTCACGATGCCTATAATGCCCAGTATTACACCTATAATGGCAATAATTATTGCAATTGCTAGAGCACCTAGTATGGAATCCCTCATTAATCTAGGATGTAAGAAAACTCCAAGTGACATAATAAATACAATCAGTATTATTGCGCCCACAAATACTATTATGCTTGAGATTATCTCATATAGTGAGCCTTCTCTCAATTCCTTCAATCCATCAGTATATGAGATACTCATATTACTTTTCTTTTTACTTCATGTATATTAATATATTTTGCAAACAAGAAGAAGGATTCCAAAACCTATTTTAACTATATTTCACACTATTCTAATCGTGGATTACGGAGCCTTAGGGCTTTCTTTACTCCTATCTTTAGCCTTAGCGTTTCTCCTAACAAGGCTAAAACTTTCTCCCATAATAGCTTACCTTATTGGAGGAATAATCGCAACAACTTATTTAGGAGTAAATTTCAACTCCCCAGACTTTTCCCTCATAACGTCACTGGCTTTAAACTTGCTGGCATTCGAAATAGGTACAGGATTTGATCTATCTAAAGCTAGAGAATTGTTCACCAGAGCAATATTCGTAGCTTTAGCAGAGCTCACTTTAATTCTCATAATTTCGTATTATGCAGGGCTTTACGTCCTTCATCTAGGTTCCGTAGGTTCAGCCTTTCTTACTTTGGCTTCAATAGATACAAGCACTTCAATAATTTACAAGTTAACAGAAGGCAAGACTATGAAGGATAAAGACTTACTAATAGCAGTAGCCTCAATAGAGGATATAGAAGTATTCTTCATTTATTCCGTCCTTGTAGCCCTTGGAGGTAGCTTTACCGTCATAAAGTCAATAACTGTAGTAGTAGAAGTAATTCTAGCATCCTTAATCCTTTACATATTTGCAAGATTCCTCTTTCAGAAAGTCCTATTTTCGCCCAGTAAAATAGAGGACGAAAGCATAATAATCCTCCTTCCTATAGCCCTAGTTTTCGTATTCTCTTATATTTCTTCAGTTACAGGAGTACCAACAACTCTAACAATGATATTAGCAGGAATAGCATTTTCCTCAGTAAGCGGTAGCGAGAAAGTAATGAAGACCGTTGCTCCGGTCAGGGAGTTCGCCTTAATCTTCTTCTTTCTGGCTGTCGGCGGGCTATTAAAGGTTAATGAAAGTCTCGTAGGCCTATTTTTTATTTCCTTACTTATAATAGGTATAAAATACTTCTCCTTCAGTACAGCATCTTGGATAACGGGGACTAACTTTGTCCAAGCTTTTACTAACGGAATTTATATGATACCACTTAGTGAGTTCGGAATTATAGTCACTCTAGATGCCCTTCAGGAAGGAGTAAACGTTTACACTGTCTATTTAATTTCAATTACGGTAGTGATAGCCTCAAGCATAATTGCCACAGTGCTTATACCTAGAATACAAAGAATATCCGCATTTATTAGTGGAATCTATTCCAATACAAGGATTTTACCTCAGTTGGACTCTGCAATAATCTGGTTTAATAGAATAGTACTAAAGGAAATAACGCCGTTTAGTAGGTCTGAAATAACCAGAATTTCCCTTAGGTTAATAATCTTACTTCTTTTACCTTTTACGATCTTTCCTCTTATTTATAAGCTTTCCTTAAGCGTAATCCCATCGACTTTGAGTTTTCTGCTTTATTTGGTCTTTGTAGGTGAAGCAGCAATTTCAGTATTATTGCTATATAACTTTTCACTATATTCCATGAGAATATATTACGTCATTGTGGGAGAAATATTCGTAAGAATTCAGAAAGTTAAGAGCAGATCTTTTAAGGACTTCTGGAGAAGGATCTTGGATTTTGCAGGTATAGGAAGTACTTTCTTCCTTATAGTATCATCCATATTTTACTTATTTTTGGAGGCGTCTTCACTCTTAGCTTATGACCCTGTAATTATAAGTTTTCCAATAGACTTATTATCTCTAATTGTAATTATCGTTTATATTAGTAGAAGAGAATTTAAGAAAATATCGAAATTTTCAGTATATTCTAGAAGAAAACCTAATTATAAAAAGATTATTAAAGCCACAATTATTGTAATACTAAGTTACAAAAAATATGTTAAAAATGAGGAAGAAGAAAAGAAGAAAGTGAATATAATACAACAGTAGTATCACTATTGATAGAAAAATTAAACTTTTTACTGAAATATCACGGTAATAATTCCCTAATCTGTTTACCTAGAAGTTGTAGAAAAGAATATAGCCCAAAATTTAGAGGTTCCTATTACCAGAGTAAATTTACCAGTAAATCGATCAGTAAATTGACAAATCCCTTGACGTCTGAATGAACACTGTTAACTATATATTTTATATTAGCTTATTTAGATTATAAAAGCTTTTTAAAAATATATAGTCAAAGTTTAAATATTGTGATTAAAAACTGTGCATATGGAGTACATAAGAATTGAAGGGATAATAGGTCTTGTAATAGTAGTAGGAATTTTATTGGCAATAGTTTTGATAGGTCCAGGTTTAACACAGTCCTTGCATGTGGGACCCAGTAATTTCAACGTTATAAGCGCAAAACTACTTAAAGCATCGTGTGGCTACGTTATTAATGCTACAATTGAAGCTTCAGGAATTCCAGGAAAGTGCCATGATAACCTTTACGCAGTTACTCTCAACGGTACTACATATTACGCATTCTATGAACCTGAAAATGGTAAGACGGTAGTATGGTACTATAACGGAACCAGTTCTTACCCGATTTACCTATCAACTTCAAATACTACTTATTCTCCGCCCTCAAACTTGCCTAATACTATATATAATGCTACTTTCGTCTCGCAACAAGGTAAATACAGCATAATGATAGGTGTAAGCGTTGCTCCAAAGCCAACATTAAAGATTATACAAGCACAAATACTCAACGTCAGCGGGCTTTGCGTTTTAAAGACTGAAGTTAATGCAAATATACCGGCAGGATATATTTACTTCTACGAGGCTGTGCTAAACGGAAGTACTTACTATATTTTCTATCATCCTAAAGGAGATACTCTATGTCCGGTTTATTACATAGACAAGTCCGGAGTTTACAATGTCTCACTATACATCTATCCTGAGAACTTTACAAAAGCAACTAATGTCACTCCAAATAGCTTTGAAATAAAGCCAGGGATCTATAAAGTGGTATATGTGACTAGCGTGGGTAATTACACAATAATGGCAGAAACAGTTACTTCAATCACTGCACCACAATTTTCCGTTGAAAATACTGCAACTGAGTCCACAGTAAATGGGCTAACACTATTAAACTTTACAATTACGGCAACTACACCTGCAGGCTCTCACATTTGCGTTTATGAAATTTCGATAAACGGTCATAATTATACTGTGTATTATAAGCCAGAGGTGTCTTCATCGGCAATAGGAGTATACGTCTACCAAGGTACTAAGACTTATCCATTCTACATTAACGGTACTGTATCAGCAGGGACTTATACAATAATATTTTACTATTGCTATGAAGGAGTACACTATATTTACACTGGAAAAATAACTATAAGTTAAAGATCTTTTCTTTCTTCTCTCTGCTTTGTGAAATTCTTCAGTTTTACTCAATGGGAACATAATAGCTAACTTTTAAGACGCAAGAATTTTTTCCTCCTAGAGAATTCAACTAATCAGTAAAGCATTCTCCTTCTTTTAACCTAGGAATATTTTTATCTGTATAAAAGTTATGATAGTTGCAAGTATGAACGCAGATGTAACTTGATCAATAGTATGTGCCTTAATTTTAATCCTTGCTATTCCTACCATTATTGAAAGTAAGTAAAATGCTAAGAACTTTATTCCAAGTATCATAGTAAGAGCGGTAGCAATTGCAGTTATTGTCGCTACATGGATGCTTATTTTATACTTTGTCGAGATTGCAAGTATTATGACGGTATTAACGACGTACGCAATACTGAGGTAAAAGAGGATAGGAGAAAAATCAATATATAAAATAAATAAGCCCAGTATATAACCTATTAAAGCAAGCGTAATTACCTTGCCTCTTTCTTCCCTTTTTGTTACAAAGAGGTCCGAGATCTTTCCCATTTTCCTCAAGATTAAAGTTATTAAAAAAGGCATTATTGAAAAGAAGAAGACTATATCAAGAAAATCTACTAACTCGTTTTCACATCTTAATAAGAATATTATAAGGAATCCCAGTAGTGTTGAATTTGAGGGATGAAATAAAATTGAAATAAATTTTCCCAAGTTCATATTAGTCCGCTTGTTAATATAACGAAACCTATAGTATAAAGTAACCCAACAGCAATATTCTTCATTATCCCCTTAGGAAACTTCACAGATATTAACCTAAACGTTATTAAACTCCAAGCAAAACCTAGGATTCCTCCTATTAATGCCCATACATAATCTCCAGTCATTATCCAAGAGCTTACCGTAAATATATTAACTTCTATTCCTTCAGCAGTTATCCCAAGGCTCGCAGTTAAAAATGCTCCTCTAGGTTCCGGATAGTCCTTGAATAGGAATAGTGTGGCCATTCCTATTAAGAGAAAACCTAAGGACATCCTCATTATGTATTCGCTTGTATCTGTTATTAAAACAGGAAGGAAAACATAGGTTAAATAAATTAAGGAAAGCACTATAAGTACTCCTACAATAGTTCCTAAGTTCCCCATTTTTTTATTGTTAGAAGACGCAATATAAGAGAACAATGACATTTCAAAACCTTCAAAGCTACAAGGTAAGAATGACGCTAAAAAAGCTACTTCGTCCATTTTTACCTCCTTAATACGTTCTTATACCTCTTTACTGCTATTACTGAAGATATTAAGAATCCTATCATTGAAGAGTAAACAAAATAATCACTAACAAAACTGTATATGCTATTAGTAGCGTAAACATAACCCGAAATTCCCAGAGTTATTAGTAATATTAACAGCGAATAAGGAGTAAGCCTCCTCTTCTTAAACGATGCAAAGAGAATAGCAAAACCTATTACGTCTAAAGGTAAGAGAACGATCATTGCGGGCTCTGGATAAACTGCAGCATAACCGGGAGTAGGATGTACTGTAGCAATGTAACCGTAATGGACGGGATACTGTAAAGGTATAGGATAAGTCCAGTTATTAAGGCATAGTATTATGGGAGATCTTACTATTGAGAAGTCGAAAGCACATAATAATCCTTTGACGTCGCTGTTCCCTACACATTTAGTTAACCAAGGTAAATGCCAGTTATAATCTATGAATCCTAGTAGCGTATATCCGCTCAGCGTATAGTTATCTATCCAAGCTTCCTTTGCATAAGGAGAAATTATCAAGAGAGGTATTCTTTGACCCAGCCCATAAGAATTTATTGCAGGAGGAATTATTTGGTCGAAATATCCTCCACCTTCATCAAATGTTATGAAAATTACTGTTGAAGACCACTCCGGACTTCTCATTACTGCATTTACGATCTTAGATATCTCTACGGCTCCTGCAGTTACGTTATAGGGCGGATGCATATCGTAGTGATCATTGTAACCGTTGATCAACATTACCCAACTTACTGCAGGTAAAGAATTACTCTGTAAATCTGCGCAGAAGGTTGTAAGACTGTGGAAATGATTTAAGTGTTGCTTAATCCCTATGAATGCTCCCATAGGCCAAGGTACACAGCCTGAATAATCGTAAACGAAATATCCCCAGCTCAAGCCGTAGTTACAAAGTTGATTCATTATGGTTTCATTAAAAGGTATAACGTTACAAGCGTCGTCGCTGTAAAAGCTAGGAGGGAAACCTGTCATGTAAGCTACTCTGTTAGGTTCTGTTAAACCCAAAACCGGTGAATAATAATTGTCCGCAAGAACGTATTCTTCAGCATAATCCCAGAGTATTCCTACTTGTTGATAAGAGAAGTAAGCCATTGACTGAGGTCCAGAATAGTAAACGAAACCGCTTGGAGAGTCAAACCAGTAATCTCCATGGTATAAGCACCATCCTTCTCCAGGATCTACAGTGTCCCAAGCGTTGGCATAGTAAGGATGAGAAGATCCTACGAAAGGTAACCAAGGCACATTAGGTATAGAAATCCAGCAGAGTACTCCGCTTTTACTCTGTTCTAGTTGTGTATAATTCTTGTAGAGTCCGCAAGGCCACATTACCGAAAGTGTAACGTTATTAATCTTTGGAGGCCAGCCAAAAGGGTAGGTTCCGAACATATTATCGAAAGAATGATTTTCTTCTATTATTATAATGACGTGTTTGATAGGTGTAGCGGTAGATGAAGCGTGAAATGTGGGTAAAACAAAAAACAGGAAAAGAAGTCCAACTAACAATATTTTCCTCATTTTCAATACCCTACGTATGGGATACTTCTTCCGAAGCCATAAATATTAGCTAAGACCGCTAGTACAATCAGTACTGCCATTACTCCGAACATAACATAATCATACTTAGTTAAAGGCAAGTTTACAAGCATAGTCCTATTATTGTAAGCTCTAAAGCCTCTAGTATCTACTGAAATTGCAAGGTTCTTTGCACCTCTAAGTAAATAGACCATAGAAGGTATTATAGCCATTAGCCCTGCGTAAAAGAAATAGAATGGATATAACATTTTAGGTTTCCCGTAACCTAAACCTCTTATAAACTGCATCTTTACTGAAGTGTCCAGAATTTCAAAAATCTTTGGCACTGTTTTTACTCCTACTAACAAGGAGAAAGTTATTGCCAACGGTACTTTCATTTTAGAGAACATTCTGAAGATGTCAGAAGTGGTTGTAGTGAGTATAAGGAGTAAAGATGAGACTAGAACTGCGGTTATTCTGAATGATATTTGAATGCCATATATTAATGCCTGTACTGTTAGTGTAGGTTCATAACCCATAATGTTTACAAAATATGAAGGCCAAACCCAAACTACAGTATAACTAGACACAGGACAATGGAACACCATTTGCAGGATGGAATTAGGCGTATAAGGAGCAATTCCCCAGGTTGAACCTATAATTGTTATGAATATTAATAAGCTTATATAACCGAATTTCTTTTTACCGTCGTTTAATGTGAGGTATAAGAACATTATTGCAAAAGTTAATATTGCGCCTATCCACCATATTGTTACTGCGGCTACAGACATTACTACTATTCCGAAAGCAACTTTCGTCAATGGATTAAGTTTGTAAAGGAATGTTTTACCGCCCTCGTATCTAGTTATCTCCATTAAACCTTTTAGTCCTAACACTGTAAGGAGCAAACCTATGGGTAATGCTACGCCGTAAAAGAATAAGAACCAACTTATTACAGTTTGAGTAAAAGGTTCTTCATAAAGTGAACTCCAAAGTACCAAGTTTGGTCACCACGTATTCTGTTGGGGGATAAATTCCCAAATCTTCTCTTGAAAATGCCTCTTCTGGGCTTCCGTTAAAGACTATTTTACCGTCTTTCATTACTACAACTCTATCACAGAACTTATCGACAAACCTTGAGTCATGAGTTACAATGAGGAAAGTATAACCTTTTTCCCTCAGTTCTTGGACTTCCCTTCCCAACATTTCTCTGTGGTACCAATCTTGACCGCTAGTCGGTTCATCCATCAAAAGGATTTTAGCTCCAGATGCTAGGATAGAAGCCATTGCTACCCTCCTCCTTTGTCCCATTGATAACAAAAGTGGATCATCGTACCTAATTTTATACAAGGAGAACATCTGTAAAATACTCTCAAGCTTCTCTTTAGAGTAGGCTTTCCTATTTTTCATAGCAAAAGCTACTTCGTCCTCAACTTTCCTCTTGACGAACATTATATCAAAGTTCTGAGGTAAATAACCTATGTAAGTTCCTCTTTCAGCAAGTCCTTTTTTGCTTAAATCTTTACCTCCTACGGCTAGTTTAACTTCTGCCTTTAATTTTCTATCTAGAATTCCCATTATTGCTTTAAGCAAAGTAGATTTCCCTGCACCGTTATTTCCCATTAAGGCTAAGATTTCGCCTTGCTTTACGGAAATTTCAGTATCTACAAGTGCTTTACCTTGTTTAGTTGAAACTTTAACTTTAGCATAAAGTATTTCTTTTTCGCCGTTCCTCCTAGGAGGAGGCATATATTTGTATCCCTTCAATGCTTCTCTGTTTATGTCTTTTATGCCTATTTTCTTTAAATAAAGGTAATAATCTGGAATTTCTACTCCAGCTCCTGCAAGCAAGTCAGCGCTTTCAATGAGTTCTTCTTTCGGTACGTCAAGAATAATTCTTCCCTTATCTACTAGGACTACTCTATCAACATAAGGCAGAACTCTCTCGAGCTTGTGCTCAACTATTATTAAACTCCTTTTCTCTTGCCTAAAGTTTCTTATTAATGAAAAAATCTCTGCAGTACCTTTAGGGTCTATATTTGAAGTGGGTTCATCAAGTATCAAAGCTTTAGGTCTCATTGCCAATATTGATGCTAAAGCTACTCTCTGCATTTCTCCCCCAGAGAGTGTGCTTGTATCTCGATGTAGTAAATGAGGTATTCCAGTAAGCTTCGCTGATTCGTTTACCCTCTGTATTATTTCATCCTTTGGTAACATGAAATTTTCTGGTCCAAAAGCAATTTCATCAATTACGGTATAATTAAAAATTTGACTTTCAGGATCCTGTAGTAGGGTTCCTACTACTTTTGCAGTTTCAAAAATAGGTTGTGTTCTTGGGTCTTTACCGTAAACTAAAATTTCTCCAAGTTCTTGCGCATTTATCATATTAGGAATAACTCCATTTATAGCATTTACTAGAGTTGATTTCCCCGAGCCAGACTTACCAACTATCAGAACTGACTCTCCATCCTCTATTTCAAAGTTATCAATGACTAAGGATGGCTTACTTCTCCCTAGGTATGTAATTTGGAAATTCTTAATTTCAACAAATTTCATGACCCTACCGCCCTTGCTACTATTATTGCTATAATTGCGCCAATTATTCCAGCAACAGCGTCTCCGGGCATGTATGCGTAGATGTGATAGTATATGTAACCCCAGTTAGCTACCTTAGCTTCAATAAATGGTCTTAAGAATCCATCGTAAAACACTGGATCTGGAAAAGCCCAAAGTAATCCTATAATTGCTCCTTCTATCGCACCCACTATGAAAGTTGCTGTACTGATTGCAGTAGACTTAGCAGGGACATCTTCGTCGTCACTTATCTGAGTTGCTTGAATTTGAGGAGAAGGAGTTTTTGCATGGGTCATAGAAGCAAAATTTGGTAATGCGAATATTCTTCCGCCAGTAGCAGCTATCATTAAATCTACAAAGAGACCGTAAGTAAATGTTTCATATATGAAATACATTGGTTCTCCTCCGAAGCCGTAGTGAAAGAGATCTCCGAGTACGTCAAATATAAAAAGAGTTAACATTCCTACACCTACTTTTCTTACTAGTGCTGCAACTATGAATACTATAATAATCCTCCCCCAGAAACTTACGCTGATAAAAGGACTTGACGGAATGAACCTATCTAGAAAGCCGGCAATGTAGAACTCCCAAGCTACTGCAAATGCTGAACCTATTCCTATATATATTAAATCTAGTGTATTGAAAGCCTTTAGCCCTCCAGTTCTTTTACCTAAAAGAAAAGCAATTGCTAATGCAACAATAAAATATAATGCAACTAATTCCCAGGGTATTTGGCCTGGTTCATTTACTGCTCCAGCAATACCGTTAAAACCCATGTTTACTCGAATGTACTTTGAATAATGATTAAAAAGGATTTCTTTTATAGTTAAAGTAAAAAATATAGATCTATATAGTTTAGATAATACATCTTTTTAATGTAATACTAAAATAAGGAGTGAATATCTGAAAACTTTTAAGGATAGCATTTATGAGATGTTTCATTGAATTGATAATAATTTTCTTGCTCTATATATTCCCAGATTCTCTGCTAATTCTGCAACCTTTCCTTTTACGAATTTACCTAGTAGATCGCCGAAATATTCTTCTCCGACCCTAACAATAATTGCGTATTGGCGGTAGGAAAACTTTCTTTCAAAACCTAATGCATTTAGCATTGCATTTCTTCCAGCCTGTACTGCAACTTGTGCAGACATTGGTACGAACTTTTTAGTAGTAGAACAGTCTCCAGCACCGTAAACGTCCTCTTGGTCAACAGAACTTAGGTAATCATCAACAACCATTCTATCGTTTATTGTGGATAAACCTAGCTCCTTTAACAATGAAGGTCCTTTAAATCCTATTGAGGAGACTATTAGATCACCTTTTATTTTCTGATCTTCTGTATAAACAGTACTGTCTTCTATTTTCTCAACTTTAGTGTTTAGTAACAAGTTAACTCCCATTTCTTTTAGCTTCTTTTCAGCATAAGCTGATGATTCCCAGGACATGAAGTTCAACAGCCTCTTCTGTCCTTCAATTAAGTAAACTTCTTTTCCCATTTCCCTAGCTAGAGAAGATAGTTCAACTCCTAGATTTCCTCCTCCAATTATAACTACTGTCTTAGCCTTGAGCAGCTTTTCCCTAATTCTTAAGGCGTCATCAATGTTTTCGAACTTTTCAGTACCTTCAATGAATTTCTGAGAATACCCTAAGGATATTATTAACTTGTCATAAGGAATTTCTCCTTCACTAGTTATTACTATCTTTCTTCTGAAATCTATGGATTTGACAGCCGCTTTAAACACTTTATGGTATGGTATCTTAGCTATGCTTGGGTCTCCGGTTCTTACTACGTCAACTAGCTTATGTGCTAATATAAAGTAATCCTTATTATCCACTAGCACTGCGTCGTGAGTTTTTAATGCAGATAATCCTGCAAATCCTCCACCTAAAATTACAACTATCATATGTTTATATTGCATTTCAAGTTTTTAAATCAAGTTTTTCGAATATATATCTCGTGTTAAAGATTGAAAACTAGAAATAAATAAATATCTTAGTTCTATTTTTACTTTATGCAAGAATTTACAGCTAATTTGTACTCTAGAGCTAAAAATTTTCTAGATGCGGCAATTTATAACATGAAAGGAGGATATTATGACGTTTCAGCAATACTTTTTTCTAGGGCAGTTTACCTTGTGTTGGTGGCAAAGCTTTTAGATTCAGGAGTTGAAATCCCTTGGTATCTAGATTTTTCTGGATTATTTAGGCTTTTACAGAAGAAGTTAAAAATAGAAGTTAATAAGGAATTTCCTAAACTTCTAGACACAATTAGAATTAATGACTGTTACTTTACTCCTGTTGAGATAAACAAGGAGGAAATCGAAGAGCTGCATAAAGCTGTTGAGGAACTTCTAAATAAGCTTAATATAATTTGAGGAATTTTATCATATTTATATTATTGATTTCCTTATCCATTAAATAACATGTTATCCTTCCCTCCTTAGTAGTGTCGATAACTGGGGCTACTAGAAATACTTCTACGTTATACTTGTCAGCAACGTTCAAAGTGTCTAAAATTATTGATGGAGTCGTTGGAGTAAATATTATTGCATAACCTTCATATTTCTTCATCTTCAAAAGGCTCATTTCAGGTTCTTTTTCATCTATTTTTCTCCCACCGTAAATTTCAACCACTGACTTTATCAGATCTTTTCCTGCTATGATTACAGATTTTTCCTTTGTAGTCTCCAGTTCATCCTTAATTTCCTTTACTTCTACTCTAGGTATTTTTGTTGGCATTGTGTATGGGTTTTTTACTATGAAGTAGTCTTTTGAGTAGAGTAGGGAAGTTGCGAAAGCATAAGCGAGGCTATCAACGTATGTGTAAACTTGGTCGAAGTCCTTGATAATGGAGAAGTCGAATGCTCTGTACTCTTCCCCTGCTTTGATTGTAACCTTCTTATCAAACTTTATTGCGGGAAAATCTTTGCCATAAGTTATCAAAACTTTCATAATTAATCATCTTTATTTAAATCCTTAAAAATTTTAGAAGAATTCCGTTAAGTCGTAAATTTCCTTAATCTTCTGGTTTACAGTGTCTACTACAAAGAGCTCGTTAACTCCTATTCCCTCGTTGAGGATCAAGTTTCCGTACTTTTCTCCTTTTATTGAGTGAACTAAGGATGAGAAGAGTATTTCTCCTTCCTGAAGAGGTCTTTCCAAGTGTATATTAGTTATAGGATTTCTCACGTGTTCTTCCTCTTTAAATATTGTAGAAGGCAAAGGATTCTCTGAGAAAGCTATACCTATAAGTTCTCCTTTATGAACCATCCTTGTTTCCTTCAATGCATATTCTATAGTTTTCACCTTATTTGGATAAAACCTCTTTTTTCTTTGTGTGTAAAGGTATTGTTGGGAGTTTTTAGGCAAAGATAAGGAAGAGTAAGCCCTTACTGTGGCTATGCTCCTATTTACGTTTCTTATTACTCCGAATATATTTTTACCGTAAATTCTTATTTCATTATTTACGGTCCATTTTATACTGTTTTCAAAGAATTTTACAATCTCATCTTCCTTGTAGAGGGCTGAAGTTATTATTTTATCTACTACATTAACCTTGTGTTCTTTAAACGTTGTTAATATCATATTGAGTTTATCTGTTGCTTTTTCTTTTAGTATGTCTTCTTTATTTACAACTACGAATGTTGGTAGGTTAAAGGCTGAGATCATTTTAGCGTGGTTTTCAACGTCTTTTTCTGTGGTTTTATCGTCTGCGAAGTAAATTACTGAGTCTGAGAGTCTTAATCCGTTAATTTGTTTATCAAATAGATCGAATTGTCCTCCAATATCTTGTAGTGAGAATGTGACGTAACCTTTTGCAAAGCCGTCTTTGTATGGAGACTCTATTATTACTCTCTCGTATTTTTCTCCTGTGAATTTTAGGTAGGAGATTGTCCTAAAAGGAAGGAATTTTCCTTCGTGGTAAGCCATAATTTTTTGTGCAGTGTAAATGGTCCTCTCCTCTATTTTCTCTTGAGGAGAGACGTAGAGTAAGAATTGGTAATAATCCTCGGGTTTGCCGTTTATTTCTGCGTCGAATTTTGCGTTTTTAACGGCTTCTTCTTGATGATCTAGGAAGTAATTGTTTTTTAGCAGGAATTTTGCGAATGATGTCGTCTTGCCCGTGTCCCCGTTGCCTAGCAATGAAATTAAATACATAACGAATACTCTAGTGCCTCCTTAATATTAATTACTATCTTTTTAACCCTTGCTCACGGAATACATTTATATTATTATGTTCCATTCATTTTTTTATGAAGAAGATTATCATCAATATTGAGGGGAGCGTTAACTCAGGAAAGTCAACTCTTCTTGGATATTTACTTTGGAAATTCTCATCAAATAAAGACTATATTGCGCAAAAGACCAGGTTATTCCAAATATATAATAAGCAGTATAAAGTCCCTATTCAAGAGTATTTAGCGAACTTAATTCAGATAACTAGTGACGAAACAATAAGGCAGATGACCTCCAAATCTCATGCAGTTAACATAACCATAGGAGATCTTCAATTAATAGCTATAGATATAGGAGGTCACAATAGGTACACTTACCAGGCTCACCTCTCCACGGTAGAAAGTGACACAACGCTTTTTGCAATTCCTATTGATGAAATAAAGGAGAAAGCTTATCTTAAGAACACTATGTTAACCCACCTTATTACGACTTACCTAGTAAGGAAAGCCTTCGGAAAGACTCCAGAGTTTCACATTATTATTACTAAAATAGATATGGAGAAGGACTTCGATAAGTACATAAATCAAGTAAAGAGTGATTTAGAGAGAATAGGCAAAATTTTAGGAATGAGTGACGCTAAATTCCATTATTACACTTCTTCTATTGTAACTAAAGGGATAAATGACATAGAAGCTGAAGGACAATATGAGGATTTAATTAAGAATCTAGAAGAAACTGTCCAAACGAAGATAAATTCGTCTAAGACTGTCTTCCACGCAAGGGATATAATGAATCCTACCGAAAATATTAAGGTTCTTGCTGGCAGAGTAATGTCTGGGAAAATACAGAAGAATGATGTACTAAATACTCCTTACGGTGAACAGAAGGTTGTACAGTTAGAAGAATTCGGACAGAAGATTTACGCTGCAGACCCTGCTTCTTATATCGCAATTAGGTTTGAGAGGGATAACTTCCCGTTGAATTTTAAAGGCGGAGAAGTGCTAGGGAATTTTGAATACTTCAATAACGGTGAAATAACTCTCCTAGACCTAAGGGATACCATAAAGAGAATTCAAGAGGACTTCGAGTTAAAGGATGAACAATACTATAATCCTCCTTCTAAGATACAGAAAGGTACAAAGTTTTACACTACCATAAATGGTTATAGGACTGCGTTAAAAGTAGAAGACGTAATATCCGAGGAGAGTAAAAAGTTGAGGCTAAAAGTTAGGATAGAAGATAGGATAGATAAAATTTCAGTCTTTGGCGAGATTAAAAACACTGGAATAACCTACGAGGAGAATAATAAGATCTGGGGAGCATTTGTTTTATAAGTAGTTTAAAAGATCTTTCTAGGCATACTTTTTCTATTGGCAATTTTTATTGAAAGTTTTTAAGCTCAATAGTAGTATGCTTTACTCATTAATCTTGATAAGAAGCTATTAGATTAAAACAGCTTCGTTGGGAATCGTTTGTATCTTCCATTTTAGATAACGGTTTAGCGTACTTTTATTAGCTTCTACTTGTGTAAGTAAAACCGCGTGCCTCTTTACGCATTCTTCACTATTTGAATCTAGTCATCTAGGTTTTCGCATTAACTCTTTACACTTAATGCCCAATACAACTTAACTATAACATAGTTGCATTTTCACATCATTTTATCAAAAGGGGTAATGTAAGCCCCCGGCAGG
The DNA here is from genome assembly GCF_021655615.1 of Acidianus sp. HS-5. Classification (GTDB taxonomy): domain Archaea; phylum Thermoproteota; class Thermoprotei_A; order Sulfolobales; family Sulfolobaceae; genus Acidianus. The sequence continues at coordinate 81,796 of NZ_AP025245.1, forward strand.
ACTCGAACCTGCGACTTCCGGCTCTGCAGGCCGGTGGTCTAACCTTGCTGGCCTACGGGGGCATTCTCCAAGTAAATAAATGATAACACATTACCTTTAAAAAATTTTCAGCTGACACTAACTTAGTATCTCTTACACAGCCTGAAAAAGCAAGTTAGATATCCTATTAATAATGAAGTAGAAATTAGAGCTATTTCAAAAGCACCTAGCATTATATGGCTGAACAAATCATCATTTGTTAAAAGGAAGGTTATTCCTGAACTCCCAGCTAAAACTATAGAGGAGAAGCTTATCAGCGAAGCTACTTTAGGGAACTCTAATCCTGTACTGAAAGATAACTTAACTAAAACTACTGCTAGAGAAAACGAAATTACTGCTAATGAAATGTGAAGATAAAGTAAACTTTCAGCTAACATTCCAAAATTAATAAATGACTTAGCAAAACCTAGACTGAATGTTGATACAAGGGTAATCAAATCAACGAAAGAGTACTTGAACAGAGTATTTGCAGTATTCATAATTAAAAGTATATTTCTAAAAATATAAATCTTGCCGATTTACTGAATATAGAACTTATTACATAAAAATTTTCTGCCTAAAATTTCCTATTTCTTTTTATAAGTTAGTATACCCCTTTTTAATAAAAAGATTAATGCCGTTACATAGCTCAAGTTACTTATATATAACTTTGTTACCCACCTCTTTTTATGGCTCTCATAACCGCGAAAACGGGAGATCTAGGAGAAAAGGCAATAATTGTAGGTAACCTTCAAAGAATGAAGACAGTAAGCAGTTTACTGGAAGACTCCAAGTTAGTAAGTGAATTTGCTGGATACTACACTTACGTAGGGAAATATAAGGGAGAAAAATTAAGCGTAGTATTTCACGGTATAGGAATACCTTCATTAACTTTAGTAACTCACGATCTAGTTAACTTAGGAGTAAAAGAGATTATAAGGTTTGGTTCAGCTACGGGATTAAAAGATGTTAAGCCTGGAGAAGTAGTCGTACCAATAGGATATTCCTATAATTTAGGAGGAACATTCTATCAATATCTGAACGGAGAATTTACTTCTTATGCACTAACTCCAGACTACGAACTACTGAACAAGGTTGTAAATAACTTAAAAGCGAAGAACCTCAACGTAAGAGTAGGTAACGTATTTACTAGCGATGCTCTCTTTACTCATAGTAAGGAATTTCTGGAAAAATTATCAGCTAGAAACCATATAGCAGTTGAATTAGAAGGTGCCGGACTATACTTCTTAGCAAACCTTCTAGGGTTCAAAGCAGTTTCAGTACATCTGATTTACAGGAGTGCTAACGGAGATAGCATGAGGTCCGAAGATATAAATAAGACAGAGAAAGTTATAGCGGAAGCGTTATTAGAAAGCCTATAATTTTTTAACCATGATCCCTATCTGGCTTCTTATAATTATAGGCATTGCCGTTGGAGCTTTGACCGGAATTACCGGTTCTAGTGGAGTTTTAATAGTAGTTCCTGCTCTTTCATATTTAGGTTTATCATTTCAAGATGCAATAGGAAGTAGTTTGCTAGTTGACGTTATAACTACGCTTTCAGTAATTTTCGTTTACTTTAGGCACGGTAATGTTGATTCTAAAATTTCCATTATTTTAGGTCTTGGAGCTGTAGTAGGTGCTCAAGTTGGTTCAGCAATAGCTTTTGTTGTCCCTGATGAAGCACTTGAATCAGTCTTTGTTATATTCACTGCATATATGGCTTACGTTTCCTTTAAGAGGTCGAGAAATCCTAAGCTGAATATAAAGAGGCTTAATTTAAAGACAGCATCTTACGTTGTAGCACCTTCACTTGCATTCTTAATAGGGATTGTTACTGGAACTATGGGAGCTAGCGGAGGAATAATGTTCATTGCAGTGATGATGTTACTCTTTTCAATAGACGTAAAGAGGATGATAGGCACTGCAACTTTAGCAATGTTATTTTCAGCAATAAGCGGTGCAACTGCTTATGCAATATCAGGAAGGTCGGATATAATAGCCTCTGTGATAATAGGTGTAACAGCACTGATTTCTGGTTATTATTTTGCTAAATTAGCAAATAAGATGAAGCCTTCATACATCTACATTTTCCTGGGTAGTGTTTTCGTTATAACGTCAATAAGTGAATTATTTAAGGTCATTTAATTTTTGTTCAGTTTATACTCTATATTTTACTTTTCATAAGATATTCTGACTTTCTGGAATAATATATAGTAATCTAGTAATGCATTAAGATATAGACGATTTTTTAAATCATTTAAACTTTTTATATATCATGGCGAAGGCTAAAGACTTTGGTGCGGAATCTGATCAAAAATTGAGTAAATCTTTAAACAAAATGGAGCTTTTTTATATTGGCTTAGGAGGAATTATAGGTTCTGGTTGGCTATTTGCAACATTATATGCCACAGAAGATGCAGGAGGTGCATCAATCTTATCTTGGATAATTGGTGGTATACTTATTGCGTTTATTGCGTTAGCTTATGCTGAAATAAGTTCAGCAATACCTAAGTCCGGAGGAATAGCCAGATATCCTCATTATACTCATGGAGGGTTAGTAGGTTTTATCATGACCTGGGCTTATTTAATTTCCACATCAATTTCTGCAGCAGCTGAGGCAACTGCTTCGGTGACTTACTTGTCTTCTCTCATTCCTTCATTAGCTTGTAAAGGTGTTTTAACTCCTTTAGGAATAGGAATAGACTACGTGTTCCTAGTAGCTTTCTTCTTCATAAACTACTTTGGAGTAAAATTCCTTGGTAGAGTATCTCACGGAGTTGGGTGGTGGAAGTTGTTAATTCCTTCTGCGACTATCGTTATCCTTCTAGTCTTATATTTCCATCCATCAAACTTTACAGTGGATTTCATGCCTTCCTCATCTTATACTTGTCACGGCTACGGAGGATTTTCCGCAGTACTTTTTGCAATTCCCAACGCTGGGATACTCTTTTCTTACCTAGGTTTTAGGCAACCTATAGATTATTCTGGAGAAGCTAAAAATCCGAAGAAGAACCTACCTTTCGCAGTTATAGGCTCTCTCTCTGTAGGCATAGTCATTTACGTACTTTTGCAGGTAGTATTTATAGGAGGATTAAACTGGTCTGCACTAGGAGTTTCTACAGGAGACTGGAAGGCTTTAGCTTCAACACCTCTCCCAAATGGACCTTTCTTCTGCTTATTTAGGGAGTCCAAGGTTTTCGGTCTTGTGTTCTTAATATTCTATGCATGGTCCATAATCTTGCTTTTAGATGCAGTAGTTTCTCCTAGCGGTACTGGGTGGATATACATGGGAACAGCGTCTAGAACAATTTACGCATTCTCAGCTAACGGTTACTTGCCGGAGGTCTTTTTGAGGATAGGAAAAACTAGAGTTCCAATATTTTCTCTCATACTTACTTTAATAATAGGCTCGATATTCCTTTTACCTTTCCCAGCATGGGTAACATTGACTTCAATACTTTCCTCAGCTTCAGTATTCACTTACATGATGGGAGGAATAGGCATGGCGACCTTAAGGAGGTTAGCTCCAGATTTGTGCAGACCTTACGTTGCACCTGCCGGTAAAATATTAGCTCCTTTAGCAACTCTCTCAGCTGGTCTTTTAGTTTACTGGTCCGGTTTCACTATACTTTTCTATGTAGTAACTGCAATATTTATAGGATTACCATTATTCTTCAGTTATTATGCCCACAAAATCCTTGAGGTAAAGAAAAGTGTAACGCTAACTTTAGGTATTGCTGACCTCATTCTGATACCTTTAGCTTCTTATTACTACTTAATACAGAGTAGTTACCTTACCGTGAACAACACTGTTGCATTTGCAGTATACTTAATTTCAATGGTGGCAATTGTCTTTAGTAATGTAACTGTAGTTTATTTACACTCCTCAGAAGAAGGAAAAGAAGAAATTAAAGCAGGGATTTGGTTAATATCATTCATTTTCACAATGCTTGTGCTATCTTACTTAGGAGGCTTCGGTCCTGCAGATCTTATACCTTTCCCTGAAGATACTATAGTTATAGGAATAGTTACGTTGATCTTTCATTTTATAGCAGTAAAAAGTGGGATAAAAACTAAGGCTTTAGGAGAGCTAAAAAGCAGTGTGTCTACTTCACAGTAAAGATATAGTAAACTTGAAGGCACTTAGTAACGTTCTTGTACAAGTAATGACAGGTCAAGTTCACGTATGTGAAGAAAGTGTAAGTATAACCTTTTTCCAACGTGTTGTAAAATACTGTGGGGAAATGTATTGTTATAGTAAAGTTGTGTAACCCGTAAGGTAATGAGTAGTTTAAGTGAATTTCTCCAAAATTCTCCGCTACAAACCTCGAGAGGTTATCGTTAGCCAACTGTATACATCTTATGAAGTTAACTGTAGAATTTAGTGGTGTAAATACTGAAAAAGTAACGTTTGCAGTACCGTTAAAGTAGCTTACGTGAACTACTTTAACGTAAGTTACTATTTTTATGCTGGCTACACAATAGAAGGTAATGTAAACCTTGTTCTCTGATACGTTACCACAAATCAATCCTTTTATTCCTAGAGTAGAGTAGGAAACGTAACAGGGTAAAAGAGGAGCAGATACGTTTACATCCTTTATCTTGTACAGAGTAAAAGGTTTTACAGGGATTGTCTGATTAGTCTGTACTATGCGTATGTTCCCTCCTTTTATGCTGATAGAATAAGGAGTTGTATTGTTAAAGAGTAAAGTAATTGTTACTTTCCCATTGCATAAATATACTGAAACTACCCTAGCAGAAGGAGGAGTTAACGCTTCATGTGAAATTCTTATCACGTGTACAGAATAAATTATCAGAACTAAGGATGAAATTATTAGAAAGAAAGTAAGTATAAAAAATATTTTTTCTTGATCCATTTTCTCACGGTAATGGAGGTAGAGGTATAGGGCCTACGTTATTAAGTGGGGGGAAGGCATATTGCAGGTCCGTTGGTTACTACGTCGTATCCTAAGTATACATGAATAGTACCTATATTGCAGCCTGAATTAGGTAATGGGTTAGTCGGCTGTATTAATAGTGAAACACAGTAAGTATTTCCTGCAGCTAGTGAGCAAACAGCTGTACAGTGATAGGCTGCTCCATCACTTATTATCTGGAATTCTTTCAATATTGTGTTTCCAGATTGTAATACTAACCACGCATTTTCAATTTTAGTCGTAGTACCTATATTAACGTTTGTCACGAATACGTTTCCTGTTTTGCATGCTTTAATTTTTAGGAAATGATAGTAATAGTCGTAAGTTGAATTTGTTATATAAATCGTTGAAGAGAAAGAGTAGCCGAAACTGCACCCTTTTCCATCATTACATACAGTAGTTGATATATAGCCTGTTACACATCCATTAGATCCTACCTCAAGTTTTATTGGCATAGCAGTTGTTTTAACAGTTATTGACCCAGAGTAGTAGTATATTACATCTGCAGCAACTACCGGGATTAAAGCACTTAAAAATATCAAAGTCAATAATACTTTCTTGTTTAATTTCGTCATATTAATTCATCCTTTATCTTCTTTTTAGTCTATATAAAATTTTCTAGTAATAGAGAGAATTATATCCTAGATAAGTTTTTAGTCTATACTTTTGATTTTATATGAGTGATCATTTTATATTAATTTAATATAACTATACTAAATTAACTTAATTTTTATAAGTATTCTTCTTTTTCTTTCTTTATTTCATTAATTTTGATTTTTTCCAAAATAAACTTTATCGTTTCTATTAAGTTCATTTCATTTATTTCTCCGTCGTCTATTTTATAGGCTTTATCTCCTTGTATGAATATAACTGCAGTGTTAGACCTTCTAGGGAAGAAAGCTTCCTTTATTTTCCTATTCTCTTTAAGTATCTTTATATGAGGGACAGATATGCCTCCTTCCTCTAAAGCATAAGGAACATTTAGTTGTGTGAAAAGTCTTGCTAACCCCCCTTCTATTTCATTTTGTCTCAAATCGTTTAATACTTTCTCTATGAGCGTTGGCTTATATATTGGCATCCACCTAGCTCTTGTTATTGAATTTAAGGAACTTATTATTGCAGACGCTACCAAAATATAGAATGGCAAATTGAAAGAGAACACTCTAGGGAAATAGATTAAAAATGCTCCGTTATAGGTAGGGAGTACGGAGTAGTCGTAATAGAACAAGTACCTTTCATCATAAACGTAAGAAGAAATAAACATTGATATTGAAAGTAAAATGAGAACCGTTGATAAATAAAGGGAATACCTACTTTTCCTCCATATAAGCGGTACTGCTAAGGATAAAAGAGCATAAATAACTCCAGCAATAGGTAACGGCAGAAATACAGTTGATGAATAATTATAAAACCTTATGTTAAACCCTAAGAAGCTTAATTCTTGCGAGTATATTGAACTATTGACTTCAAAGACCGGGTAAAATAAAAGAGAAATAACAAAGACTGAAACTATAACAGCGTAAATAATTACTTCTGTTCTCACAAAAGAACATTACGCCAAGAAAAAATAAAGCTTATCAGCTAAATAACGAACTTAATCACGCTCTTTTCCTCAGGATAGTATATATATAGGAAGTTTCCGTCGTAAATCAAGAATTCCCCTTCACTACCTGGCATGAACTTTATTTTATTTCCGCTACCTCGCACTGTGAGCATGTGAATCTGAGACTTAATCCTCTCCTTCTCAGACCAAGTTATTGCTCTTCTTATCTTCATTTGTAATCCCAGTGAAGATGGACTTTCAACCATCTTTTGGAAATCTACTTCCTCCATATGATAATTTGTCATAAAATTTTATATAAACTTTTATAGACGTAATACCCTTAAAGTTCTGCTAATATGGGCACGCGGGATCTTCTGCTAAAGGATCTTCATAAACTGCGTAAGCCCTAGCTCTGCTACCTCCGCAGACGTTTACGTAGCTACAGGCTCCACACTTTCCTTTTAATTTTCCTTCCTTTATAAGTTTCAGAAGCTGGGACTCTCTGTAGACTTTAACTATATCATCTCTTTTAACATTACCTAAGGATAGAGGTAGAAATCCGCTTGGATAAATTTCTCCATCGTAAGATATAAATATAACACCAGAACCATCCCTAGTAGGCATTACAGCTTTGTCAACTTTATCCTTAAGAGGCTTTCCTAATAACCTCATCAACTCTTCAATAAGCTCATTTTCTTCAAACCCCTTGGGATATTCTAACTTTGCCCTCCTAAAGAACGGTCCTTCAACAGTTCTAACAACAATGTTATACTTGCTAACTTCCAGCAGGAAATTAACAACTTTCTTGTAATCTTCCTTTGGAATATCCATCTCAGCAGTTCCTCTGCCAACGGGAATAAGGAAGAATACTTCCCATACTTTTACTCCCAGGTCATGGAGGAGTTTTGCAATTTGAGGTAACTCCGGGTAACTTCCCTTCCAGACTACCGTGTTTACTTGAACTTGTAGACCTTGTCTTAATCCTTCCTTTATACCATTTATTGCGTATTTATAACTAGTTAAACCTCTCAACCAGTCGTGAGTTTCTGGCTTAGCACCATCAAGGCTTACTGACATGTAAGTTACTCCTGCTTCTTTAATTTTCCTTATCGTATCTGCATTTAACCTATGCGAAGGGGCAGGCGCTATTGACGTCACTAGCCCTAGCTGTTTTGCGTATTCCATTAATTCAAAGATATCTTTTCTGCTCAGCGGGTCTCCTCCGGTAAATACTACAACTACCTTACCGAAAGTCGCTATTTCTTCTAACAATCTCTTTCCTTCTTCTGTAGTTAATTCTCCCGGCAAGGGATTCTGTATTGCGTTAGCCCTACAATGTTTGCAAGCTAAAGGACAAGCTTTAGTTACTTCCCAGAAGATTAAATGTGGAGCTCTCTCAAAGGACATAATGGATCATCTCCGTAAATGCTTCCGTCCCAGTAATGCGCTCTACTCCTATCTCCTCCTTTACAGTATTCTTTATACTTACAAGTTCCGCACTTTTCACCTTTCAAGTACTTCTCTGTATTAACGAAGACGTCCGGAATGCTCTTTAAGATTTCCTTTAGTGGTTTTTCTTTAACGTTACCGAGTTTAACGAAATCAATGAATTGGCAAGGGAATACGTCACCGTTGGGATAAATTGATATCATTTTCCTACCGCAACCTCCGGTAGTTTTAACGAAATCAAGCAGTTTCTCATCATTTAAATACTTGGCAATGTAAATTCCATCGAAAGTACCTAAAGTGGTTTCTATCTCTATTTTTCCTTTTAATTTTCTTGCATACTCAAGTATCTTATCTATGAAGATCTTATATTCCTCTGGAGTGTACATCCAATCCTTTAGATCTTTGCCCCTCCCGCTTGCTGAAAGGTGGTAAAATGTTATTCTTGAAACTCCCAGCTTTAGAGCAAGTTCCATGTAATTATCTATGTCCAGTATGTTTTCCTTAGTTAAAGTAAACCTTAATCCTACATTTAATCCTGAATTTAATGCATTCTTTATTCCTCTTATAGCCAGGTTAAAAGCACCTTGGACTCCTCTAAATTTATCGTGAAATTCCGGAGAATAACTATCTAAGCTTATTCCAACATAAACGAAGCCTAGTTCTTTTAACTTCTTTGCTATGTTCTCGTTTATTAATGTCCCGTTAGTGGATAATGAAAGCTTAATTCCCTTATTTGATGCGTAAGAAGCAATGGTGAAGAAGTCCCTCCTCATTAAGGGTTCTCCTCCACTCATTATTATCATAGGTATGCCTATTTCCTCCATTTGGTCAACTAGGTTCAGCGCTTCCTCAGTACTTAGTCCATCCAGGGCATTAGGTGCAGCATTAATGTAACAATGAAGGCAACGTAAATTACATTTGTAAGTTAAATTCCAAGTTACTATAGGTCTAAATACGTCACTAAACTTGCTTGGTGAATCCTTACCGTAATGTCCTTTAATCTTAAAGGAAACAGTTCCAGTATCTGAAACCATTACGCTTATTGGTATCATGGGGACATCTTGTATTTTTAACATTTAAATCTAACAAAGTAAGATTATTAATTTTCTCGTTTACTCAGTTAAAGATAAGATCGACCCGGTCAAAATTAGTTTATGAAAAAGCCCCTCATTATAGGTATGATTCATTTGCCTCCTCTTCCTGGGTCTCCTAATAATAAAATGAGCTTAGATGAGATAGTTAATTATGCTGTAGCTGAAGCTCAAAAACTCCAAGAGGCAGGAGTTGACGGAGTAATAGTTGAGAACTTAGGAGATTATCCCTTCTTCAAGGACAATATTCCACCAATTACTACAGCCTCAATGAGCATCATTGTTAGGGAAGTTAGGAAGAACTTCTATTTTGATATGGTTGGAGTAAACGTTCTTAGGAATGGCTGTATTGACGCGTTTTCTATTGCCCATGTTACTGGCTCACAGTTCATAAGGTGTAATGTACTTATAGGTGCTTACGTTACAGATCAAGGAATAATAGAAGGTAGAGCGGCAGAGCTTCTAAGGCTGAAGAGGTTCTTAAATTCCAAAGTAATGATATTTGCGGACATTCACGTTAAGCATGCGTATCCTTTATATAATTTGCCAATAGAACTAGCTGCCCAAGATTTGGCAGAGAGGGGAGGTGCTGACGCTGTAATAGTATCCGGCACTAGGAGTTCAATTCCGCCTTCAATTGAGAACGTAAAGAAAGTCAAAGAAGCTGTTAATCTACCGGTTATCATGGGTAGCGGGATTTCCTTAGAAAACTTTAGAGATTTCTGTAAGTTAGCAGACGGTTTAATAATAGGAGAAAAAGACTTTAAGGAAGGAGGAGTTATTGGAGGCCCTAGCAAGAAGGAAGCTTATGAATATTTAGTAAAGGAATGTAGGCAAAAGTAATTTTAATTTACACAATAAAAATACATCGCAACGTAAAGCTTTATAAGCTAAAGTTAACTAGTCAACTTAAGAACGTGAAATTTTAGGGATGATGTAATATGACAATTACAATTGATTTTTTCACAGATAAGGAAAGAAGTGATCCGAGCCTTCTTTTCAATAGGGAGACTGAAATTAAGGAAGGATTAAATTACCTTCTAAACGAAGGATTTTTACTTATAGAAGGTTTAAGAAGAACAGGCAAAAGTAGCTTAGCTTTAAGTTTAGCTAAGATTACTTCAGTAAAGACCTTGGCTGAAAGATACGGAGTTCCTTCTTTTTATTACCCAATAATTATTAGCCTGGAAGGCGTTAATAGTACAGAAGAATTAGTTAATACTATAATTAATTCAATAATAAGCAATTACTCATGGGCTTTATTGAATAATTCTACGATAACTGATGAAGTTAAAAAGCTGATTAACTCTGTTAAGGAGTTATTAAGCTCCTATAAAGGTTACCAATTTAATCTGAATACTCCATTATTAGGAGGAGGAATAGGAAAAAATGAGGGAAAAGTTTTCATACCGTTAAATTTTAGGTCTCTTTTAGACTTTCTTTATAATTTTAACGTTTTAGTGATTTTTGATGAGTTTCAGATAATTAATCGTTGGAAGGATAAGGAAAGTTTTATTGAAGATTTAAAATATGCATACGATAAGCTTTACAAAAAAGTGAAAATAGTAGTAACTGGTTCTGTAACTTATTTAAAGAACTATTTTTCTACGGAATATAAAGACGTCTTTCACGGGAGAGAAATTAATGGAATTTGGTTAGATAATTTTCCCATTAATAAGGCAGAAGAATACTTAAGGTTAGGCTTAAAATTTTATTCTGTCAATGTAGATGAGTACGTTATAAAGAGTGGAGTATATAACACGTTTGGCAATCCAGCTTGGTTAAATTACTTTGGAAAATATTATGTAAAAACTAGGGACTTACAAGAGTCTTTGCTCAAGTCATATGAAAATATGGGCTCAGAGGCTAAGAAAGGGTTAACGTCCATAAGGAGAGTAAGGAAAAGCGAGGCCTATGTTAATATAGTAAAAATTTTATTACAGAAAGGAGAATTAACTTGTTACGAAATTTCAAAAAATATTAATCTAAAGATAGAAAGTTGTCAAAAAATTGCTAAGACATTAGAGTCCCTAGGAGTTATAGAAAAGAATAACGGCAAGTACTCCATAAGAGATCCAGCTTACTTTTCTTTATTTCAACCAACTTTTACTGAACTTTCGTGCCCTAAAGGCGATGGTGGGAAATTATTATTAAACGATCTAGCAAAATTGAAGTACAACTCAGTAGAGTTAAGCTGCGGACATGAGCTATTAATAAAAATATGAATTATCCATACCTGTAAGATATTCCTCCTTCTGGAAACCTAAATTTGATAGCCCCGAACGGACAAATAACTAATGCACCACCACATTCTAAGCATCTTTCATAATGTACAGCAATTCTTCCGTCTGGCAAAGCCTCATAAGTTCCTGCTGGACATGATAACGTACACGGCTTATCCTTACAGTTAATGCAAATGTCAGTATTAACTTCTATATGGGGCTTTTTATCTACATTATAAGTATTTAATCCTAGCCTCTTCAAAAGAGGAACTATTTTACTGCCTTCCATAAATCCCTCACCACCTGGCTTAGTGGGATTCCTTTTTCTTTTAATCTATATATTACGTCATTAATTAGCGTATCTCTATTCTCCTCAACTGTAAACATGTCAGATAATACGTTACATAAAATCTCTGGATAAGTTGAAAATGTTGAAGGAGAATTAATCAGCTCAAAACGATTATAAGCTAATTCCAAATGCTTAAGCACGAAACTATCCTTAAGCATTTCATAGTAAATCTCAGTGTTTGAGAAATTCCTACTCTCTACAATCTTTTTTGATGCAAGTCCTGCAATCATTCCAGAGCCTATTGCTAAATCCATTCCCCTTATTGTGAAACCGTCATTAATTAGAAAACCTGCAGAGTCTCCTGCCGCAATTAGATTTTTATCGTATAACGGTGGCAAGTTCTTAAAACCGTAGTAAGGAATAGCGTGAGCAGAATATTCCAGTATTTCTCCTTCAATTTCTATCCTTTCCTTAAACGCTTCAACTAGATCCTTTGCTGGGAATTCAGATTTAGGAAGGGAATCAAAAGTTACTGCCATACCTACAGATAATGTATCCTTATTAGTATAAACAAAGCCTCCACCTTTAACTCCTTTTATTTCCCCCACTATTGTCCTAACTTCTCCTTCATTTTCCGGTAAATTAACGTCAGCCTTTATTATCTCTTTTACTCCCAACATCCATTTATCTGGAGTAAATTTCCTTAGTCCAAGCATTCTGAAGACTACCGAAGTGACTCCTGAAGCGTCAATAATTAGTGGGGCTTTTAAAGTCCCTCTGTTTGTCTCTAAAGTTATTCCTCCGCCTTCTCTATAAGCATTGAGCACTAGCGTTGAATAGGAAATTAATAAACCTAAATTTTCAGCCTCAGAAGCCAACCATCTATCAAACTTAGCCCTCAATACCGAAAAGCTATTTTTCTTATCTTTTTCCTCAAACGAGAAAGTTATTTTCCTATTTCCGCAAAAGATTTCAAAAGTTTCCTTAGTTATAGGCCTCTCTAAAGGTGCTTTTTCAAGCGCGTCTGGAATAAGCTTTTTCAAAGCATGTATGTACATTCTTCCTCCTGAAACGTTCTTTGCCCCACTGTAATCTCCTCTCTCCAAGAGGATTACGTTTAACCCTTCTCTCACGGCAGTTATTCCTGCGGAAAGACCGGAAAGTCCTCCTCCTACAATAATTACATCAGCGTCAAAGCTCACTTGTTTTTCACCTTTTCAGTCATTACTTTGCAGAACTCTATTGCATCACCTACTATAGTATAATCAGCGTTTTCGACTATTGGTGCGTTTTTATCCTTATTAACTGCAACTATAATCTTTGCATCCTTTATTCCTGCCAAGTGTTGCGGTTGGCCTGAAATTCCTAAGGCTATGTAAAGCTTAGGTTTTACTTTATTCCCTGAAAGGCCTATCTGTCTATCTTCCGGTAACCAACCTAGTTCTGCAGTTACCGGTCTGCTTCCTCCCAATGCTGCACCTAATGCATTTGCAAGTTCTTCAGCATATTTTACGTTATCTTTAGATCCTATTCCTCTCCCAACCGATACTATTATTTCCGCAGTTGATAGATTAACTCCTTGTTCTCCTTTGCTTTTCTCTTCAACGAGCTTAACTCTCTCTTCCTTTACTTCCACTTTGTTAATCTTTGTATTCTTCTCGTTAACTTGCACTTCTTTCCTCTCTATAATAACTACCGCAGGGTAAGAGAATTCTATTTCAGCAATTCCCATACCGCTGTAAACTACCCTTTTTGCCTTATTTCCTTCAATGTCTATGACTTCGGGAATAATAGGAACCTTTAGGAGACCTGCAACGTAACCTGCAACTGTCTTATCTCTCTTAGAGTTTCCCACTATTACAACATCTGGTTTTAATGAGGCTATGAAGTTGCTTATGAATTCCTCGTCAATTTTATCAATGACGTAAAGTTCATCTGTGTATTTTACTTCCTTTGTTGTTATTCCTATGGTATGTTCATTAGGGAAGTAACTTGTCCCAACTTTTATAATTTCTGGGTCCTCAGAATATATTACTACCATCATAATATACCGTCACCCCTTAAGTAGGATAATAACTTATCAACTGCCTCATCCATTTTGCCCTCAATGATTATCTTCTTCCTTTGAATCACGTAAGGAGAAACGCTAATAACCTTTACGTTTGGAGTTTTATTAAAGCTTAAGGATTTTACTGGCTTTTTTGACGATTCCAATATCTGCTTGACTGTTGGAATTCTTGGAGTATTTATTTCTCCAACTACAGAAATTACTACTGGCATTTGGGTTTCAACTATCTCGCTTAATGTACTCAAGTTCTTCTCAACCCTTACTTTATCCCCTTCTATTGCTATTGACTTTGCATAAGTTATAATAGGATAATTGAGCATTGCAGCCAAATAGGAAGGAAGGACGCTCCCACTACTGTCTGTAGTACTTTCTCCTGCAACGATTAAGTCCGGTTTAATCTGGTTTACTTCCTCAACGATTGCCTCAGCAGTAGTCATTACGTCCATTTCCTTCATATCTATTGAAATGACCTCGTCAAGCCCCATTGCTAAAGCTTCCCTTATTGTCTTCCTATCAACAATTCCAGCAGTAATCCCGTAAGCTTTCCCACCATATTTTTCCTTTATTCTAATTGCCTCTTCAATAGCGTTCTTATCGTAAGTGCTTATCTTGTAAGGAACATTAAGGTCAATGGAATTTCCGCTTATTTTTATTAAAGTATCGTCTGGAACTATTTTAAATAACGCTACGATATTCATACCCTATAAATAGTAAAACTCGTTTAAACGTTTAACTTCCGTTTCCTGATCTTTATATAATTAATTCTTTAAAAATGAAATAAATATCAAATTAGGGCTATACTTTCTCAACTTAATTAAAACAAGAATTATATTGGTAAATTATTTAAATTATTCCTCATCACTTTCTATTATGAGCGAAGAAACAGAGTTAATTGTTCAATCCTCAAGTGAAATAGGAAAACAACTTGATTCTACAAGCGAAGAACAAGGAAATTTCCCTAGGAAAAACTTGGAACTCCTATCACAGCAGGGCTTCATGGGAATTCTAATACCTAAACCTTACGGTATGGGATTACCGGCAAGAGTTTTCAATGATGTGGTTAAGAACATAGCAAAAGCTTCACCTTCTACTGCATGGATTTACGTAACTCACGTAGCATCAACTTTTGCCTTCAATACGTTTGCGAGTAAAGCATTAAAGGATAAGTACATGAATGATCTGGTTAACGGTAAGCTGCTTATGGGTGCAGCAGGAACTGAGTCAGTGGGCGGTGCAATAAATGCAGTACTTAATACAACTGCTGAATTGAAAGGAGATAAGTACGTAATTAACGGAAACAAGAGTTTCATCACTGGAGTAGGTGAATTAGACCTCTTTATGATAATTACAAAGATTTCCGGCCAACAAAAGCCTGGAGTAATCCTAGTAGAAAAAGGACAGACTAAAGTGGGACAAAAATTCGTTTCTTTAGGAATGAAGGGAGTATCTTGGGGAGAACTTGTTTTAGAGAATGTTGAGGTAAGTAGGGACAATTTAGTTGTTGACGACTTCGTCAAATTCCTAGGAGTTTTAGGAAGAATAGGAATGCTGGGAGTATCCGCAATATCCTTAGGTTTAGCTGAGGGAGCCTTTGAGGAGGCATTAAATCACGTCAAGAGCAGGAAGTTAGGGCAAAATACTCTCTCGTCATTTGAAGGAGTCCAGGTTTATTTAGCGGAAATGTCAGCCAAAATAGAGGCAATGAGACAATTACTTTATTATGCAGCAGATCAGCTTAACTCTCAAAACCCCATGCCTGCAGTGCTTAAGGCTAGGATATTCAATACTGAGAATGCTTTAGATGTAATAGACAAGGCTTTAAGAATAACCGGAGGTCACGGCTTCAGTAATGCCTTGAAAATAGAGAAATACTATAGAGATGCAAGGGCACCAATGTTGCACTTCCAGACATTAGAGTTATCTAAGAAAGTATTAGGAGGCATTCTTGTAAGCTAAGTCCCTATTTTTCTCTCGTCATTTTTCACCTAGTTAAATCCACTAGTGGATTAAATAAGGGAAGATTTTACGTTAGAAAATACGAGAAATTGTATATTTATTCACAGAAATATTTCCATGATTACTAATTAGGTTAAATAAAACTTGTGATAAAAAATAGTGTATGACTTTCTTAAGATGTTATATGTGCAAAAATATGTGTGGAATAATTGCAACAGTAGAAGGGAAAACTGTAAGAGTTGCCGCAAATAGAAACCACCCACAACCGGGCATTTGTGGTAGAGGAGCAGCAGGGCCTTATTTACTTACTCACCCCGATAGACTAAAGGCCCCTTTAATCAAAGAAGGGAATTCCTTAGTTTCCACAACATGGGATAAGGCATTAGACGAAGTTGCTAAAAGACTTAAGGAATTGTTAGACGAAGGCCATCCGGAATATTTAGCAATAACCTTCCACGACTACGGTAAAGAGTTGTTGGAGAGGTTTGCAGCACTTTACGGAACTCCTAATTTAATTGGTCATGAATCAGTTTGCCATGGCCCTAGAACTGTAGCAGCTGAACTAGTCTTAGGAGCTGAGGGACCTAGGAGTATAGATCCAGATTATCCCAACTCCAAGTTTGTCGTATTTATAGGTAGGAATCCTTTGGAAGGAATAGTCCCAGACATAGTGAGGAGGATAGAGGAAGGAAGGAAAAATGGAATGAGAATATCTGTAATAGATCCTAGGAAGTCTGCAATAGCTCAAAGGTATGCAGATAGGTGGATTCCCATAAGGCCTGGCTCTGACACCGCTTTCCTCCTATCAGTAATATACTACATGATAAAGAACGGAATGTATGATGAAGAATTCCTTAAGAAGTACACTAATGCGTCACTGTTAATTTATGAGGATGACTTATCTCCTACTAATGACTATTCTAACGAGTTACTTTATGAAGGGCAAAAAGATGGCAGGAGAGTTGCTACAGCTTTCTATCTATTAATGAAGGAAGGAGAGAAAGTCTATCCTAGACTTACTTACATTTCTGGAGCAACTTACGATGACGTAAAGTACATTGCTGAAAACCTTTGGGAGAATAGACCTTCCGCAGTTATAGATGATGGTTGGCACACTTCCTTCTCCACAGATTCAACTTACACCTGGATGTCTGCATTTGTAATTAACGCAATGATAGGTAACCTCGACAAGAAGGGAGGGTTAGTTTTCTCTAAAAAACCTAAAATAAAGCTCTTTGAAGAGAATAGAGCTAAAGCCAAGAGGATAGATAAAATTAGGTATCCTTTAACATATGCCGCTTTTCAAGAAGTATATAGGGCAATATTAACCGGCAGTCCTTATCCTATAAAGGCTTTAATGGTTGTAGGGAGCAACCTTGACGGCAGGGATCCAAATAGTGATCTAGTTAGGAGGGCTTTAAGTTCACTAGATTTCCTTGTAGTAGTTGATGTAATGCCTTCAGACGTAACTCAATATGCCGACGTAGTTTTAGCAGAGTCAACTTATTTAGAAAGGGATGAATTGCCGCTACCAGTGGGTTGGACTTTAGAGTCATGGGTGGATATACATCAGAAGGCTGTTGATCCAATGCATGATACTAAACCGTTGTGGTGGATATTGCTTGAGCTTGAGAAAAGGCTAGGTTTAGCAAATGATACTTTCGAATCTTTACAAGACATGATTTTGAAAAAACTGAGGATAAATAAGGAGGAGTTATACTCAAAGGGTTGCGTAAATCTTCCTGCAGAACTTTACGAAGTTTATCCTTATAAGAGAGGGCTAAACACACCTTCAGGGAAAGTTGAGATATATTCCTCTACTCTTCATGAACATGGCTATTATCCATTACCTACTTACATAGAGAAAAACGTGATACCTAGGGAAGACGATGAATTCTATCTGACTAGCGGTCACACGTTATATCATACTCAGGATAGTATAACTTTCGACATTCCTACCTTGATTAAACTGGCTCCAGACAATCCAGTTACAATAAATAGAAAAAGAGCAGAAAAATTAGGAATAAATGATAGCGATGATGTTGAATTAATATCCTTAACAACTGGCGAGAAGGTTAGATGCAAGGTTAAAGTTACTGATGATATAAGGGAGGATACCGTTTTCACTTACTTCGGCTTTGGCAGGCATTCAAGGGGTGAAAAATTTGCGTACAGCCACGGTTTTGACGTAAATAGCTTAATAAGCGACCAAATCACCGATCCTATAGCAGGAAGTATAGCACAATCTTTAAACATTGTTAAGATAAAGAAAATGTGATTTTTTTCTTTCTATTAAACTAATTACCTCAAAATTCTCAAAATAAAATCTTGGGCCTTAAGGTAAGTTCTAGATTTCAATATTCCCTTGAAAGGAGAATAATACACTCTAAGTTTTACTAATGACAAGAACATTAGCACAATTATCTTAATCAATTTTCTAGAAATCTTACTATCAGTTTCATCATGTATGTAACTTATTTCTTCTTCCTTTATCTTGTAACCTCTTCTCTTAAATTCATAAATTAAATTTACGTCAAATAAGAAATCGTTTATTATTAAATTATCAAGCGAGCGGAGTGCCTTCTCTCTATCTACTAGTTTAACTCCAGATTGGAAATCCTTGAACTTTCTAAGGCTTGGAAAGAAAAACTTAGTTAACAAGATAAAACCCTTGTGCAAAAACCTTCTTTTCCATGGCATGCCTACCATTTTTCTTGTAGTTACCACTAAGTCAGCGTTAGTAGAAATTATCTTGTTCAGATCATCACGAGTTACCGGTAAATCGGCATCAATCAGAAGTATCTTCTTATAAGATGAGAATTCTATACCTTTCTTTAATGATCCTCCTTTGCCCAATCTTTCCTTGCTAACGTAAAGTTTTGCATTATACTCTTTTACAACCTCGGGCGTATTGTCATTTCCGTCAAAGACTACTATAATTTCGGATGAATTATACCATATTGATAACTTATTCAGCGTGCTTCCTATTCTTTTTTCTTCGTTAAATGCTGGAATCACTATGGATAACATTTTTATAGAACAAATAGAGATTATAGGTTTATAAAGTATTTTCTTTATATAGAGAATAATTATTAAATACTTTTTAATATTATATACGCTGTTAACTCGTCTTAATAAAAATATAAGGTCTTAAAATAATTTTTATGCATATGTTTTGATCGAGTATATTTAAAATGTTCATAATAATAATTTTCTGAATTATTATATTATCCTATATACATTAATGATTTAATCAACAATGCTAATAACTGCGTTTAATCTTATGATAGCGCTATCGTAAGGATAAGTACCAAATACGGCGTGTCTAGATCAATAATAATTTTTCTTGATTATTATTAAATTTCAAATCTATCAATTATTTTTCACGATGTCAATGATTTCCCTTAGAACTTCCGGATCTTCTAACATTGTCTCATCAAACTTATTCCCAACAATAACATCCCTAAGTGCTCTCCTTACTATTTTACCGCTCCTAGACCTAGGTAGTCTGTTCACTTTAAATACCTTGTCAATAACGTAAATAGATCCTAACGACTCTTTTACTTTTTCTCTAATTTGATCTTCACTTACGTCACCTACTACGAATATGTCGAGCTTTTCTCCTTTAATTTCGTCAGGAACTCCTATAGCTGCAACTTCAACGACACCAGGTACCTCAGAAATTAAGCTCTCAACTTCTCCGCTAGTTATCCTATGTCCCGCAATCTTTATCATATCGTCTGCTCTTCCCACTATTTTTATATAATTTCCATTCATAATTGCAAGATCTCCCGTAAAATGATACCCTAATTTGAAATATTCCTTGAATTTCTCCTCATTATTTAGGATACCTATAAACTGTGTAGGGAACTTGGATTTCATAACTAAGTAACCTACATCGTCTGTGTGCCTACCGTTTTCGTCTACTGTATCTAGCACTGCCCCGGGGAACGGAACTCCCGCATAGCCTTTTCTTGGCTCTACACCCATGGAGAAGGGTGTTCCTACTACATATCCAAGTTCAGTCTGACCGTAAACGTCAGTATATTTATCAGCAAAAGATACGTAGTCCCAACTTTTCTCGTCCATTATTTCTCCTGCAGTAGCAGCAAATTCAACTCTAGGCATTTTTATCCCTAACTTTACTAAAAGCCTTAAAAGAGTAGGAGAGGTGAAGAGGAGTTTAGGATTAGTCTCATCAATTATTTTAGGTATGCGGTCTTTAGGATAATCCGGGGCACCTTCCATAAACACCAACGTCCATCCGTGGAGTAACGTAGCATACATTATCCTTGAGAAGGTTATCCAGCCTACGTCTGCAGTAGTAAATACTACGTCACCTTCCTTAAGTGAGAACATTATGTCGAAAACCGTATAATCTCCAACCATCCAGGCTCCGTGAGGTAAAATAATTCCTTTAGGCTTACCAGTAGTTCCGGAAGTGTACATTACTTTTAACGGCTCATTACTTTCTACCTCCTCGTAACTGCCGTATTCATTGTCGTAGTCAAATTCTTTATTTCTATCAAAAACTATATTCCCTTCCAAGTATAGGGGAATCTCTTTTCCTCTCCTATAGGTTTTATTAGCTTTAATTATAACCTTAGGTTTAAAGTCCTCTACCCTGGATTTTACTGCTTCATAACCTAAGCCCGCAAATATTAATGAATATACTGCACCTAACCTGGCACAGGCTAAAATTGAGGCTATTGTCTCTATCATGTTAGGCATATAAATCGCGACCCTATCCCCTCTTTTAACACCTAAGTCAATTAATTTCCCTGCAATAAGCCGTGACAGTTTATCTAAATCGTTGTAGGAAATTTCTCTCACTTCCTTTTCGCCATACCATATTAAGGCTTTACCGGAATGGTTAAGAGAATTCATCGCGATGTTAGTTTTCCCTCCTATGAACCATTTATTATCTAGCGTTTTATCCCATTTCTTAAACCACTTAAGGGAAGAGGCAAAAGGATCCCAGTATTTGTCTGGATTTTCCAATGCTAGGTTATACACGGTCTTATAGTCCATAGATAATTTTCTAAATTCTCGATAAAAAGTATTTTTCTTAGTTTTCTAGACTCTAATGTAATTAGGTTAGAACGGGGCGATTCGGGTTTTCTTTGCGAATTCACTTTGTTTATGTAATCTTATTAGGAAATATTGAGACTTTAATGGTCAAATACGTTTTCGATGATTAATAGTTTAATTGAATGTCTCTCCTTCCTAATTTTGCAATTAGACCGAATCGCCCTGCGGGAAATACACCGTAAAAAAGTCTTTGAAATAAACCTTACTTACATTATTTCAGTTAACACTTATCGTTTATAAGTACATCATGCAAAGAAATGAACAATTAAACAATATTTTTATTACACTAGTATTTTGTAAAAGTTCTTAGACTATGATTTAGTATTATATCCTTTGTCTAAGGCTATAAACTTTTTGAAAGCACTGACGTGAAGACGTTAAAGTTGCTCTACTGTTCAGATTCAGAAGCGTAAGGTATGTCTTCTTATAAATAAACCATTTATATAATGTCAATAATGAGGATAATTTCGAATTAAATGATATTTAACTTTTTTGTAGATTTTTATAATTTCTACATTATGGTTTGTAGTAAGTTAAAAGTAATATTATAATTGAAATAAAGATTAAGATTAGATTAAACGGTATATAATAGTTGATACCATAATTAATTTTTTATACAATTAAAGCGTAAAGTATTACGGGATTTTAAAATGAATAAAAAATTGATGAAGGCTTTAACTAAAACTTCGATAGCAATAATAATAGCAATCATAGTAATAGCAATAGCAGGAGGGGTAGGATACTATATTACCACTGTTCATCCATCTACGAAAGTAACAATAAACTACTATGATGATCTTGCTCCTTCTGAAGCTAAAGTCTTTGACAACGTTATAATTCCAGAGTTTGAGAAAATGTATCCTAATATTAGCGTTCACTTAACTGTAGAGTGTGCCTCGGATATGGTAAGTACAATAGAATCTTTAGAAAAGGGTGGCGACGTAGGTCCTACAGTGATAGCAGAAGATAACATGATTATAGGAGAATTATTATGTGCTGGAGATTTAATGAATTTGACTCCTTATCAATCAACTATATCTCCGCCTAGCATGATACCTTCCATGGTTAGTTTAATGAACTATGAGCAATCCGTATACCATGGTATATATTTCATACCATTTAGAGGAAATATTCCATTAGTATGGTATAATGAGACAACTTTTAAGGAGCTTAATTTGCCTTTACCACAGAATTGGAGCCAATTAATGCAAGATGCTAAAGTAATATATCAGAAAACCGGAGTAAAGCCGGTGATGTTCCAAGGTCATGGCGGAGCAAGCACATCAACCGAGTTATATCAATGGATGGTTCAAGCAGGAGGAAATCCATTTCTCTTTAATGACTCGGGAGACATAATGGCGTTTACATACTTAGATGAACTTTCAGCTTATTTTAACCCTCAGTATATTCATGGATATTGGGGTAGTTATAAAGGATTGGCTAGCGGAGAATATTACATCTTAGATTATCAATGGCCATACATTTACGCTACAATGAAATCTGAAGGAATAAATGTAACAAATATAGGGTTCTATCCTGGTCCTGCAGGACCCGTAAATAGCGATCATTTAGTAGGAGGCGATGTGTTAGCCATACCGAAGGGTGCAACACATATACATGACTTATTGTTATTCGTCAGATTCTTGCTATCAACTGAGGTACAGAGAGATATAATAATGATCTTAGGAGAGCCGGCAGTTAATGCCAAGGCTTATCAGAATTTACCGTCAAATATTTCAACATTATTCAAAGCCGAAGAAGCAGCATTCCAGAACGCATTCTTCAGAGAACCAGTACCGTGGATTTCTGAATGGAATACCATAGCAGATAAAGTATTCGTCCAGATCGTGGAAGACCATGCTCCAACTTCTCAGATTCCATCAATATTAAGCCAAGCTAATGCAGAACTGTACTCATACCTAAAGACAACATATAATCCTACAGTAGCTCATGAATATGAAGAAGGAATGTATCATCCGCTCTACGGGTGAACTTAGTGAATCAAAATTTAAAATACCTTTTTTTTACTATTCCTGCAATTATTTATGTAGGAATTTTTGCCTTTTATCCTTCATTTGATGCTGTTTATTTTAGCTTTTTAAACAGTAGAGGTCAATTTACTCTTGCTAATTATAAAGAATTGTTTTATTTTAATATTTGTGGAACTATTTTGAATACAGTAATAGTTACAGTTGGGGCTTTATTCATACAACTATTTTTAGGGTTGGCAATTGCTTCAATTTTAACTAGAGAATTTCGAGGTAAGAGAGCTTTTTCCACGTTGACTATAATACCCATGGGTGTAGCTACCATTGTTGCTGCAATAACTTTTTCATTCATCTTTCAAACTACTGGAGGTTATACTAACTCGTTTTTACATTTATTGCATTTACCTACAGTTAATTGGTACGCAAATAAATATATTTCCCTCTTGGTAGTAATGATATCAGATAGCTGGAAAAATACTCCAATAGTTATGCTAATATTATTATCAGGAATGCTCTCAATACCAAAAGATCTTTACTATGCTGCAGCATTAGACGGCGCAGGACCCATAAGGAGGTTCTTCCATATTACTTTACCTAACTTAAAGAAATTTATTGCAATAGCATTAATCATAAGAGGTGTAAGTGAATTTAATATATTTGCATTACCATTGGTTTTAATAGGTTATCATCCTTCACTTTTAACTACGTTAGCTTATGAACTGTATTCAACTACAACGATATATTTATCTTCCGCAGCTGCAGTAATCCTATTAGCTTTTATTTCAGTCTTTATAATATTAAATATAAAATTGAGTGGTAGGAAATGAAGTTCTGGTATATTGCTATCGTAATATTATCAATATACTTCCTGCTTCCGCTGTATATTCTAATAATGATAGCTTTTAGCCCAGCAAAATACACTATAGAGACCATTTATCCGCCCCTAGTATTTAAGGCTTTTACTCTAAATAATCTAATATATGCGTTTACTCAATATGACTTCGTTCACCCATTTTTCAAAAGTCTCTCAGTAGCTACTTTGGTAGGGATACTGGGAATTTTAATAGGTGTGCCAGCAGGATACGGCTTAAGCAGATTACCTGGAAAGATAGCCTATCCAGTTTTAATTCTACTATTAATAACTAACATGGTCCCTGGAATTGTTGTAGCAATACCTATTAGTGCTGAATTTATAAAGCTTCACCTATTTGATACGATCCTTGGATTAGCACTTGTCCAAGAATTGATAACCTTACCTTTAGCAACTTTTATAATGCAGGGTACTTTCTCTGCGGTTCCTAGAGAAATTGAATATCAAGCAAAAATAGACGGTGCATCTACGTTTTCATATATTAAGGATATTTTAATACCTACTGCATTGCCTGGAATTGCTGCCGCATTCCTCATTTCGTGGATGTTTTCATGGGATGAATTTACATATGCAATAATACTTTCTCCAATACATCCAACATTACCGGTAGAAATTTACATTAATATAACTAGGGGGAATGAACTTGCCGCAGTAGCATTTTCCTTAGTATTTACAATTCCCGTAATTATTCTTACTCTATTTTTGCAGAAGTATTTGAAAGGTGAATACTTAGCAGGAGGTGTAAAGGCATGATCCAATTTCAAGATTTAACGAAAAAATTCGGGAGTAAAGTAGTTTTAGATGGAATAACCGAAACCATAAAAACTGGAGAATTTTTTGTGATTTTAGGGCCTAGTGGAGCAGGAAAAAGTACATTGCTTAAAGTCATTGCTGGAATAGAAAAACCAGATAAAGGTAAAATAATAGTAGACGGTAAGGATGTTACTAACTTACCTCCAGAAAAAAGGAACGTCGCAATGGTTTTTCAAAATTATGCATTATATCCTAACATGACAGTTTACGATAATATAGCATTCCCGTTAAAGATGAAAGGATTGAAAAAGGACGATATTGAAAAGAGAGTAGAAAGAGTTGCAAAGTTATTGGGAATTTCAGATATTCTAAAAATGAACGTTACTAAGATAAGCGGAGGTCAGCAGCAGAGAGTTGCTGTTGCTAGGGCTATAGTCAGAGAACCTTCTTTTTACCTCCTTGACGAACCTCTATCTAATCTAGATGCAAGAGTAAGGTTTGTTGCAAGAGGAGAGTTAAAAAGGATTCAGAAGGAGCTTAACGGTACGTTCATCTACGTAACTCATGATCAGAAAGAGGCAATGAGCTTAGCAGATAGGGTAGCAGTTCTCCATAATGGAAAATTTGAACAAGTGGGTGAACCTATGGAGCTTTATGAGTATCCAAGAACAAAATGGGTTGGAGAATTTATAGGAGATTTTCCAATGAACTTCTTACCTGGAAAAATAATCGGGTTAGAAGGCGTAGAAATAGGATTCAGACCATCTTGGACAAAATTGGATGGAGAACTGAAGGGCACAGTAGAATCTGTAGAAGTTTTAGGAGATGATATATATCTCTTCTGTGATGTTGATAACTATAAGGTAACTATAAAATCAAAGGAAATGTTCAGTGTAGGGAGTGTGGTGTCGTTTAGTATAACGAAGTATAGGAGATTTAAGGACGGTATTCTTATAGATACAGAATAACTAATTTTTATTAGAACTAAACCTTGAAGATTTTTTCTAGGAAGAACATAACACTTTGAAGCTTATAATGTTTTGAAGATAATAGTATATTGTCTATTTTACATGATCATTTTAAGATAAGCCAATCCTAAAGTTGCTTCTATCTAAATAATATTTATAAATTTAAATGCAAATAAATTTTTTATAAGATAAGTAGTATTATATTATTTTTAATTTTTAGCATTCATTAACGGGGTTAAACGGATTTATATTAGTGGAAAGCTCACGATGAAAATGTAGAAATTTAGCATGATAATTTAATTCATAAAAATATCAAAAGAAAATTTTTTAATCATAAATTTTATATAATCTAAACATACACTATTTAAATTAGGGATAAATATGGATAAATTGGATCGTTTAATGGGTCTAAAGGGAGCATTAGCTGCAGGAGAATATACGCCAGACGGAAAATTAGTAGAATACAAAGGTAATCTACCAAAAGAAATGGCTGAGATGGTAGCAATGATGGTTGCAGCAAATACATTAATGGGCAAAATGCAGGCAGAAGGATTTACTAGACTATCTGGAATGAAATGGACTCCCTTCCACGGGTGGGCAGTAGCAGCAGGAGATTATGCAGTGTGCGTAATGGGTAACTACGGAGTATTTGTAGAGCTAAGCAAAGCAGACTTTAATGAAATATTCAAAACATTAATGGAAGTAGCCCAGAGCTAACCCTTTTAAATCATTTTTTCTTTTAATTTGCTTATTTTAATAGTGCTTAATACTGAGAGAATTTAAAAAATATTCTAACAATAAGTTAAATCTTTCCTTTTCACATTTTACATATGGAAAAAGCAACTTTAGGTGGAGGATGCTTCTGGTGCACTGAGGCAGTATTTTCAAGAGTTAGAGGTGTAGTAGACGTTAAGCCCGGATATTCTGGAGGAAAAGTACCTAATCCTACTTATGAGGAAGTCTGTACAGGTGAAACGGGACATGCTGAGGTTGTACAAATTACTTTCGATCCTAGTGTCATCTCATATAAAGAAATCTTAGAGATATTCTTTGCAATTCACGATCCTACAACTCCAAATAGACAGGGCAATGACGTAGGTCCTCAGTATAGGTCTATAATACTTTATCATAATGATGAGCAGAGGAAAATTGCTGAAGAGATGGTAAAGGAAGTTGCGAAGAAGTTGGGTAAAAAAGTAGTCACAGAAGTAGTACCTTTTAATGCGTTTTATGAAGCTGAAGATTATCACCATAATTTTTACGATACTCATAGGCGTTATCCTTACTGTAGGTTAGTTATAGATCCTAAGATAAAGAAGTTCTTAAAGTACTTTCCCGAAAAAGCAAAACAAATTTGATGAGAATTTAAATTTATACTTAATAATTAGTATAATTTCATATTAAGCTAAATTTTTAACTATTTGGTATCAAACAATCGTATGAAGCTTTTCGAACCGTTAAAGATAGGAGACATTGAACTGAAGAATAGGGTTATAATGTCTCCAATGATAACAAATTTAGCATCTCCAGAAGGTTATCCTACTGAAGAGCATATAGCCTATTTTGTTAGGAGATCTTCTGCAGGGTTGCTCATTACAGAGTATACTTATATTAATAACTCAGATTCAAGAGGGTCGCCTAACCAATTGGGGCTTTACGATGATACTTTAATTCCAAAATTCGCTAGACTTACTGAAGCTGTTCACAATTTCGGCTCAAAAATTTTTGTTCAGTTGGTTCACGTTGGTAGGAAAACAAAAAGAAGCTTAATTTGGGGTAATGAGCCTATTGCCCCTTCTAATATACCTCTAATAGAGCCGGTCAAGGAAATGACGGAAGATGATATAACCAGAGTAATTGAGGATTTTGTAAAAGCAGCAAAAAGGGCTGAAATGAGCGGTTTTGACGGAATAGAGCTTCACGGTGCTCATGGCTATTTGATAGCGCAGTTTCTATCTCCAGCTACTAACAAAAGGAAGGATAAATATTCTGACGGAGTCAAGTTTTTGGAAGAAATTCTTAATGAAGTAAGGAGAGAAGTAAGTATTCCAGTTGGGCTAAGGATATCATCTACAGAATTTGATAGTGATGGTTTAACTCCAGAGCTGGTAGGTAAAATAGTTTCTAGAGTCAAGAATAAGTTAGATTACGTTCACCTGTCTGCAGGAAGAGACGGTCCTCTTGGAGGATCTTCAAGCTTTTATTATAAGAAGCTTTCGTACTTAGAAGAGGCAAAAGTAGTTAGGGGTTTTGTTAATGATTTACCTTTAATGTTAGCAGGTTCAATTACAACTTCAGAGGAGGCACAAGAAGCCCTAAACGTAGTTGATGCAGTAGTTTTAGGCAGACAATTATTGGCAGATCCAGATTGGGTTGAAAAGGTTGAAAATAATAGGCCTATAAGGTATTGTATAAGGTGTAATCAGTCTTGTAGACTTCTATCAACTAGGGAGGTGAGATGTGATGTAAACCCTGAGCTTGGTTGGGAGATTTTACCTCTGCAGAGAGGAGAAGGAGAAGTCAAGGTAATAGGAGGGGGATTAGCAGGCTTAGAGGCTGCAAGAATTTTAGCTATTAGAGGATTTCAAGTAGAACTTTATGAGAGAGGAGATAAACTAGGTGGAGAACTTAACGAGTATAGAGATCCGTTTAAGAGAGCTGAATTCTTAAGGATTTTGGATTATTATGAGAAAGAGCTAAAGGGTATAGGTGTTAAAATAAGATTACAGAGCACTGCTAAAGGGTTAGACATGACACCAAAGGAATCTCAGCCTAAATTTGTGGAATATAAAGGATTAAGAATTCTGATTGATTCCAATTTATATGCGTATCAAGATTACATTTTCGAATGGATTAAGTACAATGAAATATATGTCACAAGTAATGTATTTAAAGGCTTGGATAGGAATAGAAGTTACTTCCTTATGGAGAAGTATAAGGAAATAGGAGTTAGATTTGAGAATCCAGGAAAAGTTGATGTAATACTAAGGGATATAAGGAAGGATCAACCTTCTATAGGTAAAGCAATAGCTAAAGGTTATTGGACAGGAAGGTCATTTAAAGGGTTTTATTGAACTTAATTTCTTTAGTCGTTAAACTCATCAATTTCCCTTAAATTCGCAATCATATGTTGTTTTGAAAGTAGACTTAAGTCAGCATTGATAAAAAAGAAGCAATTTGCAAAGCACATTTAAGGAAGAGTCTTAAGTAATTATATCCTGTAAAAACTTATTTACTTTTTTGATTTTCATAATTTTATGGAAGAACTAAACTTGGTCAACCTCGAATGCCCGGAACCATTCCTTAAAGTTTCGGCAAAGATAATGGAAATGAAGAACGGAGAACAATTAAAGGTTTTTTACAAGGATCCTAAATGTGATGAAATGTTAATGCAATTAACTACTTTAGCTAATTGTCAAGTACTGCAACATGAGGAGAAGGAAGGAGTATTTACGTTAGTACTCGAAAAGAAAAAGGAGGAAAAGAAGAGAGTTGACCTAAGCGATTTTACCGGATGCTAAAATGATAGGCGTAGTTTGGGACGATAGATTTTTAGAGATTTCCTTTTCTCATCCAATGATTAGAGACGTAGCTAAGGCAAGGATAAGGAAATTTAAGGAGTATCTGGAAAAAGTACGTGATGACGTTCTTTTTATTACGCCAGAACCTGCAAGGGAAGAAGACCTTCTCATAGTTCATTCCAGGAAATATGTGGAGAAGTTGAAAGAAGCTAGTAAATCACCTTATATAGGTTTTCTAGATGACGGAGATACTGTTTATTATCCTGATATGTTTAACGATATTCTCTTAGTTCTTGGGAGTAGTTTTACTGCAATAAAGTTCTCATCTTTCCTAGACTTTATCTATGTACCTTTGGGAGGGTTTCATCACGCCCTGCCTTGCAGAGCAATGGGTTTTTGTCCTATAAACGACATAGCAATTACTGCAAAAATTCTTTCAGAAAAGTACAAGGTAGCAATACTTGACGTTGATGCTCACCACGGTAACGGAGTTCAAAAAATACTTTATAATGATGAAATTCTGAAGATGAATATCTTCGGTTATGATGGTCACTTCTTTCCAGGTGACGGAAGAATGGAGGAAGTAGGAGAAGGCAAAGGGAAAGGTGTAAACTTAAACGTTCAGCTACCTAAAGGTTCTGGAGACGATGCATTCGCTGAAGCATTAAAGATTACGCAAGTTCTGGAAGACTTTCACCCAGATTATTTACTAGTAAATGCTGGAGTTGACGGTCACAAAGATGATAGTCTTCATTTCCTTAATTTAACTGCAAATTCCTTCAATTACTTAGGACAGAAGGTTAGGAGACTCCAGAAAGAGTTGAGATTTAAAGTAATCTCGTATGGTGGAGGAGGATATGGAGAAAGCTCTGCCTTATGTATGTTTGAATATATTTTAGGTTATCTAGGTAAGAAAGATGATCCTGAAGAGAAATCTAGCGGTAATGTGGAAGAAGTTAGGGATAATGTTGATAAACTTTTGAAAACTTTTTATACAGTTTATATTAGAAATAATTCTTAATTAAAGCTCTTTTTCTTTAGATAAGTTGAAATATGAAAATCTGGTAAGAAGAGCTTTTAATCGTCACTATCCTACTTTAAACCATGGAATATGCAGTAATATCTCCATCACTTTTCAAGAATATTCATGAAGTTATTGAAAAGTTTAAAGGAAAATATTTCTTGGTTATAACAACCTCAGGGTTATCTTATGCATTAAGGAAAGGAATAAATGTAGACGAAGCGTTAGACGAAGGAGTTAAGGTTTTGGCTTTCTCTCATAAGTTTCAGCCATTAGAAGGATTAAGCATTGAGGAGACAGAAGCATTGCTTTTAGCTAAAGATTTAGGTTATTATTTAATAACTTCTGCAGGCGATAAAGTTAAGGAAGTTGCTGAAAAAGAAGGAGTAAAGGTCGTAGTTATGTGACTTCTGAAGTTACCCAATTCTTAATCACTATTCCTTCTATTCTTGAAAAGTGTTTTGCGTTTGAAGTGACCAATATGCAGTCGTTAACTAAGCAGATTGAAGCAACCAGCAAGTCTTTTACTTCTATTTTGTCTTCCTTCCCTAGAAAGTTTTGAACCTATTTCAGCAGCCTTTTTAGAGGAATTTTTATCTAGGTTTAAAATTTTAAGAGAATTCATCTAAGCCTTCTGTTTTCTATTCTATAGTCTCAAAATAAACTTCAAAAATGTTTATGGTAGTAGCAAAAGCTCCTCTGTGTTTTTTATATAATATACAGCCTCCTCTTCCCTCTTAGGAGGTCAATTATAATGTCAGTATCTAAACACTTCATTTTGACCATATTTCCTCCAGTTCTTTTACTACATTATCGAGTTTTGCATTCTTCCAAATTCCTGTAGGCTTGAGAATCCTTTTTCTTATTATCCCGTGACGTTAACCTTAATATCACATCAGAGATCTCCTTCATTTTTTCCTTTAAGAAGAGCTTCATATGCTTTGTTTGATAGTGTCTTTTTCACGTTTAAAGGTATACTAAAAAGTAGCCTTAGTGAGCATTTTTAGAAGTATTAAAGGTGGAAAGGACGGGAATTCCTTCTCGTTGAACACTATCTTAGGAGTACTCAGGACGTGGTATTTGTCGATGTATTCTTCATAGACGTCTACATCGTAAATTTCCAAGTTTACTTTATCGTTAACTATAGAGATTTGATAGAACAGTTCGGCTGCTGCAGGACAATGTGTGCATGTTGCTGTAACGAAGAGCTTTAGGTTTCCTTTTAATTTCTTTGCGAGTTCCAGCTCATCCTCTTGAAGATGAACTGCTTTTGAAGATATTCTAACTAAGGCGTTAAGAAATGGCCAGAGCTCGTTAATTTCAGGAACTCCATAATAAGTAAAGAACCTTCTACCGTCCTTCTCTATTTTAACTACTGGTCTGTTACAGCCTTCGAGCTTTACTATTTCATTATTCTCCTTCATTTCATCAAAGAGGTCGTCGGCTAAACACTCCTCAATTTTTAATCCTTTTATTGCTGAGGAGTATTGTTTAATTATTGGATCGTAGCTCATAGGAAGTACCTCAAACTTTCTATTTTATCCATTGCAGCAGTAAGTTTATTCTCCAATTCATTTTCATCTTTGAATTCCTTAATTACAAGCACTTTTGGGCCTTCCACGGAATACGAAACAGGAGAACCTAGTCCTTGAATTAGTCTTGAGGCTCTTGCGTATTGAACTCCCATGTTAACTAAATCGTCCAGGTTTTCGTTACCTGTGGGCAAAGGAATGGGGAATATGCACTTATTCCCTTCTATATAGAAAGAATAATCGTTCATATCTACTATTTTTCTTCCTCCCTCAACTTTTAACTTGTAACCTTTTTCCTCTAAGTATTTTTCAAGCATTTTTATCCTTAGGAAATCTATCTACGTCGAGGTTAAAGAATCCTCTGCACGCATTTATTATACTTTCAGAGAGTGAAGGATGAACCAGTGCTGAAAAAGCTAAATCTTTACAAAACATTCCTGCCTTTATTGCAATTGCCAACTCATTTATTAACTCTTCAGCTACGTCAGAGACTACTTCACCGTAAACTATTCTTCCTTTTTCGTCAATACCTACTTTCGCGTAACCTTCCCTTAATCCTTTTATTATAGCTCTAGTAGAAGCAGATAGGGGGAATTTACATTCCTTTACCGCTAGTCTCCTATCTCCTACAATTCCTATTTGCGGATCTGTGTAAACTACTTGCGGTACTGAAAAGTAGTCAATTTTCTCCATTTTGCCCATGACATTTAGTGCTGAAATTACTCCTTCTAACATCGCAACGTGGGCTACTTTTTTTTCTTTATCTATTATATCTCCCGCAGAAAATACCTTAGAGTTTGTAGTTTGTAATAAGTTGTTAACTACAACTCCGTTATCGTTATATTTAACTCCCAATAGTCCTATTCCTTCTGGAAGGTTAGGTTTTCTCCCTGTAGCATAAACTACTACTTCAGCTTTTTTACTTATCCCTCTTTTTGTTATTACTGTTTGTTCATTTATTTCCTCAACTTCACAATTTTCAATTAATTCTACACCGTCCCAGTCTAAACTTTCTTTTATTATTCTTTGTCCGTCATCATCCAAATACTTCATTATTTTTCCTCTAGTTATTAGAGTTACTTCACTACCTAACCTTGCATATATTTGCGCAATTTCTACTCCTGCATAGCCTCCGCCTATTACAACCATTGAGGAAGGAACAAAGTTCAGATTTACTGCTTCATCTTCACTAATTGCCCTTTCTATTCCTTTAATTTTTGGTCTTGAAGGAATTGATCCGCTGGCTATTATTAACTTGTCAAAGGTTATTCTTTTCCCTTTAACTTCAATTTCGTTTTGCGAAACTATCTTTGCTTCTCCTTCGATAATTTCTGCTCCAGAACTCCTTACCAGCTCTTTTCCTGCATTAGATAAGTAATCCATTATTTCATTTCTTTTTGAGAAAAAATTTTCTTTTGAGTCGGTTACATTAATTTCTAATCCTTTATAATTGCCTATTTCATTTAATCTAGAAAAAAGAAATGAAATATCTGAAAGAAAAATACTTGGAACACAGCCCGAGTTTACGCAAACTCCTCCGAATTTTCCTTTCTCTATTACTGTTACTTCCTTTCCTTCTCTACCAAGTACACTACCCGCTACGTAACCTGCAGATCCGCCGCCGATTATCACATACATGTTCATCAGAAGAATAATGTTCTATCTGCATCTAATGTTAAGTCTATTAGTGTCGACCCTCCCACTAATTCTACTCCGTCAACTACATCGCTCTCATTCATATGGCACATATCTTTGAGGCTTTGTACGCATACATACATCTTTACTCCGTTATCCTTTGCCATATCGAAGAAGTGTATGAATGGATTGTTTCCTTTCTTTCTCTCTTCTTCCTGCCAAGCTTTTGATAATAATAGTGGTCCTTTGATCATGAAGAACACTGATGTCTCGTACTCCATTGATGCTGATATTGATGCCATGAATAGTGGCGCATATGTTCTGTCTAAATCTTCTGGGCCGTGAGTTACTACAATTAGTATCTTCTTTTTCTGCTCCTCTTCTTGAGACATGTTTATCTTGATTTATTTAATTTTAGTTCCTTATATTTTTTATCAAACAAAATCATGTTACATTCTCGTAGAGCTTTTTATAAGTTTATTTAGAAAATAAAGCAATACCAAAAAGCTTAAATATTTTTAAGATAAACGATATTTAGGTGTAAAAGTTGGGCAGTAAAAAGCTATCATTAATCGTATTCTCAGGAACGGCAGATAAATTAATGCCAGTAGGTATTTTAGCTTCTGGCGCAGCTGCTGCGGGATATGAGGTAAATCTATTCTTCACTTTCTGGGGGCTTCAAGCAATAACTAAGAAATCAATAGGTCAGCCTCAGCCCATTGATAAGAATTATGAACAGTTCGGTCCAGTTATGATGCAGAGAATGCAGGAAATGAAATATCCAAGCTGGGATCAATTAGTTATGCAGGCTAAGGAAGTGGGTGAGGTAAAAGTTTACGCTTGCTCAACTACAATGGAATTCTTCGGAATAAAGAGGGAAGATTTAGCTGACTTTGTTGACGACGTGGTAGGAGTTGCAACATTCCTAGATAGAGCGGAAGGAGGAACTACATTATTCATTTAAGGTGACCAAAATGTCACAAGAAGCAAAAATAACTAAAACTCTAGATTTAAAGGGAATGTTCTGCCCCGGACCAGTTTTAGAGACTGCTAAGGCAATAAAGACGATAAATGTTGGTGAGGTATTGGAGGTTTATGCTACAGACCCGGCCGCAAAGTCAGATTTAGAAGCATGGGCAAGAAGGACAGGGAATCAAATACTCGACATAAAGCAAGAGAACGGAGTACTTAGGGCGTTAATTAAAAGGATGAAGTAAGTTATTTAATTTTACATTTTTTTAAAACAAAACTTATAAGTCTCTTTTGAGAAGTAAAAGGTGTGGGTTAAATGGCAACTAGGGTTCTACAATTACCGGACGACCCAAGATTTCTTGATATGTCTTATCAAGAGCAGGGAGCTCTGACAGAAGAACAAAGGGACTTAGACACACTACCTCCGGATCAAAGGCAATTAGCTGAGGAATTCTGGAAGACTGTCAAATCAGATTTCAGATTTAATGAGTCCTTAAGAGGTTGTCTGAACTGTGGAGTTTGCACTTCAGGATGTCCTGCTGCAAAGTTCTATGATTTTGGACCAAGGGAAATGATCCAATACATGATGAGGGATGAAGCAGACAAAATATGGCAGTTTACGAATGAGAAAGTCTGGGCATGTGTGCAGTGCTACACGTGTTCTATGAGATGTCCCTTCAATAACGAGATTGCAGGATTAATAATGCTCTTAAGGGAGTACGCAGTACAGTTCGCATTACCTTCAGCTAAAGAGATCCTAGCCCCATACAGAAGGGTCTTGTACACAGTGTTAACTTTAGGTAACCAAGTAACTCCAGATATGATTCAGCCTGATGCATTTCCCGACTGGGGACCTCAAGCAGTAGAAGAATCTAAGAACATGGATGTTTACAGGAAAGCTATTCCAGTGGATTTAATGCAAAGAACTGACGTCGGATGGCATCCTTCACTTCAAACTTCAGTTGAAATGATGACTATAATGTTTGAGTCTGGAGTAATGGACTCTATAAAGAAAGTTGATCCTGATCTGTACGATATGATAGCGGACATATATGACGAAAGGAAACAACAATTAGACGAAATTAAGGAGAAATGGGAGAAGGGAGAACTTAAGGAAGAAGATCTTCCAGACAGCTGGTTAGATCTTTAAGATAGTTTTCTTTTTTGTGCAATTTACGATATTTTAGAAAACTTATTCTATGTTTCATAAAATGTTTAATAAGTAAAGTTTTTATTCCATTCTAACAAATGTATAGTTAAAGGGAGAATTGTATGTCAGAACAAGAAAATGTAGATAAAAAGTTACAAGAAGAGATTAAGAATGCCTTCCCTTACGCAGATACGGTAGACTGGAACGAAGTATATCAAAGAATAATTTATAGGTATAGCACTCCACATGGTTTACAACACGTAAAAGAAGAGATGGAAAAATTAGAAGATGAAGGAGAAATTATAGTACATCATATTAAGCCTTATAATAACCCAATAAAGATGCAATCTTTAAACGGTTTTCCTAAAACAATTCCAACTAACAGACTATGGAACCATAAAAGCTGTGGACAGTGCGGCCACATTCCTGGTTATCCAACTTCAGTATTTTGGATGATGAATAAAATGGAAATTGATTATATGGATGAACCACATCAGACTTCTTGTACAGGTTGGAATTATCACGCCTCTGGAGCTTCCAATCCAGTAGCTTTATCTGGAGTTTATGTAAGGAACATGTGGAGGGCTTATGAAATAGATTACTTCCCGTTAATTCACTGTGGTACTTCCTTCGGTCACTATAAAGAAGTAAGGAATATGATAATATTGCACAAGGAGGTAAGAGAAAAACTAAGGCCTATAATGAGAAAACTAGGAATGGATATAGTAGTTCCTGAAGAAGTCGTTCACTATTCGGAATGGTTATATACAATGAGCAAGAAGGCTGCACAACAGAAGAAGTACGATTTAAGTAACATTAAGGCGGCAGTTCACACTCCCTGCCACGTTTACAAGTTAGTCCCAGAAGATACCATATACGATCCAGAAGTATGGCAAGGAAGAAGACCTGCAGCGCCTACTGGCACAGTACAGAACTTCGGAGCTAAGATAGTTGATTACTCAACTTGGTGGGACTGCTGCGGTTTCGGATTTAGACACATATTGACTGAGAGAGAGTTCTCAAGGAGTTTTGCGCTATTCAAGAAAGTAATTCCTGCAGTAGAAGAAGCTCACGCTGACGTATTCGTTACTTCCGATACGGGATGTGTAACAACTTTAGACAAGAGTCAGTGGGCAGGAAAAGCACACGGCTTTAATTACAACTTACCAGTATTAGCAGATGCACAATTTGCAGCAATAGCTATGGGTGCAGATCCCTACAAGATAGCTCAAATACACTGGCACGCAACTGATGTTGAAGGCTTCTTAAGGAAGATAGGAGTTCCAGTAGATGACTACAAGGAGAAATTCATACAATACTTAGCAGATCTAAGAGAAGGAAAAGCAGAACCAGAGTATTTATATAAGCCTCACAGAAAGATCGACTTCTACTTATCAGTACCAGAAAGAGTAAAGTGGTACAAAGGAGAAAGTTCACAAGCTGCGAAATCAAGTTAAGCAAATCTTTTTAATTAATTTTATTAAATAAATTAAGGGGTTAGAAAAGTGGCAGGAGAAAAAGTTCTCGTAATAGGATCTGGGCCCGCAGGACTCTCTGCAACTAAGGAACTGCTAAACATGGGTGTTGATGTAGTCTTAGTAGAAAAAGAATCATACTTAGGGGGAACTCCTAAGAAATTAAAGTACAGCTTACTATTCCCAGAATTAAGACCTGCTTCAGAAGTTATTGATCCATTAGTAAAATCTGCTGAAGGAGTGAAGAAATATATGGAAAGCATCGTTGAGGGAGTAAAGCCAGAAGGCAAAGGTTTTACAGTTACAATAAAAGATAAGTCAGGAAAAACTACTACCGAGAAAGTAAGTGCAATAATAGCATCTTCAGGTTTCGAGCACTTCGACTCTAGGAGAAAATACGAGTACGGTTATGGAATAATTCCTAACATTTATCAAATATCAGACATAGAGAAGATGCTTTCAGAGAATAAGGTAGTTACAACAAAGGGAACTCCTCCAAAGAGAGTTGCGATCTTATTATGTGTAGGCTCTAGAGATGCCACAGTAGGAAATACTTACTGCTCCAGAGTTTGCTGTGCGGTATCAATTAAACAAGCAATGGAAATTAAGCAAAGGATTCCAGATGCAGTAGTCCACATTTACTACATGGATATAAGAACATATGGATTAATGGAAGATAAATTGTATTGGAGGTCTCAGTTAGAGTACAGAGTAGGATTCATAAGGGGTAGAATTTCAGAATTTATGAGAGGTCCAAATGATACTGTAATCATTAAAGGAGAGGATACAATGAACTTAAACAGGGCATTAGTAGTTCCTTACGATATGGTTATATTAGCTAACGGTATGGAATTAGGTTTAGGTTCTAAGCAAGTAGCTAAAGCTTTAGGCTTGGAATTTGAGGAGCACGGTTTCGTTAAGCCTTTAGATCCAGATAGGCTTCCAGTACAGTCAACAAAGAAAGGAATATTCTTAGCCGGAGCAATAACAGGTCCAAAGACTATTTCAGATTCAATAACCGAAGGGCAAGCTGCAGCAATGAAGGCTTATGAGTATATAACTAAAGGAGTATGGGAAGAGCCCGTAAAAGTTGAGGTGGTACATCATTAATACTGTTTTTTTAAATGTTGATTACGTAAGAGAAATTTTTAATGCTAT
This sequence comes from Acidianus sp. HS-5, assembly GCF_021655615.1. Classification (GTDB taxonomy): domain Archaea; phylum Thermoproteota; class Thermoprotei_A; order Sulfolobales; family Sulfolobaceae; genus Acidianus. The sequence goes on from NZ_AP025245.1 coordinate 119,507, forward strand.
GTTAGATGTTGATGTAAATAATACTGTATCGGGGAATGCGAAAAAGTCTTTACAGACTATCCTAGAGGCTATGGAACTGAAGAGTAAAACAATACGTTCACTTGATATTTCAACAGAAGAGAATGCAAGGAAATTATTCGATTCCATATTTTACGTTAGAAAGCACTTCTCAGATGTTATTTCTAAAACTTCCGTTCCAGAGTTATCTTCAGCCTTCTCTCAACTTAAAGATTCTTCAATCTCTTATGATGAGAGAGTTGAGAGATTCAAATCCGTAGTTAAAGGTGGAGAAAGTTCAGATATAGAGGACATGGCTAAGGAGATTATTCATTTCCTCGAACCGGAGAAATATCCTCTCTGGATTAGATGGATATGGAATAAGGAGAGAGGAACCGGTTCAATAAACTATATTATAAAAGACGACGTTAAAATAAATGACGAGAAGGAGTTATTTTCAGCCATAGATGAGCTAAGGAATGTCTTGGAAATATTCGGTTTAGATTCTAAGGGTAAATATTACGTCACTTCAGTTTTTTTAGTTTACGCATATGTTAGGTATTTAGACTATACAACCCATTTGGCGGTTGATAAAAAGGCCGCCGGGTTAATCCCTACACACCTCTCCACAACAGCCCTCGTATTAGGGCTAAAACCGTATCTTAAGGTGATCAAAATTGCCAATACCTGAGTTGGAAAAACCTATAATTAAAGGCGTAATTGAAAAGGAAAAAGTAGTAGTAGATGGTGTAGAATTAGACGGAACATGGAATGCATTCTTAGTAGAGAGGACACAAACGGGCTACGATCCTTCAGTGTGGGATGAGGTAGCTAACACGCTAGAAGGAGTTACAATAAGTGCCTGCTGGCAATGCGGCACTTGTACTTCAGGATGCACTATGAGGGAATACGATCCCAACTTCGGGCCAAGGAAATTCATAGACTTAGCTAGGAAGGGAGATAAACAAGCTTTAGCTGATCTTCAAAACTCTTTATGGAGATGTGTATCTTGCCAGAAATGCACTCACAGATGTCCTAAGGGAGTAATGGTAGAAGAAGTTGTTCATGCAATACATAATTATACATTAAAACATGGACTTGCTAAGAAAGACCCCGGAACAGTTTTTGACGAGCTATTCCTTGAGACTGTAATGAAAAACGGGGGAAGAATAAGTGAGCTTTTATTAGGCTCCGCCTCAGCTAAGGCGGGTTTCGTAACTATGAGTTTGAGGGATCTGATAACAATGTCCGTACCCTTAATTAAATCAGGTCTAATAAAAGATCTGTTAAAACCAAATAAGGTAAAGAATTGGGATAGAGTAAAAGAGGTATTAGAGGAAGCAATGAAAGAGGAGGTGAAGCCAGAATGAGCACCAATAATCCATACGGTAAAGTAGCATTATATCCTGGCTGCGCATTAGATGGCTTAGGAAAGTCCTACGATGTTTCGTTAAAACTGGTAGCCGAAGATTTAGGTTTAAGTTTTGAGAGACTTGACGATTATAACTGTTGCGGAGCTTTAGAAGTTAAGAATGTAAATACTATGGCAGGGTTATTACTACCAGCGAGGAACTTATCTTTAGCTAGAAAAGAAGGAGCCACCACTGTAATGTCAGCCTGTCCAGGTTGTCATTACTCTCTATCTAGAACACAATATTACATGAGCAAGTATCCTAAAGTCAGGGAAAAAGTCAATACATACTTAGAGAAAATGGGAGAGAAACCATATGATATGCAGTTAATGACAATTCATGCTGTTGAATATTTCTATAATAGTATAGGGATTGAAAAAATAAAGGCTAAGGTTAAGAGGCCTCTAACAGGATTAAAAGTAGCTCCTTACTATGGTTGCTTGTATAATAGACCTAAGCCCTATACTTTAGCAGGATATATGAAATTAAAGGATGATCCAGAGAGACCCATATTCATGGATGAGTTACTGAAGGCTTTAGGAGCAGAGGTAGTGCCTTTTGAAGCTAAAACAATGTGCTGCGGTGGGCCTCACGTGTATTCAGATGTAGAGGTTGCCCTACACTTAGAAGCCAGAATATTAAAGGAAGCAAGGAGAAACGGGGCCGATATGCTTATCGTAGACTGTCCTTTAGGAGGCGTAGCATTAGAGACTAATATGAATAAGATAGCTGAAAAGTACGGAGAAGATCTGAGAACGCCTATAGTATACTTCACGCAATTGATGGCCTTCGCTTTTGGTCATAGTCCAGAGGAAGCATTATTGACTGCTAACTTAACTAATCCAATGAGTATTTTAAAGAAATACATGCAATGAGAGAGACGAAGATAATATAATATATATTTCTTTTTCCTCTTCTTCTTTTTGTTTTCTAACTCCATTAACAATGTTTTAGATTTTATACTGTGTCCGACTAAGGTAAACCTTAAAAATTTGTTCATTATTTAATTAATTTGATTAAAAATGTCAGAAGAACTTCTCAAACCAGGAGAAAGAGAAATGATACAGAGTAGAAGTTATCTCTACGATTTATTAGATAAATTAAACGATATCCTAGAAAATAAGAAGGAATTATTAGAACAAAAGGGCATAGCACCTAAGCTATCAGTAGTGCTTGACTTAATTACCTTAAACAGACTTTATCTAGACGTTATTTATAAGACCTATTGGAACCAATTAGTTGAAGTTATAAACGAGCTTAATGCATTACCAGAGCTTAAAGATGACATGGCAGATGTAAACGCTGATGTAGAGGAGATAAAGAAATTGAAACAACAAGGAGGATTTTAAATAAATAACTTTTTTTATTTTTCAACTTTCCAATTTACGTTAACTTTTATTTGTCTTATAAGAGTATCTTTAAGAGGGCATCTCCTCATGGACTGTTCTAAAACTTCGTTTATTCTCTCATCCTTGCTTTTTACGTTGATAAAGTAGTTGATCTCAAGTAAACCTGGAGGAACGTTAGGGTCTCCTTGAAAACCTTTAGGATCCATAGTTCCTTCAATATAGCCTTCAACTTCATCAACCTTTACGTTCATTTCTCTTGCTACATAGTAAATAGTTAGCATCATACAGGAAAGTGCTGAGGATAATAGCATCTCTTCTGGTGTTGGATAATCTGAGCCCATTAAACCTATGTCAACTTCTTTTCCTGCAACACAAGTTTTTGCAACATCTCCTTCCAGTCTTCCCTCTACTGTAAAGGTTATCATGTTAATTAATTAAACCAATATCCCTTAATATTGCTAACTCCACGGCATACCTTATATAATACGCTGTTTTCTCTTCACCGTTTAATGCCTTCCCAATCCTTCTTTCAACCTCGTTTATCTGATCTGTAACTACTACGCTTATGTTAGTTTCAAGGAGGGGCTTGTTTAACTTGAAAGCTTGGTAAACTCTCATCGTAAGTTCATACATTTCTTCATCCATGTTAAGTAAGTAGTTTCCTATTGCAGGAATTAATTGACCGTTTATTTCGACCATTTTTCCCTTAAAATAAGGCTTCCAGCTTAACATGCTATTTTTTACGAACTCCCAAGAGGGTGGAAAACCTTTGTATTCGTCTGCGGAAGGTATTTCAGCAATTTTGTAAGTTTCTCCGTTAATTTCTATTTCTCCTTTAACTTCCACTTCTATTTTTCCCAATTTTTCCTTCAACGGGGATTACACCACTGTTTCTACTTAATATAAGTAAAGATTTTTTTCTTTTCTATTTATTATAACTTGATCTGAAATGTCCACAAAAATGGATCCGTGCATTGAAGAATGTTACAGTCCAAGATCAGCGTGGAAGTATGTTACAGTAGAAGAATGCCTAAGACAGTGCAGAACTATAGAAATAAGTAAGGTACAATGAGCCTAGAATTCATGGTAAAAAATAAGGTAGATAAAGCAGTAGTTAATGAAGGAGGAAAAAGAAAACTAGTGACGTTAAAAAGTCTGCTGTTCAACAAGGAGGAGAACTTTTACGAAGTTGAAGGAGAACTGAGAGAAAGTGAAATATATGATCTCATTTATGAATACCATTTTTTATTTTTCCCATCTTTGAACCTTCTAATTGATGCTAAAGATTTCATAAAAGTTAGTAAAGCTAAAGATATTGAGGTAGGTGAAGTAATGGATGTAGAACCGATAGTTGCCCCACCAGAAGAGACAGTGCTTAACGTCATGCAGAAAATGAAAGAAAAGGATGAAGAATATGCTGTAGTTGTATGTGACAGTTTACCTTGCGGTATTTTGGATTTATTTGGTGTAGGTAATGCTGTACTGGAAGGGAAAACAAATGAGAGCGTTATTACCTTTGCAGTGAAGGAGTTCTTTAAGGTTACTCCAGAGTCTTCTTTAGAGACTGCTAGGAAGTTAATGGTAAAGTCGATTTTCCTTCTTCCAGTAGTGGATTTCAAGGTCTTATTAGGAAGTATTTCTTGGAAGGAAGTTTTCGATAATTTAGATAAGAAGCTAATGTTTCATGAATTTCATAGGAAAAATTTTTAGTATAGTTAATTGGTAAAGTTAATTTAAGTGATAGATTTGGTAGTCGAATCCAACTGTGAAATTCCTGAAAGTCTTCTTTATTATATTGAAGGTAAAAACACAGTTTGGGCAAAGCAAGAATCAGCAGACGTAATTTTAGTAGGAATAACGGACATAGCCCAAACTATGGCAGGTAAAATAGTTAAAGTTAGAATAAAGAAGAAGGGAATTAAAGTAGAAAAGGGCAGGCCTTTAGCTACAATGGAAAGCGGTAAGTGGGCTGGGCCAGTTCCAGCTCCTGTCTCAGGAGAAATTATAGACGTTAATGCAGCGGCAGAGAAGGACCCAGTAATTATTAACAGAGACCCATATGGTCAAGGTTGGTTGGTTAGAATGAAAGTAAGTAATCCTGAAGAGCTAAAGCAGCTCTATACTGGAGATCAAGCAGTACAGAAATTAAAGGAGTTAATATCCTCAGAGAAATTGTCGTGTAAGAGGCTTTGAAATGAGCTGGAGGTTTGCGGCGCTACCTCCCCAAGACGGTTACCACATGGTTACTTCCTTCGTTTCTGTAGCCGATTATGTGAGTAGGGGAGGTAAAAATACATTAATGGTTTTTTATGCCAAAGAACCTTTCGTCAATGTTGGTGTAAATCAAGAAGTCTGGCTTGAGGTTAATCTCGATTTTACTAAACAGCACAGCATTCCAGTAGTTAGGAGGGATTTAGGAGGCGGAACTGTTGTAATAACTCCCGGAGAGCACGACTTCTTTATTGTACTAAGGCAGGAAGATGCTCCTTCGGATCCACAATCTCTCTATAAGAAATACCTGACTCCTATAGTAAATGTAATTAAGAGTTACGGTCTCGACGCTCAGCTAAGAGACCAAGATATAGTAGTTAATGGTAAAAAAATCAGTGGAAATGGCGCAATGACTCATGAGAAGGCAGTAGTAATTGCAGGAAATATCTTACTCTCATTTGATGCGAATTTCGTAAGTAAGTGTATCAAGGTACCTTCTGAAAAATTCAGGGATAAAGTTGCTAAGGACATGAGTGAATGGTTAACTTCAATGGAGAAGGAGTTAGGTTACGTCCCTGACAGAAATGAGCTTAACAGAAAAATTAAGGAAGAATATGAGAAAGAACTAGGAATAAAATTCGAGGAATCTTCATTAACTCCTGAAGAAATAGAACTTTGGGATAAATTAGCTGAGGATAAGAGAAGGGAGGAATGGATTTACTATAGAGATAACAGACATCCAGACTTGAAGACTGATAGGTGCGTTAAGATTTCCTCAGCTGTTGCTGTATGTCACGTTGATTATAAGGCTAGAAAGTTGCTAAGGATAACGGTTAAGATTCTTAATAAAAAGTTGGATGAGGTATCAGTTTCAGGAGACTTCTTCGTAATGTCTCCTCAAGGATTTCTAGATAGGTTAGAAGACTCCTTGACTGGAATTGAGGTTAGTAAAATTAATGAAAAAATTGACGAGGTATTTAGTTCAGAAAAGCCAGTAATCTTCGGTTTTACTGTAGATGACTTAAAGAAGGCGTTTGAGGAGATTTTAAGTAAACCTGAAGTTAGGGAAATTATCTAAACTTTTCCCATTATTCTGGATGAGACTTTAAATTCTAGTTAGATTTTTATTACTTCCATTTTTCATGTAATATTACTTCTTCTGGTTTTTTAACTGTTTTAGGCTTTGGTTTATACTCTGGGTCTGGGTATCCCACTGACAGTAAGGTCACCAGAACTTTTTCCTTTGGGATTCCTAATATCTTCTTTGCAGTCTCGTTTTCGTAAGCTGCAACCCAGCCTATCCCTAAGCCTACTGCATAAGCTGCAAGAACAAAATACATTGTAGCGTTAACTACATCAACCATCCAAGTGTCTGGACTTACGTCTGGCTCCCCTACAACTGCTATATTAACTGGAGCATATGACAAGTGAGTAGCGCCCTTATGCAATTTTGAAAGTTCGACTTTTGTCTGCTCATCTCTAATTATTATGAACTTCCAAGGTGTTCTGTTCATCGAATTTGGTGCGTGGTTTGCTACGTAGATTAGCTTCTTTAGAAGTTCATCATCAACGTCTTTTTTCTGGAAGCTTCTTATACTCCTTCTATTCATAAGAAATTGGAGTATATCTTCATGCATAGGATAAAGAGAAACGAGTACCTTTTTATTTTTGACTATCTTTGAGGAAAGTTAGAAGTCACTATCTTTTCTATAGTACTATCCCAATATGATTTTGATATAAGAAATGGGATTGATATTGAAATATAATAAATAGCTAGTGCTATAATAGTGTAAAATATTGTATAAGGTGGAATAATTGAAGCCTTAACTAAGACTGGTATTACTGCTATAGTAGATAAAGGTGTAAATATTACTAAGACAGCAATTATTGAGATAGGACTTAACGTGGGACTAGTAGGATCTGGAAGGTACCTAGCAATTGTTGAAATGAATGTTATTGAACTTAAAGGTATAAATAGTAAAAAAGCCATGGCATTTACAATACAGCCCAGTGCTAATAATGCTACTCCTATCGGTAACGCGAATATTAAAACTAATAATGCCTTACTTATTAGATAAATCCTAGCAAATTGTATTTGTGTCATTACGCTTAGATCTAGCCATAAAGGCTCGGTTAAAAACGCTGAAGATGTAAGAACTATCATAAATGTCCAGCCTATAGCAAGCACGAACACGTCCGTATATATTGCATTAACTAGTGTAGGGGTTATACTTTGCTGTAGTAAAAGGTCGTATTTGATATAGCGCATTACAAAATAAATAATTACTCCTATGGCTAGTAAAATTGAAAAGACCTTCCATGATTCTACTCTCCTTAAGGTAACTTGTCCCGTAGGATTTGATCTTCCTCCTATTTCTATCACTCTTAGATTTCTAGTTAAAAATAGCAATAAAGGGTTGGAAAACCTGAAGGAAATTGTGCTCTTAACATCACCGCTTGTTGATAGCGTAGTATTCGTATAGAGAAGGAGGTCTGGTTTTCTTATTGCTAGTATGAACATTAAAATGACAAAAGCGTAAAGGACTACATAGCCTTCATAATAACCGAAGAACATTGAAAGAGGACTTAGAGGGAAGTTGAATAATGCGGAGAAGAACCATAATAAGATGAGCAAATCCAGGACGACTCTCGTCTTTTTGTTAAAGCTATAAAACACTATGGGTGTTGTCGTAAAAAGTAACGCAAGAGGTGAAATAACTAGAAGTCCTAGCAAGCCAACACAGAGTATGAAGAGGAATGAAAATGTTAAAAGGAAAATTAGGAAAGATATGAAATAGCCTACGATTAAAGAAGTTATTATTTCATTATCATTAAAGGGGAGAAGTAAGAGGAAATCTAAGTCCGACTTTGGGATTTTTACCCTATCGGTTAGAAGTAAAATGATGAGGAAAAATGAAATAAGAAAGAGTATAGTAAATTTATAATAACCAGCGAAAAAGATATAATTGGTTTTAATAAAATAGTAGGCTAAAAGTGAATAAAGCATAGTAAATACCACGTTAATTAGAATTAAGTTTTTGGGAATTCTAGACATTACAACAAATTTAATCAGCTTTCCAATCATTATTAATCGTTAACCTTATCTTATTTTTAAGCATAATGATTAGCCAATATGTTGAGTAATACCTTAAATTATTTCTACGATCTTGGAATGCTTAAAAGCTAGTTATATAAATTTCTTTCTCTAATAAAATTGAGTGTGGATAGCAATTTCATTCATTTGGAATATTTACATTTAGTATCACTTACATGTCTGGTAAATATACTGGAGCGTAAAGCGCGTTATAAGCTAGGAAGAACGCTGATATCTACCTATTGAGTGTGAACCTATTCGTGTTTCATGGGAAGCGAAAGTCCATTGAGGATGTCATGTGTTTTAAGCTCCTAAAGCCTTGTTCTACGTAGTCTCTCTCGTTGACCCTCTTGTGTTCCACGTTTAGCCAAGTGAACGCGTTATAGATTGTTGCTCCATCATGTATATTACCTTGTCTATCCTCGTTTTGAGCACTTTCTCAGCCTCTGCATTCTTCACGTTCGTCAATTAGTACGTGCACTCCTAGAGCTCGTCACCATGAAGAAGGGTATTTCACAGTCTTCACGTACCTTACAATCCACACGTAATAGTACTGCCCGTCTACTACCATAACTTTAGTTTCATTCACCGCATAAAAACCACTAATTTGCACCACGTACTTAACGCAACTCAACTTCCTCAAGCAGCAAGGTAGAATGAGGCAAAAGAAGTCCTCCAAGAAGACAAACCAGAGTTAGCCAAAGCCAAGGCTATTACCTCCTTGGAGTAAAACATAGGCTTAAGGTTAATATACTCCATTAATACTTGTTGAGCACGGGAACTTTCCACCTAGTTCCCGTAGTATCACCCAACTAATACTCCCGTGCTCACACAAAAAAGTATTACTTCACATTCTATTAACAGAACATAAACAGTTCATAAAATTTATTTTGAATTAACAAAATTGTTATTCACACTGATATTATAAATCATAAAATTTTTATACTTATAAAACTTTGCTAATTTTATGAGAGAAATATATAGATTAGCCTTGGGGATTATTATAGCCCTCTTAGTTGGAATAGGAATTGGTTACGCAATATGGGGTACTTATAGGCCAGCAATAAGTAGTATGGGTATAAAGATGGTGCTTTATAGGATAGACGGGTTCCCAGTATGTGTTTATTTCCAGACAAATAGCCATGTAGTCCAAAATGGCTCTTGGACCTTATTTGATAATTCTCAGAACAGAATACCTACAGTTAGTGGAGATCTTAACGTTAGTTGGGTATATCAGCAACTGATGCCAGCCTTCAGTTTTAATAACATAAGCGGGTGGTTAAAGCTGATAAAGACCTATTCTCCTAAGTTTAGGGAAGGATATGTCCAAATGGCTGGAGATGCCGTTCCCCCATCTTATGCAGACGGAATAGTATATGTTGCGTCCTCAGACGATATGTTATATGCAATAAATGTGACTAACGGGAATACGATATTTATCGCACAAATGCCAGATACGCTAATGTCACAACCCCTAATTTACCATGGAATGGTTTATGTAGGTCTGGGAGGAGCATTTTTCACTTACTCGCAAGGTCTCCTTAATGCTTACGGTGGCGGTCATAGAGGAGAATTCACTGGTCTCTCTGGGCTAATGGCTCTTAATGCTACAAACGGTAAGCCCATATGGTTCTTCCAGACGAAATCTCAGGTTATGCCTACTCCAGTCATCATTGGTAACGTAATTTACTTCGATGATGGAAACGGATATGTTTACGCAGTCAATGCCGACACTGGAAAACTTATCTGGAAACTAGGCTCATTCGGTACGGCCAATATGGCAAGCTTAGACTATGTTAATACGTCTAATGGAACTATAATTGTGGCTGGTTTCTCCTCGGCATATCCAATTAATATATCACAAATTGTAGGTATTTACACTTACGGTAAAATAGCGTGGATAACAAAATTACCTTTCACTTATGATTCTGGTCCGGGTGATGCTGTTATTGCTGTATCTGGGGATCACGTTGTGGACGGATTCATATCTGGATATCCTATTCACAAGGGACCTTTATTTAATGAGACGTTAGTTAGGGAAGTAGTCTTAGCCTTAAACGGGACAAATGGTCACATTATCTGGATAAGGAACGTATCCGGATACACTCTTCCTACTGGTGCAAATAATGGCGAGAGTCCTGCAATTGTAGGCCATTATGTTTTCATTAATAATAGAAAAGACGGATTAATCATGGCCCTTAACTTAAGTAACGGAAATACAATCTGGGAGGATCATTTAGCTAGGGGTGCTCCAGGGCTAATAGGCCCGACTTATGTGGACGGTTATATTTTAAACCCAGACTTCGAGTATATTCAAGTAATTAATGCCACAACTGGAAAACTCATTAACTTATATCCTACTGGGCAAGATCTGGTAATAGATACACCTCTGGTAGTGGGTAATACGGTAATTGTTGATGGTGCATTTAACTATGTTGAGGCAATTCCGCTATATTACGTAATTCATAATACTACTTCAATTCTTGAAATATATCGTTCACACTTTGTTTCTGCAATTCCATCATGTCAAAATGATCCAGCAGGAGGTTCTACTACACAACCATCACAAGTATATTTCATATTACATCAGATAGTGGACTCTTTAACTAGGTTTATACAACTGTTTGAGTCAATACTTTCAAAGGTATAACTTTTTTCTTACTGTGGACATATTCTATCTGTTTAATGCTCATCTCTAGGTCATAGTAAGATACTATGCAATTCTTTTATAAGATTAAATAATTAAGGTAAGAGAGTTCAAGATAAAATAACTGAGTTTTTACACTTTCCTTTATTTTTAAGTTTTTTGGCTATTCTCATGCAGTCACGAAATTCTAAAATTTTCTGCAATATTATCTCAAGTTAACTACTGGGTTTGCCTATATTCAAATTCAAATAAACCTTTTTAAGGATGCTCTCTTTATTGAGAGGATGTGAGGATAAATAGCTTGTGCTTGATAGGCTACTTACAAGGATCTCATAACCTTTACACAATAAATGTTTTATAAAACAATATTTACTCTTCACATTTCTATGTCTTTTTAGTTAGATCATATTAGGAAAACTATTTTTATAAATATTATAATATTTTCACAAATATTTATAGAATTTGATGACTGTTTGAGAGCAGTTCCAATATTTACTCTCTCAATTAAACGTCCTCATAATTCCGTTAAAATATTACTCGAATTATTACTTACATTTCGCAACATATAATATAATTTATTTTAACTCTTTTTAAATACTATTTAAAACTGTTAATAAGCGACACTATAATTCATCATTTTTATGAGGTCTATCTGTTATCCTAAACGTCCTTTCATCTCCCGCGTCAGTGCTTACCTTACGTCGGTTGATTTCAAATCTTCCTTAACCTTTCCGTGTAAGGTATTCCTCCGACTACTACTTCCTTATCCTGATTTTTTACTCACCTAATCAGTTCTTCTATTTTGAATAAAGTGTAGATTCTCGTCACCTATAAGTGTGAGGAAATCGTAATCAAATATCCTTACCGCATCTTCAATTTTCTCCTCGTTAAAGAAATACCTTTCTTCATTTACGAAAGTAGTAGCCCTACCTAGCTGGTAATATTCAGTTACAAATTTTTAGAGGGACCACGTTGACACCATGTGATCTACTTAACCTCCTTGAGGGTAATGGACCAAAAACGTATTTAATAAAGAGTATTCTGTCCTAACAATTAAAAACCTGGTATAAGTATTCTATTAGATGATTAATAAAACGAAATTAACTTACATAAAAAAGTTTCGAGATATTGGATATAAGAGAAAAAGCATTTATTCACAGAGGAAAGTAAAGCACGTATGCAGTTACCAAATGACGAGGTCATAAGGAAAGAAGCTAAAGAAAAAGGAATTGATGAGGAAGTATTATTGATTGACAACTTATCCAATGATCTTGATCCCACTATCAGATATACACTGTATGAGGAGAAAGCTAAAGACCTTTTATCGGAGGCTAAGAAATACCTTGAGGAGAGAGACTTCATTCAAGCTTCAGAAAAAGCTTGGGGAGCTTGCGCGTCAATCGTTAAAGCTTACGCTGAGAAAAATGGGCTAGAACATTATAGACACAGAGAGTTGGAGGAAATAATGAGCGGTATAATATCACAAATGAATGGTGATAAGGAATTAATTTCAGAATGGTCTACGTGCCTTCGTTTTCATTCGAACTTTTATGACAATTTCATGACTGAGAAGAATTTATATTCATCTTTAGAGTTGGTAGAGAATTTTATCAAAAATATGGAAAATGGTATTGAACGCTAAAGCTTAGACTCCTATTAAGTTTATTATTTCTCATTCCAAAAATAGGGTAATGTCGAATGTTAATCTCTTGTCTGCCTCGGATGTATTGCTTAAGGAGGCTGATGAGTTTTTAGAGAAGGGTGATGTTGTTCAAGCTTCTGAGAAGTATTATAAGGCTGCAGAGGAGGCTGTAAAGCTCTTAACTAAAGCACTTAACCTCCAAGATATATTGCAAAAAGTAAAGGAAGAAGGATATTGGAGTTTAGGAATTCTTCATGATGCTGTGATTGAATTATCGGAAAAACTGAATGATAATAGGATTGTAGATTTATGGAAATCAGCTGTTATAATACTTACTGCAAACTTATCTAAGGATATCTTGATAATTGAAGCAGAGAAAGTGAGAGAACTTGTCGAGCTCGCAGATGAAATCACAAATTTTAAACTGGATTAAGGAGGCTGATGAGTTTTTAGAGAAGGGTGATGTTGTTCAAGCTTCTGAGAAGTATTATAAGGCTGCAGAGGAGGCTGTAAAGCTCTTGGCCAAAACGTTGAACTTACAAGATATATTACAAAAAGTAATGAAAAACGGTAGATGGTCTTCTACCTTACTTTTTGAAGGAGCTAGAGCTATTTCTCCAGAAATGTACTCCGTGTGGTCTGACGCATGGTATTTGCATATTTATGGATTTCATGAAATGAGACTTACCTATGAAGAAGTTAAGACGTTATCTCAAAATATTCATAAAATTGTAAAAATGATGAACATAATTTAAAATTTTATACATGATAAAAAGAATGACAAACCTAGCCTTTTTACGGTAGACCCAAAATTAGATTAATAAAAATAACTCTTATCTACTAATAACGATCTATGAGAATTTAATATGATTGTATAGTTGATTTTTAGAGATTCCTAAGCGTCGCGTAAGATCTTTTATATTTCTACACGGTAAACTGAGGGATATTATCGAAATATTAGAAAAAAAGACTTCGTATTTGATTTGTACTTATGAGATGATTTTGGGTCTTCCCGACAGGAAGGAATCAGATAAGATCTTCATCAAGTATTTAGTTCTTAATGTATGTCTTATACTTTGTAAGCTAAAAATTATAAAAAATCATAAAAAAGAAACATATAAATTTTACTTTCTTAGAAAGCTATAGTTAAATATTTATAAAAAAATAGATAAACTTCTTTATGAGGAAAAATGAACTTAAAAATATTAGCAGGTTTCCTTGTGTTGGGAGTAATAATCCTATCTGCAATAACTTTCTTTAATTTTACTACCATTGTAGCACAAGACAAGGGAGACATGCAATCCAAAGGTCCAGTAATGTATAATTATGATGAATATAATGGAACTTATTTTCCACACACCCTAATGGTAGTTTATTATCCATGTAACGCAACATGTGGCAACTTAGGTTTTCCATCAGTGTGGCCAGTAACTAACGGAAATCAGTGTCACAACGCAGTAGTAAGCACTACTTGTCAAGCCTTGCTACAAGGAGTGAATTGGCAACTTCCCTTACTGAACTACGTAGGCGGAGTAGCGATACCGTTATCAACACCTCCATGCAAATTACCTTGGGCACAGCAATTAGGAGTTAAAGGAGCGTTAGTTTACTATACTCAAATGGTTGGCGAGCCCTTAGGAGTAACTTTAGCATGTGGGCTACTTTATGCGACAGAAGATAGTATGCCAGGCAGTATAACTGCGATAAACCCTGTAACTGGAAAAATTGTTTGGATGGTAAATGGATTAGCAGGGCCTGCAATGAATAATCCAATAGTATATCATGGAATAGTATTTGTTTCAGTAGGAGGAGTATGCTTTACATTCTCGCAGTTTGTCCATTTTGAACAGCACCAGTACTGTAAGATACACAGAGGTAGGTGCGGAGCTGTTTATGCGTTTAACGCTACTGACGGGCAACTATTATGGATGAGGTTTACTTACGGTGAAGCGATGCCAGCCCCAGCAATTTATGACGGAATTTTAGCTTATACTACTGGAGGAGGATGCTTCGTAGGAGTTAATGCGACTACTGGTCAGACCTTATGGGTTAGCCACTTCCCAGGCTTAATGGGTAACATGGCTAGCGTAAATTACTACGTTTTACCTAACGGAACTCCATTATTCATTGCAGGGTTTACCTATACTGCCTCGCCTTACGGCTACATAATAGCAGTAAACGGAATTAACGGCCATGAGGCATGGAACGCGACAATGCCCTCTCCTTTTGTAGGTGCAAATACTGGGTTGGGAGATGTAGCTCCAGCAGTTGATCAGAAATTAGGAATAGTTGTTGATAATGATATTGCAAACTTCTCCAACGGATACGTGGATATGGTAACATTTGCATTAAACGCTACAAACGGCAAACCATTGTGGGCCGTAAACACTGGTAGAGGGCCTATACCACCTGCATATAAAGGAGGAATGCCATTGATAGTAGGTAACGTAGTTTATGATGGTAACCCATCATTAGGAACTGTTAATGCAATATGCATATTAACTGGGAGGATATTATGGTCAACTAAATTACCATGCCTGCAAACTCCTCCAAAGTTCCCTGGAGGACCTAGAGGATCTCCAACATATTATCACGGCTTACTATGGGTTTCAGCAGGACAATATGTTTACGTGATTAATCCTAAGAACGGAGACCTACTTACGTTCTACTGGATAGGAGGCAGGTTAGGAATAATGAACCCAGTAATTGTAGGAAACACAATGTTCTTATCCAACTCTTACGGCTGGGTAATAGCGATACCACTATCTCAAATATATCCAGCATATGTATATTATTAAGTTATAATTTCTTTTTACTTCTACCTTGTTTTTCTGAGTTTAGGTATTTTAGTATGAGTACCCAAGAAATTCATATTTGGTAAGCCTACAGATGATCCCTTTGATAGGGAAGAAGAAATTAGAACGCTCTTGAACCTAATAAATAGAAAGCAACCAGTAAGCGTAATAGGAACAGGGAAGTTGGTAAAACATCAATACTCCTAAAGGTTTTGTCCTCATTAAATGCTCCTCATATTTATATTTCTGCAGAACATTTTATAGAAGGAAAGAGCTTTGATCTTAAATTATTTCTAATCTCATTTTCTGGGCTAATTGTATCTGAAGTAGTAAAGTTTCTCGATACTAGAAAGAGAATTGTGTTTGATATTAAAAATAAGGGTAAAAACTAACAACTTTATTAAGGGACTTATTAGGCTATGCAAAACTATGATGTTGCAATTGAAGAACTTGACGGATTTCCTGCCGGGCTTAACTATTTTGGACTCAGAGCCCTGAACTGTGAAAGAGTTGATGAAAAATGCGTTAAAGACGTGCTAGACAGTATGAATCAAGATCCTATTATTAGGAATATCGTATTAGGTGAATACAGAAAATTGAGTAAAAATGCGAGAGCAATTTTTCATTTCTAGTTAAGAAAGGTGGACAAGGAAACCTTAGAGGAATAGGAATAAATAAATCTAGCATAAATGAAGGCCTTAAGAGCCTCATAGGTGAAGGGGTTATATATTGAGGGTGAACAGAGGTGTTTATAAGATTGTAGACCCCGTCTTTGTAAAAATACTTGCTAAGGAAAATTAATGGCACATGTAAGAGATAAATATTTATAATTATAATAATTATAAATTCAAATAAGCTTATATCTTACATAATTTCACTACGTTCATTATTTATTTCTCTCAAGCTTATTTTAACATATTTTAGGTCTCTTATATAATATCTTTAATGAAAGAGTTAAATTCTAGGAAAAAGAAAGTAGAATACAATGTTAAAAGCAATAATGTCCTCAAATCTCAAGGCACTTGATGTAAATGCAACACTTAAAGATGCTGCAGAACTAATGGTTTCCTCTGGAATAAGGAGAATTCCCGTCACAGTTGCAGGGAATATTGTTGGAGTAGTTTCAGCTAGAACCGTAGTAAAAGAAGCTGTAAGCAACCAAAACTGGGCATCAGAAAAGCTCTCAGACCTAGCTAAGCCCGCAATTACTGTAGATCCAGACACTCCTTTTAGGACTGCTGCGAAAATAATGGTAAAATATGGTATAGGCTCATTAATAGTTAAGGGACAAGGAATAGTAACTGAAAGAGATTTAGCTAAAGTGATTCCTAGAGTAACAATTCCTGCAATATCAGTAGGGACTACTAACGTTCTGATTTTACCTTCAGACTCCACTGTAATGGATGCAGCAAAGAGCATGATATCATTAGGCATATCTCACATACCCGTAAACTCGGGAGCTGACGTAATAGGATTAGTGTCATTGAGGGATGTACTTAAAGCAGTATATGAAGGAAATACAAGCCAAAAGTTATCAGATATAGCATCAAAGAGTTTAGTTTATGAAGACATTGATGCTTCGGTGGAAGATATAGCTGATTTAATAGTGTCAAAATACGTAGGTGCAGTTCCATTATTTGAAGGAGAACCTAAGGCCGCAAATCTACGCGGAATAATAACCGAATGGGATTTAGTAAGGCTTTACGCTTCAATGGCAAGAGCTCATGTACTGATTAAGGCTGACCCTTCAAAGATAAGAGGATTAGTTGCTGCACTAATGGCAACTCCAAGAGTTTACGATGTTGCAATAGTTTACGGACCTTACGATTTGCTAGTTACGATAGATGTTGAGGATCCCGACTTAATAGGAACTACTGTAGTTAATTCTATTGCATCAATGTCTGGAGTTAAGGAAACTACTACGTTGATTGAAGCAGAACAGATATGAATCTGCTTTTTTATTACATATTCGAAAGATCTTTTTAAATCAATTATCAACAAGAAGAAATGTGTTATGAAGTCAGTAAACTAGGAAAAAGCATTAATTTGCTATTATGTAATTCTCATGAAGAATAGAGGAATTCTACTCTTTTAAACGCTTTTCAATCTAAATTTTTAGATATATAAAAATTGATAACTTTTCTTTCGCAATATTATAATATACATCAAAAAAGTATACTTTTAGGTCATTAAAAATAGATTGTTGTAAGAAGATCTCGAATTAAGAAATTAAAGAATTTACTGAGATTTATTCTATAAAATTCAAGGTATTATATTTATCTTGAGAGACGACTCAGGTAGAGAACCCATGTTAGGATTTACTAAAATAGAATGCAGGAATCGCTACTAATATTGAATTTTGTACTATGGAAATGCTTTGAAAAATCTTGTCAAAGGGAAAGTATTTAAGGACAATTTTACTCAAAAAACTCAATGGAGGACAATTTTACAAGGATTGTAAAAGATAAGACGAGAAGAGAAATATTAATTTATCTTTATAATAAAGGTAAAGCTACATATTCAGATATTTTACATGATATGAATTTATCAACAGGCAAACTAAATTACCATTTGAGAGTCCTTCAGCCATTAATAACAAAAGAAAATGAGTATTACATGCTCAATGAAAAGGGAAAGCAATTAGTGGAAGTGATGCTTAGCTTGGGAAATAATAAAAAGGAATTTGAATATACTAAGTATCTGCCTCAATTTTTGGCAATTACATCATTAATCTTTCTATTTATAGCTGGTGGGCTCTTGCATCATATACATACATTTTACGTTGTTTATTCCATTTCAATAATACTACTTATAACATCAGCATTTTTTATTTATACTCAAGACGTGAGTGGCTTGGAGAACGCTATGATATTCCTGTCAATATTGTTCCCTTATGCGTTTTACCTTAACGGTCACATTTATGTATTTTCTTTTTTGCCAGCCTATTTAATCGTAACATCGTTCATTAAAATTAACTACTATATATATGAATTAATACCTACATTGATATATTATTTTGGAATATTACCTAAATTTATAAACTATAATGAAAGGCTCATGAGCATTTTATGGGGTATTATACTAGTAATTGACGCGTTATCGAGTTTTTCATACTCTTATCTAATAGACTTAACACCGTTAATGCTAGGTATGTCTACACTGATTAGTAGAGAATCAATGCAAAATTATAAGGCTCTCTTCATACTTACGTTGATAGTAATTATAGGTGGCGTAGTGTTCAAAATGTTCATTCTGTAGTAAAGATCTCATATTCAGTACAATCAAACTTGACGAGAGTATAATTTATGAAGCTATTAGCTAATTTGATATTGCAGTTCCATATTTGATAAGAGGAGTGACAGAACGATATTAAGGCCTTATGCATCAATGCTAGGAGTTAATGAACAGATTTTTCAACTATAAGTAACTTATACAAAACTTCAATTATATTATGTTTTTGTAACATGAGACGGGGAAAATCTAGATAGCTTGTTATTTCGCTCTTATGTCAGAGGGGATTATACAACCTAGGACGATATAGGCGTTCTAATAGTTTCTGACGTATTCCCCAAGCATCCAATGGGAGGTTTTGCAAGGTCTTATAATATGAAATATCCATAAGCCATGCCCATGGCAATGAATACTTAGGTTTTTAAAGAAGCTTACAGAAGGTTCTACTTTTATCCTATAGAAGATAGTAAAATCCTGTGCAGTGACGAGAAGTTCAAAATGAAGTTCATGATAAATATAGGGAAGTTAGGAAAGAAGTTTAGAAGAAAAGGAAAGCTTTGGTAAGTGTAGTTAAGTTGCTAATCTGAAAATATCTATTAAGACTTCAATATGGTTTTTGATATATTATTTAGGAAAAATTTGAGTGTGCTAACTACGCTGTCTTAACATCTCTAGTATTGCAAAAAGATAAATAGTTGGTACCAACAATTTGTTGGTACCAGCAAAGTGTGATTCACCTATGGTCCACCAACTGATAATCCTTTCGGAAGGGATGAGGAAATTTCCGCTCTTATTAAGTTAATGAAAGCCGGGCAACCAGTTAGCCTTATTGGACCTAGAAGAATAGGTAAGACCTCAATTTTGCTCGCTTCTCTTAAGAGATCTGACTTACCTTATACTCTTATATCTGTCGAGGATTTCCTAAAAGGAGAAAAAGGTTTTAATTTTCCAGAGTTCCTTTCTGCTTATATCAGTAAAATCTTACTTGCTCTTTACCCCTTCTCCGGTCATGTATTTAAGGTTGAGGAGAAAGTAAAGAGCTACTTGAAAGTACTGAGAGATCTACTAGGGGCTGTAAAGATATCTTTCAATATTCCGGAAGTTACTGGGCTAATAGAAGTGATTCTCGATAAGGGAGAGAAAGGAAAAGACTTATCAGAGGAATTTTCAAGGGCTTTAGAATTGCCAGAAATTCTAGCTGAGAAGTTTGACGTTAGACTCATTATAGCAATAGATGAGTTCCAATACTTAAATCTAGCAAAGCAATCAGTGCCAGAAATCTTTCACGTTATGAGGAGTAAGTGGCAGTTCCAAAAGAGAGTATCGTATGTAATCTCGGGTTCTGCAGTAGGCATACTAAAGGAGATAATGAGTTCTAGAAACCAACCATTTTATCAGTATTTTTACGCTATTAGAGTTTCTCCTTTCTCCAGGGAGGTTTCCAGAAAATTCCTTAAGAAAGGGTTTGAAGAAGATGGAGTAAACGTAAGTGAAAGCGACATAGAAAAGATAGTTGAGTTCGTAGATGGTTTTCCTGCTTGGCTAAACTTAGTTGGAATAAAAGTAGAGTTGATAAAAGATGTGGAAAAAGTTTTATCCTCTTTACCCTCTGACGATAATGTTATATCGACAATAGAAGGTGACTTAAATAAGCTTTCCCCAACTGCTAAAAGTGTTTTAAGAAAACTTGCGAAGTTAGGCTGTAAAGGGTCTCCAAAAGATTTAGGAGATAATGAGTGGAGCGTACAGAGAGGATTGAAACAACTAATGAGATACGGTTACGTTGAGAGGGAAGATAAAGGTATTTATAAAATTGTAGACCCTATGGTAATTCATTATCTTATTGCAAGGTCTAGTTAGTTGATACTGCACTTTCAAATTTTCCTAAAAAATCTCATCTTGAGCTCTCCCTAATCTACGCAATCAATTGAATTCACTCTTTTCTAGCTTTAAACCAAGACTTTCAGCTATCTTTATATCAGCAGTTACATCTTCTTTTTTAAATGACTGAATAACGTAAGAGCCTATAATATTGTCGTTATACCTTGTCTGTGGTTTAAGTAAATAGTATTTTGTCTTCTTTTGCGGTATTCTTATCTTATTTACATCAATCAGTTCAGTTGTTATTTTGGCATTTGGGAAAATTTCCTTTAGGATCTTTTCTCCAATTTCTGCGTTTGACTTTTCCAGCTCTTGAAGGGAGGAGAAGTTGATGTTCCTAAACTGTGAAACCAGTTTTTCCTCGATTTCTTCGTCAACTTCCTTGCCATCTTTTATTGTTGAGTTAACTAATTTCATTGCAGCACAGTCTGTGTGAGGTAAGAAGACTACTTCATCAAGTTTTAGCTCCTTCAGTGTGTCTTTTAACTCATAGACGTTTGCTCCGGCATTTCTTATTATCAGATCTCCTTCTTCCTTTACACTCTTCATTACTTCTTCACTTAGCCTGTAGTCCATACAGGAAATAATTAGACGCATATAAGAAAAAAGGAGAGGTAGTTTAAATTTTTTAAATTAAATAAACATTCTTTCCATGTTCTCGGCTAACTATTGTAAAGGTATGTAAAAACTAGGTAGGCCGAGTTCTTTACTCTAAGTATTGTCTCAAGAAGTTCATTTTTAGTTAAATCTGAAAAAACTAGCTTTGCGATGTTTATCTCTTTAGGCTTATCCTGCGGAGTTAAATAAAATTCTACATTCATTCTCATTAGATCTAACATAACCTCCTTAAGCTTAGATTTATCCACGCTATCACTAAGTTCTACTGCAGTAGTTATAATATAATACTTAGAATTAGGCTGAGGTCTCATTATTGCTACTGATGGACCGCCTAAAGGTGGAGAAATGTTTACTTGGAAATATACATTAGATTTTTCTTGTTCAACCTTCATTCCAAGTTCTGTTAGCCAATTAATTATCTCTACATCAGAAGCCATTTAAGTACACCTAGGTGAGTAATATAGTCCTTCCTCAATTTTATGTTTAGAAGTAGAGTTTACGTATTCCATAAGAGATCTATAATGTAATGGAATTAAGTACGATTTACCACCATTAATAGTGGACAGATCGTACTCAGTTTTACTCGCAGTTACGAAAAACCATGTGGGTGAATTTACTATCTTAGAAATTCTCTTAAATTCTGTGAAGTCAATAACGTTAGTTACGAAGGCATCGACATTGTATCTCATTAATATTTTCTTAACTTCTATTTTATCTAATACTGATGAGAAGACGAAAATCCTGAATCTGTAACTGAGTTCCTCGATAGAAAATAAGTCGTCTAAGATAACATCATACCTTGTTTTTACATCTATTTTTCTTCCATCATATAGGAGATAAACTAGTTCTTCAATGTTATTGAATTTTAGAAATGCGGTTGTGCTTATAACTTGAGGGATCATTTTTTCACCATCTTCTCTAACCATATTTTCGTTAAGATCTTTTGTTTACAATCGTTGCACACATCAGTGTATTGCGTGGAATATCCTAAAGATGATAGCAGATCGTCGACTCTGCTCTTAACTTTAGAAGAGCCTATAGGTTTTCCGCAGAATCTACATCTCTGTAGCTTCACTTTATTTACGGTTATCTGACCGTGAATTACTTCCTTTATTTTTGCTCTTTCCTTGAAAGTTATTGCATTCTCTGGGCAGTTCTTAATACACCTTTGAGAGCCTATGCAATTACTTAAGTTGTAACCTAGGATAATCTCATCTCCACTATTTTTCATCTCTGGAACTAACATTTGGCACATTCTTACACAAACTCCACATAGGACGCATTTTTCCGGATTTACTTCTACTGAAAAAATTCCTTCAATTTCCTCTTCCTCATTCAATTTCATTTTCTTATTCATCTCGTTAATTGCCCAAATTAATAGTCCTCTTCTTCTCCTTCTGCTAAGGATTACGTCTTCTGGAATTTTGGAGATCGGTATTTCGAAGTTAACATTATACGCCTTTTTCAGTTCTTCCTCATTTTTAACCTTTAATATTGGAAAATTTATGCCCGGAAAATGAGAGGGAATTTCCTCAACTCTCTTTACGGATATTTCGTCTCCTTCTTTTGCATAAATTATTGGCAACAAGCCTGCAGAATATGCAGAAAGTACAAATGAATCGTGAATTCCCCCTATTGGAATTACAACTGGAAATACTCCTTCTTCTATTTCGACATCCTTAACTGGAGTAAAAAGAAGCTTTGCATTGCCATATTTTTCTACAATAGTGTTTACGAAGGAAACGAATTGCATTGTACTAAAAGTTGGTAGTTCTAGATATCCTAGGTAGGAAGAACCAGAACAGTACCCGCAATATGTGCATTCTTCCGGCTTAGACACTTGAGGACCTTCTGGTGCCTTAACTATTATCTTCTTAGGGCATGACTCTATACATTTATTTATTTCTCTCTCAACCTTAAGTTCGTCTGCTAAAACTGGGTAAGGTAGATACTCGTATAGTCTAAATCTTATCAAGTTCCTTCTGGACAGTTTTGATGATCTCACTGGCTGTATGTAGTAAGCTAGATCCGCAAAGGATTGTTTTGCTATATAAGCTGAAATCAGAGATGTTAAATGCTTCTTAGAGAACTTCAGCCACTTTTCAGGGATAACATCTATTGCTATAGGATTAATTCCAGTTCTCTGCTCTATTTCATAAACTAAATCCTCTTTTGCTTCTCCTAAAATTACTATGGATTTTACGAAATTCTCAGTTAAGTCGGAAAATATATGATTACCTAACTCAGATATGTAAACTAAGTTCGGATTTTCGAAAAATGAGCCTAAAGTATCTCTGTCCATTTTTAAACTAGGTGAAAATAACAAACCGACGTTCAATTTGATACACCTAATCTATCTTTTTCCACGTTTATCCATTCGTTCAAAGCTTTGCAAACGGATTTAAATATTTCAGACCTATCGTCTACAATTACATCGTTTGCCCAGTCTGGAATCCAACCATAAACATGGCTTATGAAGAAGTTTCTCTCATCCATTATAGCCCTCTGGTCTCCTTCGTCCTCCTTTGAAATTAAGAATGACATGAAAGCCATTATTGAGGAAATGTGATCTGCTTCAGGCTGGAAGAAATCGCCCATTTTAGGCCTAAGTTTATATGCCTTGTAAAACTTTATGATATCATTTAGCTTAAATAATGCGACCTTCTCTCCCATTAATGTGTACAACCTTTTACTTTCTACGGGTGTTAAAGGCTTTACCCCAATACCCGTTAAAAAAAGGGTCGTATATTCAATTAAATAGTCCTTCTTTTGCTTGGTGTTGAGTAATTCAAAAACTTCTGATAGCGGTTCAAAAACTTCCTTGGCTACCTTAATTTTTTCTAACATTTCCTTATAACTATCGTCATCTAGTTTATAATAAAAAATATCTGAAAAAATATCGTAAATGAAAGCTCTATTGCTTAGTTCCTTCATCACTTTCATCATCTGGATCTTGTTCTGTATATGTAGAATCGTTACCTTGTTGTTGTTCGGTGTACGTGGAATTATTGCCTTGAGCGCCCAACTGAACTACACCGTTGGCAGTATAAGCGTCATAGTACTCTGACTGGCTTAGCAGTTCTACATCTTCTTGTGCATCGTATTTACTATGCCACGGTAAATACCCGCTTGCAGGATCTGCACCGGTTTCTGGTCCCAGTACAAATCCTCCTTTATCTATAAAGAGTATAGTGCCAGGATCTGTGGGATCGAGCCTATTAGCCCATATTCTAGCTTGAACCATACATCCGTGAACACATGCAGGTATTCTTTCCTCTGGAGGTAAAGTTGGATCGTAAATTCTGTCAAAGCAATGCGTGCACTTCTTTGTTACACCTTCAATGTAATCGAAGAACCTATTACCGTATGGGCAAGCATAAATGCAGTACTTAGTGCCTATACATTCATCGTAATTCACAAGGACTATACCGTCTTCCGTCCTTTTGAAAGTTGCACCTACTGGGCAAACCGGAACGCAAGGGGCATTAAAGCAATGGAAGCAATTTATTGGTATATTAAATATCTTAGTCTGAGGATATTCTCCTACTTCAACGTATAGCACTCTAAGCCAGAACATTACATCTAGATCTCCGTATGGGTTTAAGTCCGGCAGTGGGCCGAACATTCCAGACGTGTTCCATTCCTTGCAAGACATTTGACAGCCTCCACAGCCGAAGCACTTATTTAGATCCGTTATTATTGCATAGTTTTTCTTTGGCTTAAATGGAGGAGCATGTTGTACTCCTTCATTTTCTATATTTAAGGTAACGGGTTGGTCTGCCATTTTTAATCACCTTTTTCTGCTGCGAAACCATAACGAACCTTGTAACCGTTTATAACGTAATTATTAGCAGCTAGAGATGAAGGTTGAACGTAAGACCACAGTGAAGTTTCTTGGATCTTATTAGCATTAAAGCGAAGGTGAGGTACACTGCAAGGTTGAGCGAAAGTTGGAGTCGTTGGTGCATTATTTACCGTAATCTTTCCACTCATTTGATTTAGTATTGTTGTCAGTATATCTTGGTTGCTGAAATCGCTACCCATGTATGTGAACTTGTTTGAATATACCTTTACTGAAGTGGCAGTACTTTTGCCCACAATTTTTACCCTGCTATCGTGCCAACTCGTCTGGCCAGTTATTGGATCTAAATAGATTATGGGGAAAGCGTTATCAGTAGTGGGACTTAACTGTCCTCCTCTGGAAGGAGGCATATATGAAATGTTAGCCCAGTTATTCAGTATACTAAATTTCACTTGTGGAGACTCTGCAGTTTGCCCTCTAAATCCAGGTAATGCCTCGTTAGATACGATGACCCATGCTGCACCAGGTCTTGTAGCATTATCCAGAAACACTATCGCATCGAAAGTAGTCCTCATTCCTCCAGACCATGGTTCATTTATCGCCTCGAACTTTACGAACTCTCCTGAGGATATTCCTTGAGACTTTACGTAAGGATCTGCAGCACTTAACATTACTGGTGAGTAAGGCATAATTGCCATTAGCCAAGGAACGTTATACGACCAAGTATGGTATACTCTGTCATGTCTTCTTACGAAGAACGTTAACGGATAGTCAGACTCATCAATTCCGTCTGATGTTATGTTTGAATTCCAAGCTGCTGGCGGGTAATATCCTCCAAATGGCTTAAAGTAATCTAGGAGATTGTTTGCTAAAGCCTCACCATAGCTATCGCTAGGTACCACGGACTTAATTAGGAAAGCAGGATTCTTTGTCTGCAAATAATAGTAATAGTATGCAGCATTGTAACCAGTCCACTTTCCTGCAGCAGCTAACCTAAACTTCTGTAAGTATTCAAGGTATATTCTATGCAGATAAGGTAGGCCTATAGGTCCATAAGCTCCAGGCATGTAAGCTCCCCAAGCTAGGAAGTAGAACATGTTAACGTTCCTCATATACCTTATTGAAGGAGGTAAAACGTATACTGCACCACCTTTTCCAACCTGAGCATAGCCTGGATAGATATCGTCTATAGTCATGTATTGAGAGGCATATTTATCTATAATTTCTTGTAACATTTTCTGTAGAGTAGGTTGAAATTCAATTGGGATTCTAAAGTAGCTTTCTACTCCTTGAGATCTATCGTCGGCCGCTATTTTATATGTGTTTGCAGTAGAGAATAATTGTCCTGATGGAACATTACTTAAAATCTGATTTATAACATTTTGTTGGTTTACTCCATAAGGTACGAATGAAGCATACAGTTTCAATTGTTGCGGATTGGGTTCTTGTTCATCTTCACTATTCTTCAGTATGTATTGGAATTTGTCTCCATAACCTGCAATCAATATCCCCTGCTTTAGTATGAACATTCCCGTAGATATGTAACCTGGTTGACCTTGAGTGTATATTTGAGTTCCACTTATTGGATCATGTAAAGTAATTGGACTTATTAGTGGTAGTCCCGTGATAGGATCTTGCGCAGTGTAGTGAATACATGCTGACGGATTGATTTGATTATTTTGATTAGGATACGCTCTCAATAACCACAGTAAAGTGAGAAGGAAACTTCCGGCTGAAAGTACTGGATACATAGAAGGTAATGCGGGCCAGTTTAGCGAGTCTGAAGGACCTTGAGGTAAGCTAGTAGGTCTATCGAAAGTAGAGTGGAATCCGTATAGTTCTAAGAATGATCTGTCGGGGATAATTAAATCTACTACATTTAAGGTTTCCTGCATGAATAAGTCTATTTGAATAGTAAATGGAATGATGTAATTTCCGCTACTATCTTTTTCGGTAACTTTCTGCAATAAGTCCGCCAGATTGTATGCATTATTCCAGAACGGTGCAGTTATGTACCACATCATTGCTTGTATTTTGTAAGGCATCACGCCAGGGTACTTATTCATGAAATATGTTGTATATGCATTTGAAGATATCGCCCTCTGAGTGCTATACGGAAGTTCCCAACTGTATCCTCTATCAACTAGCAGAGGCCTTCCGTTCTTGTATATAACTAGATCGTCAGGACTGTCAGGATATCCATAAGGTCCTGCACCTACTACCTTTACATCAGTAATGTTAACTGTCCCATCATTGTATATGTACTCAGTTTTCAGGAATCCAGACCTACCTTTAGGAACTTCTAAAGTTGTGTTAGAGATTGCGCTTGCTATGTCAGGATCTATACTAGGTGTATTAGCTAATGGATGAGGTGGAACAGCAAAACCTGGGAAGTAATGAGGATATGGATACTTATATAGGTCTGCTCCTGGGTTATCCCATGCACCCAACATTAGAACAAGATAATGGTACGACGATGCAGACATGAATCCATTAGAGTGAGCAGCAATTCCCCTCATAAAGTATATTGACACTGGTCTGCCTACTACATGATCATGATATCTACCTAAGTAATCCACCCATTTTGCAGGTTCATATATTGCTTTTTGGAAAGCTACTGTAGCTACCTCGTTTGCAATCCTTACAATTGTATCGTGTGGTATTCCGCTAACATCTGCACAGTTTAATGCTCCATACTGAGGAGATTGAGTATATGGTACATAAGGATCATAATTGAGCAACTCTGCCCTAAATAACTCAAATGCTGTTGTAGCAACAAGCTGTATAGTCTGGGAGCTACCGGGAGATATTGGAACTGTTATTTTTATTGCGGGGACTTTTACTGAGGTTCCATTCTTTAGCTTGTAAGGTACTTGAATTATCTGACTCTGCATTGATGATGGTAACTCATCTAGCGTTAATACCGGCTGAACTCCTTTCTGCCACGGAACATCTACATAAGAGTAAACATTGCCGTCTGTACCAATGGTAGCTTCTAACCAAGGATACTTAGAGTTGTACTGTGGATTACTCACATTTGTCCTTACATGTAAACCTACGTTATTTCCTGCAGTAGGATCTGTAGGATCTAAACAGTCGCCGTTTTGCGGATTTGGATTTACTATTACTAACCAAGACATGTTAGTATAATATCTTAAGAATTCCTCATCTATGTGAGGGAATATTGCTGTAGACGGAAGAGGTGGAAAACTCGTTAAAGGAACTACTGATCCACTTGGAGTGACTGTCTGCATCAGTAGTTGGCTATCTCCATTATATGCAGGCTGAACTGGTTGTAAAGTAATTGGATTTATTACTTGTGGTCCTTGTCCAGTAGCTGCTAAATATGCCTTGTACACGTAGTAATGGAAGTCTACTAAAGCTCTTACCATTCCCATCATTAGGGCTCCATCTCCTGCGGGATTAATGAAAAGGTGTTCATCCGATACTGAATAGAATCCGTACCTCTCAGGAGCCACTGTAACTACTTTTCCGCCGTTCTCCCTTATCTGTGCTATTATCCTTCTCATCCAATTAGGGAAGTGATCTCCAGCTAGCCCCGCTAGGATGAAGTATTGTGCTCTTTCCTGATCTGGACCTGCATATTCCCATACTGGACCGCCAGATATGTAAGTCCCTGAAGTGTATACGTTCATGGAACAGAATCCTCCGTGTGCTGAAGCGTTAGCCGTTCCGTAATTCCCTGCCCAAAATCCTGCAGTTAATGCTGGAATCAACTGATCTCTACCTTGCCAGAAGGACAATGCATGAGGGTTAGTCTCTCTTATCTTTAGTAATCCAGGGAAATTGTCTACTCCTAAGTCTGATGGATTTAGCCCTAACTTACTCCAAGAAGATGCGGAAGCACCGTTTATTATTATGTCATATGCCGAATCGTAATCTACAGCCATCCATTTTCCTTGTCCTCTTTCTCCAGCCCTCAGTAAAGGATACCTTAATCTTGCCGGAGCAAAATAGTAGTATACATCAGAAGCTCCTCTAGGGCATACACCGCCGTCATTAATGTGCCATCCAATTGTCCCAGTGATAAACCTTGGGAAGCCTTCAGGAGTTCTAACAATTTCTAGTGCGCATCTGCCTAGGCATTGGAAGCAATTGGAGTAAACTATCTCATCGTTTGGGTAGTTTAATGTGTATGTGAATGGGTCATTGTCAAATAGTTTTTCCAACATTGGTACTCCTTTCCATAATGCTACCCCTGCAGCTGCTACAGCAGATAGTTTGAGGAAATCTCTACGCGTTAACTTTAGTTTATCCATATATTATCGAAAATTAACTTACTTAAATCCTTTATATAAGCAGTATCTTCATTTTTTCGATATTACTACTTATTCATATTTAGGATGTCTGAAACTTGCGAAGCCAACTTCTTATCAACCATTACAACTTCCGAGGCTAATTTTCTTGATTCTTCCTTACTACCCATAGCCCACAAGATTCTAGCTTTTAACGCTTTATATTCAGCATTGTTTGTTAATTTTATCCCTTCATCTATGTAGGATAAAGCTTCTTTGTACTCATTAGCCAAGAAGCTGGCCAGAGATGCATAATAAATGTATTCTGGTCTTTTATCTAGAGTTATTGCTATTTTAAACTCTGATAAAGCTAATTTGTAAAAGTTACTTTCTAAATAAATTTTTCCTTTCAGGAAATGTAGGAAAGAATCCTTATTAAAATAATTTAAAGCCCTATTAACTTCGGCTAGAGCATCCATTCTTAGACCTTGATTATAATAGCTTAATATTTTTATTAATCTAGCATCATAATCTGTGGGACTTAAACTAAGCACATCATTTATTAGAATTAATGCCTCTTCAAAATTCCCTTGTTCGTATAAGATTCTTGCCTTAAGTTCCTTATAGTCTACGCTAATTGGAAGTAACTCGAGACTTTTGTTTATTTCTGTTAGTGCGGCTTTTAGGTCCCCTAATTCATCTAAGTACTTTGCCAACTCATAATGTAAATAGTGATTGTAAGGAAATCTTTCTATTCCTTCAATTAATTCTTTCTCAGGATTTTTTGTCTTTAATGACTTTTTAGCTAAATATCTTAGGTAGTATGCCTCAGGAGATTCAATGCCTTCGAGTAGCTTTATAGCCTCTTCGCCATTACCGTTATTAATTAATTCTTGGGCTTTTGTTATAGGGTCTTCCACAATTTAATAGAATCCCTTAAGTAAATTATAAAGAAAATATGTATGAGCAAACATATCGATTAAGTGAAATGAAAGCTTATTTAAATTTATTAATGAAAAATTGATGAGAAAAATGGGTCTATATACAGCTCCTGCACCAAATACGCCATATGGGATTCAATCACCATTATTGCAGATAAACCAATATCCGCTGTGGAGTGAATATGTTGCGCTAGCGCTATATTTTACGGAATTAGCGGGCATGTTAATGGCTATTGTAGGAATACTGGAAATAAGGAAATACAGTAAAATTGTTAAGCCTACTTCGGTAGCAGTTTTTGCAAGTTCAGTTCTTGCTTTACTGTTTTTTGATCTAGATTTAGGAAGGCCTACCAGAGGATTCTATGCGCCATTAGAAGCAATATTCAATTTCGGTCACTCTTGGATGGCTAGAGGTGTAATATTCGTAGGCGGGCTATTGCTGTTTTCTTTTATTTATATGATATTAAACCTTTTTAATGTTAAAAAGAGATGGTTAAGGGTTACAATAGCAGTTATTGGAATGTTTGCAGGAATATTTTCAACAGTTTACAGTGGATTTGAATTAGCCGCTACTACTGGAGTGCCCTTCTGGAATAACGGAGCATTGCCGTTGCTTTATCTTGCTGACGGAGTATTCGTAGGTTCTGCATTAGCTTATATTATAGCGTTCTTTATGAAAGGAGAAGAGGCTATAAAGAGCAGAATATTGTTTACAAGATTGCTAGCCTTCTCTACGATAGCAGTATTATCGTCTTGGTTCTTGTTTCTTGCCAGCACTAATTACATTAATTGCTTTAATGAAGTAGCTTATTATTACTTGTTGAGTAGTCCTACTTTCACCTTAGATCTAGCTCTGGAATTTGTCACACTAGCATTGTCAGGATTTACAACATTTCCTACATTCGGTCCTTGGTTCCCAGTAATGAAATTGGATTCTTCGGGAGATTTACCTAAGGCATTAAAATATACAATGTTAGCTATAGCGATAATAGCACTATTTGCTGGTTACTTAACTAGAGCTGACGTCCTGTTTGCAGGCCAGTACGCATACCAAGTAGCTCCAATGGCTCCTTTCCAAGATACTAGTAGCCAACCCGTACCAATAGGAGCTTTCGGATGGAGAGGATAGAATATTTTATTAAACTGTTTTTTTAAATTTCTTATTTGGTTTTATTTAATAAAGATTAAATAGAAATCTTTTTTAAGGCTTATACTTATAATATTCAGTAATGATATTTTACGATCTAGACCCACGAGAGCTAGAACTTTTAGAGGTTATGGTTCAGCTCATTACTACCTCCTCTTATAAGCTTTCAAAATTAAGCGGTTTACCTTCAGCAACTGTGTGGAGAATATTAATTAAATTGTCTAATAGGGGGTTAGTAATTAAGGAAGAAAGATCCTTTAAAATAACTCCTAAAGGTCTTGCAATCTGTTATTATTCAACGAAGAAGGGATATATTAAAGAATTCGCTGCTAGAGAATTAAAAAATCGCTGGAAATATGAAGGTTCCGAAGAGGAATTAAAAGCTTTCCTAAATTCTATATTATCTTTGCTCTCAAAAAGAGGAATTTCGCCATTTTGTATGTGCTTTACCGATCCCCTACCTTTAGCTTCTATATTTTTAAATAATACTGATGAATTGAATGAAGATAGTAGGAAGGCTGTAGCAAGAATTCTTCTTAACAGCTTACCTAGCATAGTGCTATCTAACGGCTGTAGAGCTGTAGTAACTTTTGATGCTAACGGTTCTGTTTATGCATTAGCTGTAAATTGCAGAATGAGCGGATTAAGGATCTTCCATAGGTGTCCATTATTAGAAGAAGAAGTGAAAAAAATTGAGAACAATAGAAGAAGTATGTAATAAATATAGAATACATCCAAGCGCTTTCCTAGGATGTTATTCATCTAAATTTGCGACTCTAGTTCCTTGCGGAAAAATTAAGCTCTTAGCAACTACGACTATAACAGAAGAAAGATGGGATAAAATTGCTTACTTTCCTTTGCTCAGAAAAATGAGGATAAGCAAAGAGTATGAGGGCTGCGGAAATGTTGTGAGTCCTAGAGTTCTTAGCTTTAATTTTTTGGATAAGACAAAGGATATACTGAGAGCTAACGCTGTAAACCCACTTTTGGCAAAAGGAGTAGAAAACCCAGAATACCAAGAAGTGAAAAGCGACTTTCCGATTTTTGCGTTCTCTTTTGGTAAGCCAAGAAAAAGCGTAAAAATAGAAAAAGGAATGAAAGTAGGGATAGTCAACTATTTCGGAGGAATAGGCTTCATACTTGCAAATAATAAGCTATTACAATTAGGTAAAGATGAAAGCCTTAAAGAAATTGAGAAAAAAATAGTAAATAACGCTTCGAGGGTATATAATGAGCTCTACAATGAGGAGCTGTTTGTAGAAGATATAACCGAAATGGGCGTCAAGGGTATAAAGGAAATTGAGACAAGGTACAGTATAAAGATTAAGATCGATAAAGTAAAGATTTACTCTTTACCGCAATATGTCCTAGATATGATGCAGGGAAATCCAATAGGTGAATTTAATGCAATAGTAATTGGAAAGGAAAGTAAAGTGGAAGATTTCCTTGAGATGTTTAAGAGAATAGGCATAGAAGCATATATTGCAGGAGAAGTCAAGTAAAAAGGATCATATAACAATTTTCGTATCTTTTCTCAATTTCAATCCTAATTCCTCTTATATTATTAGTGGCAGTATAAATATCGCTAATAACAAATTAAATAGAACTATTAGCGTTACTATAACGTAAATTGTATTCTTTTGCATGGCAAATTGTATTATCCCCATTACCACTCTAGCTACTGGAGTTGCGATTAGGACCATTAATCCTAGCAAGATAAAGTCTACTCCGTTTCCTTTCTTAATACCTCTGAAGACTTCTTCGGGTTTAACTATGGACG
Organism: Acidianus sp. HS-5; assembly: GCF_021655615.1. GTDB lineage: Archaea > Thermoproteota > Thermoprotei_A > Sulfolobales > Sulfolobaceae > Acidianus. The sequence continues at coordinate 152,310 of NZ_AP025245.1, forward strand.
TATTAAACCTCGAATTAGGCGACATTAGCTCTGAAAACTGGGGGCTTGTTGATAGTAAAACGAAACCTATTACTATTAACGAGATGCTAATTATTACTCCTATTCGTAAAGTATAGCCTATTACGTCGTTCATATCCATAAAGACACACCTCTAGCTATCATCTCTATTCCTAAAAATAATAATATTAGGATAAAAATCAATCTAAGTCTTGTATTCCTAATTTTGACTAAAACTTTTGTTCCTAAATAAGAACCTATTATAACGCCTACCGCTGTTACGCCTGCTAAGGCAGGTTCTATATATCCAAATATCCAGTAGAGAGAACTACTTGTAGCTGCAGTTACTCCTATCATAAAATTACTGGTGGTAGTGCTAACTTTCAACGGTAAATTCATGGCCCAGTCCATTCCTATTACTTTTAAAGCCCCACTCCCTATTCCTAAAAGTCCTGAAATTAGGCCCGCAAAGAACATTACTATTTCTCCTAGCCACCACCTAACTCCGTAATACTTCACTTCCTTCCTTAAAGTCATGTCGTAATATTCACCTTGAAGCTGGAAGAGTCTAGTAGTCCAGTCTGGTTTCATAGGTCTTGGTAACTCTAGAGAACTTTTCTCTATTTGAGGATAAACTGAAGATAATATGACTGCACCGAAGATGATAAAGAGAATAAAGGATAAGTGATGTTCGTAAATGTAGTGAGCAAGTAAAGAGCCTATTATAGCTCCACCAGTAGTAGCGATCTCCAGCGACATTCCTATTCTTACGTTAGTTATCCTATCTTTAATGTAGGCACTCGCGGCTCCGCTAGATGTAGAAATTGTTGAGATCAAGCTAGCACCAGTAGCGTATGGTAACGGAATTCCTAAGAATAACGTATATATAGGTACTAGTACTGTAGCACCTCCCAATCCTGTTAATGCTCCTAGAAATCCTGCAATTATACTTGAGACAAGCAATAAAATTAAAAACCCTACTTCTATCATAGTTAGAAGATTCTTCTTGATATTTTATAAAACTAAACATTTAGAAAGTATATTTTTATCATTTCCCTTGTTAAAATTAGACCAAAAATCTGAAAACTACGTTAATTCTAATGAAACAAAAGGTGGATTAAATTTTAGTTTTATTTAATGATCTTTTTTCTATTATTTTTGCTGTTCCAACTCCTGCAAAGTATAGTATGGATAATATTATTCCTATTACAGTTTCAATTACTCCTCCTGTAGTTCCTGGTGAAATTGTCCAGGCTATGATGAATGCTCCTAAAACTCCCCAGCGCCAGTTCTTCCTCCAACTATCAGCCTTAACAACTTTAACGTAAGTTAAACCGGCCATAACTAAGGGGTATTCAAAAGCGATACCGGTAACCAGCATTAAGGAAACTACTGTTGAAACAAAAGCCCTCAAACTAAGTGTAGGCTCAACACCGAGAGCAGAAGTATACAAAAGAACAAACTTCATCATTAAAGGAATAATAATAAAATAAGCAAAAAGAGAACCGGCAAGGAAGAGTAAAATGGCCGGTGTAATTGTGTATTTTATCACTCTCTTCTCGTGTTCATATAAGCCTGGAGAAACAAATCCCCAGAACTCTTTAAGGAAAATCGGTAATGAAATAAATATTGAAAGATAAAAGGAAACGTAAGCTGAAGCATAGAGCGGATCAAAAGGATTTAAATTTATCAGTTTAAGTTGTGGAGGTAACTCGTGGTGGATGAAAAATAACATTAACTCGTCCGCAAAACTGTGAAACAAGTTAGGGTAAATTATAGGAATAATATGACCGGAAATTGACACAGTAGTATAACCGAAAGCAAAAAATATTATGAAAGCAATAACTAACGTTATGAATGCTTTCCTTAATCTGCTAGCTAATTCTGCCAAGTGAGAAAGCAATGGTCTTTCTTCATTCTTTTGTAGTTCAGTTCTTTCTGTCACTATTCTTCAGCCTCTCTAATTCACTCTGTAGTCTTTTTATTTCATCCTCTAGCTGTTCAATCTTATGATCATTAGTTTGCTGGTGATATGGTTTAATAATAGGAGCATCTGACAAATCTTTTTTAATAGAATTAGAAACTTCTCCGGTTTCATTTAGTTCCCTCATAAATTCTTGCCTAAAGTCTTCTTGCTTTTTTTTCATTTCCTCAAGTGTTTTACCCAAATTCCTTATTGTGCCGCCTACGTCCTTTTGTCCAGCTAATAAGAGTATTGCTACAAGTATTATAATTGCTGCGTCAGATATATTACCTAGCATTTAAACCACCACATAAAATAAAAATTGATTTAAAGCATAAAACATTAACTTTATTTTACTTTTTATTGTGTTTGCTTTTGGTTCTTTAATTGCTCTAATTGTTTTTGCAAATCTTGTATTTGCTTCTCTAAGTCTGAGGCCTTATCTGTATTTGATTGAACTTGATTTGATTGAACCTGAGGCTGTTGAGTTTGTTGCTGTTGTAACTGCTGTGCTTCTAACTCTGCCTCAAGTCTTCCTTTCTTGAACTCTCCTACTGCTTTACCCATTGATCTAAATAGCTCGGGAATCTTACTTGTACCGAAGAACAATACAAGAGCTACTATAATTACTATTGCTATATCGCTAGGTTGTAATGCGCTAAACATTTCTTTCGCCTTAAAATATAACTTTTCCTCGCAGTTTATAAATTTTGCCTAAATTAAGTACCATAAGTTCCTTATTTTAAGTATATAGTACTAAAAGGTTTGATTGCTTAAATAAATAAAAAAATCTATAAAAATAGTTACTTATTTGAAAATTAACAGGGTTAATTTGGTATTTATATCTGTCATAAAGGATGGTTTTTTAGGGTAAAATTCCATATTTTAATGATTAACTATGTGCGATTTAAAATTTGGAAAGATTGAGAGACCTATCCTCGATGACAAGGTAGTACTGTTAAGGAAAGAGTTTTTCGATAAGCTTTCAGATGAGAAATTCATGTACGTCTTATCTACTCATGATAGAGGGAGTTTGAGCAAGAGTTACTTTTACTTAATTGTTGATAAACTAAGGGAATCTGGATTATTAATGGATAACGCTGTGTCTTTCAGCGCAGTATTGCCTTTTAAAGCAAGCAGTGAAGGAATTTGGTTCGCAGACGGTTTGTTATATAGGAGAGACAAGGAATTATTTTATATTAATATGGAATCTGATAGACTGTCGTGCGAATCATGTCCGATCTTTTCTCACTGTATTTATGCAATAAAAACTATAGCTAAAGACCGTGATATACCTTTGATTAAAGAAAATCCTAGGGAAGAATGGAAGCTAATAATTGATTCTTTTAAAAAGGAATTTGGAGTAAAGGTAGCTTCTTTAAAAATATTATCTTTTAAATAATTGTGTATCTCCATTATCTTTTATATTGTGTTTTTTATAAAAAATATAATAACTTTAAATTATCTTATCAAAATAATCAGTCCAACGTTTTATCCTTATTACGCAGAAGAACGCTTTTCATCATGTGAATTTAAAATGAAGAAAAAGATCCCCTTGTTAATAGCATTAGTAGCGTTATTATTTTCAGTTATGTTAGCTTTTGAAAATGTACCTCTAGCCCAAAGCTCTCCGACGATAGTAGCGTATAAAGTAGTAGGCTCAGCAGATCTCGCAAATCCTGGAAGTTGTAGCTTTTGGAGCAACATTCCTTGGTCTAATTTGTCATTAACTGCAAACATCCCCAACGCTCCAACATCAGGTTTAACTCATTATATTTTAGCTAAAGCGGCATGGAACGGAAGTGACATTTTCGTTCTGGTCAAATGGCCTGCTCCTAACCCTGCATTTGGTGCATGGTCAGCTGCTGCTGCAGGTATATATCCACCTGCATCTGGTCCGGGATTATTTAGGATAATTGAACTAATGCCGGGGACGACATATAAGCTATTAACCAACTGTACTAGTTACGTTTCAATAGTTAATGGAAAGACAGAGGCTGGTAGATTGACTTTTTCCTATAAGGGAGTAACAGTTCCTGCACCTAACGATAGTCAAATTCAAGTATTTTCTAATGGAACAATATTGTTCTATCACTCTCTCAGACCGATGGAGTACGTATTCTATTGCAATGGATTATTTTACGGGTATTATGCTAATTCAACATGGTATTATCCAGATAGAGTTGCAATGATGTGGTACATGGGAAGTGGAACTCCTACAATGGACGGGATGAAGATAGGAGGCAAATATCCTGGACAAGTATTTGATGGATACAACTTATCAGTAGCTGGAGGGTCTTTTGCAATGCCTGGTGGTTCTGCTAATATTTGGATGTGGGTTTCCGGTGCAACATGGAATTGTAGTAAGGATGATCCTGCTTTTGCTGTTCATTTGTGGGCTAATGAGTCTTTAACGGGGTTGCCTTATAAGGATCCTGGGTGCGGTGGTTTTGCTGTTCCTCTTTATACTAATAATACTAACATGTTTGAGGTTGATTGTTCGGGAATTTGGTATAGCCCGGTACAAGGCAGTGGGCTTAAAGGTTCCTTATTCCTTATAAGGACCGGAGCTAAGTACTCTGACGGTTATTGGACTGTTGAGTACGTAAGACCCTTAACGGTACCATCAGGCATTGCAAAATACGAACCGCAAATAGCTCTTAATAAGACATATTATATAGCATTTGCAGTGTGGCAAGGAAAAGAAGGAGAAACATTATTCGATAAGTCTATAGTGACTCCATTCGTAACTTTAGAGCTATCCACTGCCTCTCATCCAGTCTCTCCACCACCATTAGTAATAAGCCCTACACTGATGGATGTTACAGTAGCAGGGGTAGTAGTAGCTGTAATAGCCTTAGCAGTAATATGGATAATGTATAGAAAGTGATACACCCTTGACGTACATAAAAGTTTTTTCAATTTTTTTAGCAATATCTTCTGTATTAGCCTTTCTTTTTGAATTTATTTTTCCAATTTCTTATCTTCCGATAACTTTTCCATATGAAGGATTAGTGGACTACTTAGGCGTTGCAGGACTTTATATGGAAGTAGTATTTTTAGGTCTCATTGCAATATCGCTTTCTAATAAGGTAAGATCTTTATTACCTTTAGGTTTAGCGTTGATAATATCTCCTGCGTTGGACTTATTTCATAATTACTCTCTTTCTCCTTATTGGTCTTTGTTAGAAATAATTTTAGCACTACTAGGAGTAGCTTCGCTTATAGAGGTTACTATAAAGTCTAATAGGAGAACGTTATTATTCTTACCAACATTAATAATGGTAATTTTAACTACTTATGCAGGAATAGACGTGGTATTTTTACATGGTGATTTAGTTATATGTTATCTTTACGTGTTAATAGCTTCGTTAGTAGGGATCACTACCTATGCGGTAATTTATAATAAGATAGTATCTAAAAGGGCGATGATATCTTACATTGCAGCAATTCCAGGTTTATTCGTATTCCTTCCATTGTATTTTGTAGTAGTCAACAATAGATTCCTTGAAATAATCATGAACATGGTTATACCTTCGGCTTTCGGTATAACGCTCTATAATCCCTATCTTTTGCCGTTACTTCTTATTGTACTAAGTGTGTCGATCTATAGTGTAATTTTGCTTGCAATAAAGGGAAATGGGTATGCGGGACTAGGATACTTTATAATATTAACTACGGTGTTTCAAGCTATAACAGGATTTCACTTGTTACTTTACTTACTGGCTCCTTTCATAGGATTTTCTATATTAAATTATAAAGAAATTGGGAACGGAAGGACTATTATGGACGATCTAAAGAAATTAGTCCAACGTTTAAGCCTTAATACTTAAGATACGAATTTTTTGTTGACCATAATGATAAAGTTTAAACTAAACAAAGACGAGAAACCCATACTTTCTCCTAGTGACTTTTACTTTATAAGCAAGCTTTTAGCTAAAATGAGGAACCCTAAGACTAGATTTGATTCCAGAGAGTTCGTAAAAAAGGGTGATGACTATCTATACGATTATGTGAATAAGAATGTAGGTGGTATAGACGAGGGGAGGAGGAACTTCCTTAAAGGTCTTGTAATAGGTATAGGAGCAGCTGCAGTCATAGGTTTAATTCCTGGTCTAAGAGTTTTAGAGCCTCCACAAGTAGCAGCAATAAGCGGTTTCCCTAAGACGCTCTTAGTTGATTCTTCCGGATCTCCAATACTTGCTTCGAAGATTCCAGTTAATAGCCCAATAATTACAATTTATGAGTATCCATTAAGTGGTGAACCAAACTTCCTGCTCAACTTAGGTGACTCTTCTGGAAAGCCAGTAAAAGTATCTCCAGCTACTGTAGTCGTACCCCAAACTGGAGATAAATACACTTGGCCAGGAGGAGTAGGGCCTAATGGATCAATAGTTTCTTACAGTGCGATTTGCCAACATCTAGGCTGTAAACCTCCTTATATTCACTTCTATCCTCCTAACCATGTTAACTCTGCACAAGAATCTGCTCCAGAGCCCGACACGTTAACTCCGCAGGCAGTATCTGCAGCACAAAGCAATCACGTCCCAGCAATATTCCACTGCGATTGTCACGGTTCTACTTACGATCCATATCACGGTGCACAACCATTAACTGGACCGACAGTTAGGCCACTTCCTGCAACTCTTTTAGAGTGGGATAGTTCTACTGATTATCTATACGCTATAGGTAGTTTAGGTGTTGGTATTTATCCTACGGGTTCAAACGGTGTACCGTCCAAAGATCCTAAAAGTGATTTGGGAGCAAGTTTCGGTACTTCTGTAGGGACAAAGAGCACAGTGAAGGACACAGAAAATCCATTCAGTAGCAGTTAGGTGATAATTAATGAGTGTGACAAAGAGGATCTCCGATTGGTTTAATGATAGATTGAAATTAGACGAGTTACCCTTTTTTAGAACTCCAGACTACATGTATCATGTTAGTGATTGGTTAGGTGCATTAGTAGCTGCAGCTTTTATCTATACAGTAATCTCTGGTCTTATCTTACTTTTATACTATAACCCAGACGAAGGTTATGACTCTACTCAACTTATAATTAATACTGTTCCATATGGTTCAGTTTTCCTTTATAGTCATTTATACGGAGCATATGCAATGATTATTCTTGCGTATATTCATATGTTTAGAAATTATTTTGTTGGAGCATACAAAAAGCCTAGAGAGTTACTATGGATATTAGGAGTATTTTTACTAGCGTTAACAATGGGTGCTTCCTTCTTTGGTTACAGTCTAATAGGAGATGTTCTGGCGACAAGCGCTGTTGATGTGGGAGCAGGAATAATAGAATCCATACCTGGTATGCAATGGCTAGTCCCATTCCTCTTTGGGAATTATGATACCGGACAGTACGGAAGAGTATTAGCTTGGCACATTATTTTCGTGGCATTAATAGGTCTGCTTTTCGTATTTCATTTCTTCCTTGCAGAGTCATACGGTATGTTGCCATCTAGGAAAGTAAAAAGCAAAGCTCCAGCAGTTTATACGAGAGAGGAATGGATGAAGTTTAATCCGTGGTGGCCTAGGAACTTCATTTACATGTTGTCCTTAATATTGATGACTTGGGGCTTCATTCTCATTATTCCTAACGCACTAGCTTACTTAAACGGATTACCACAATACTATAACCCATTCCTCAATCCAAAGCCTGCACCTCCGCCATCTAGTCCTTTAGCGGCAACAGTAACCACATATCCACCGTGGTTCTTCCTGTTCTTCTATAAGATAGCAGACTTCAGCAGTTGTGTAATGTTAGATTTAGCAATAGGTGCTATCATTCCTTTAGTGTATATGATCTTATTACCATTCCTAGATAGGTCAGAGGAATTACACCCCATGAGGAGGAAGATATTTACTGGAATAGGCATATTGATGATAGCATATTTAGTGCAAACTACATTATGGGGAGACATTGCCCCAGGTATACCGGTACCTTTCAAGTGTCAAGTAGTTGCTCTATTACCTCCTGCAGTTATTATAGCTATAGGACTATGGTTGATTCCAACAAAGAAGAATGGTGGAGTAAGTAAAGTTACCAAGACAGTCTCTAATATAGGGAAAGCATTAGCACCTCTATTAATCCTAGGTTTTGCAGTTGTTGCTTTACTCTTCGTAGGAGGGTTAGCAGAATTCGTCAACTATCCTTCCTTGACAACGTTAGCAGTACTCATACCTATAGCTTCACTCTTCGTGATAGGAGCAAAAAGGATTGCTCCGTTCATCTTGCGCATGGAACAGACTTCATCAGCTACTCCTTCCGTATCAAGCAAGCTGGAGACTAAAAAGAAGTTAGCTCAGTACATTATCATAGTACTGTTCGTGTTAAGCTTAGTATTAATGGGCACTATATGGACTATACCGCCAACTGGATATGAGTCCAATATGTTCGGAGTGGATCTAGGCTTAATCTTCGTAATGTGGGGAGAAGCGGTCTCGTTATATCATTACGTAGTATATAAGAAGCCAAATGAGTCCGAGGAGTAAAGTTATTTTATTTTTTCTCATAATTATTACACATGATTAATGTTGGTCTTTATTATAAGGTAAAACCGGGTCATGAGAGTGAGTTTGAGGAGATCTTCAAGAAGGTTGTTGACGTGTTAAAGTCTTCTAATGTTGGTTTTATTGATGGTAAGCTTTACAAGAACGTTGATAATCCCAGTGAGTACTTAATTTATAGTGAGTGGAAGGATTTAGAATCCTTCAGGAAGTTCATGCTAAGCAGGGATTTTAAATCAACCACAGATTACGGTAAACAAATAATTGAAGGAAGACCGTACCACAGAATATTCCAAGAAATAAACACATAAAAAAGACAAATCATTTTTACGTAATAATTTTTTGTATCTCCTTTTTCTTAATAAACTATGTAAAGAATATTATATATCTAATAAAATGATGAAACGTGAGGAGGTAATAATTTCCGATATTTCTTTAACAAGGTTATATGGATATCCTCTTAGACTCTAGTTCTCTAAAAATAAGATTATCGTGTGATAATTCTTCATATGCAGAGAAAAGTAGTAAAGTTGGAAAGAAAAATAGGAAGATGCGGATACTCTCCTTCGTGGGGAGAATAAAGGAGGGAGAGAATAAAATGTTATCTAAATACAATATTTTTCTTGATGATTATAAAATCATGTTTAATACGTTGACCGGTTATGCGATAAGGTTAACTGACGATGAAATGGAGAAATTAAAGCAAGGAGAAGTTCCTGAAGAGTTAAAGGGTGTGATAGAAGAAGGCTTTTCAGCTACTTTTGATGAATTCTTGCAAAAATTTAAGAAGGAAGTTCTAGAGCCCACGTTATTGCTAACTTATAGATGTAACTTCGATTGTGTTTACTGTTTTCAGAAGGCTTTTAGGAATAATTCTTCCGTTAGCGATAAAGTTGTAAGGGGATTTCTAAAATATACTAGAACTCATGCTAACGGGAGAAAAGTTAAGGTAACGTACTTTGGAGGAGAACCTTTGCTAGAGTTAAAGAGAATAAAGGAAATTTCAACTCAACTTTCTGACTTGAAGTATTCATTCAGTATAGTGACTAATGGTTCTCTTCTGACTAGGCATGTCTTCGATGAGTTAAAGAGTTTAGGATTAACTCATGTGCAAATAACTTTAGATGGTCCAAGAGAAGTTCACGATAAAAGGAGGTACTTTGTAGGAGGGAGAGGGTCTTATGGCGTGATATTGAAAAATTTAAAGGAAATTCAAGATGAAGTAAACGTAGTTTTAAGAGTAAATATCGATATAAATAATCTTGAGTCTTTCAGAGATCTTTTGAGGGATCTAAAACAAAACGGGATAAACAAGGTAAGGCTAGATCCTCACTTAGTTCACGATAACGTGTTTAGGAATGAATACTGGGATTATACTTTTCCTAAGGATGAGGAAGGTGAAATCTTAGTCAAATTATGGGAAACGGCTAAAGACGAGGGATTTGAAATACCTCAAGACGTGTTTAGACTAGGTTTATGTGTTGCTCATTTTGATGAAGATATTGTAGTAGATCCTGCAGGAAATATCTATCCATGTTGGGCTTTTACTGGAAATCCTCTTTACGTAAAAGGTTACCTTACTGAAGATGGAGACGTTGTACTTCATGAGAAACTTTCAAGCCAAAGGGCATTAAACTTGTGGAAGAAGTGTAAGGATTGTCCTTATATGCCTCTCTGCATTGGCGGTTGTAGGTTCTTTTCTGTACTTAACAGAAAGGACTTTGACGGAATAGACTGCAGGAAGAAAAGTTATGAATCTATTATGAAATTGTTAAAATATTTTGTCTAGTTTACCTAGTTTTTTACTTTTTCTTATAACATTGAATAAAAATGTTAAAGGTTGTTAATAGTATATGCCTTGGACTTTTCTTGGAAATATTTTTAGAGATGCACGTTAATTCCTTTATCAAGATGTGTGATTACAAAATTATAACAAGCGATAGGCCTGTAAAGGAAAGCGGAAAGGCTATAATAGTAAGCAGGGAGTCTTTCAATAAATTGACTTCTGATATGTACTTAAAAGTTATGGCAATAGGCGATAGGGAAAAACTAGGTTTGAGTAAAAGTTATTATTACTACATCTTGGATTACATGAAGAAAATAGGTCTCATAGAGGATAATGCTCTCTCCTTTAAGATAATCTTACCTTTTGTTACGGGAGAAAAAGAATTAAAGTTTGACGATGGTATAATTTATCTTAATGGAAAGCAGATTATTTCTATAGACATGTCTTCGAGTAAATATATATGTACTACTTGTCCGGTTTTTGCGGAATGTGTTTACGGTATAAAGAGGATTGCTACGTCAATGAAGATTAAAACTCAAAGCGTAGATAGTGAAATTGATGCTAGAAATGAGAAGCTTCCGTCAAAACTTTGGTATTCAGTTATAAGGGGAATTATATCAAAAATTTTGCCTAGACTTGATTCAATTTATATATATTATTAAGGAGCTTTCATTATAACAGTTATTTCTCCCTTTAAGGAATTTACATCCCCCTTTTGTGAAGTAACATCTCCTTTATTGAACGTCAGTTCTACAGTGTTTTTACCGTCAGACAATATGAGTACTATCAGTTTATCTACGCTTTTCACCATTGCGTCTTCGAGTATGCTCTCAATTTCTTGTTTTTGTACTTTCTTAGCTAGAATCGTCCTCATAGCATACAGAGGGACTTCAGAACCTTCATTTGTTTGAACTACAGTCTTTTTCTTTAAGTCCTCTTGGAATATTTTTGCTCCTCTTTTATAAAACTCGTCAGCCTGTCTTTTAGCGAAACTCTCAAAAGGACCTTGATAAAAGAAGACTAATTTAACTTTAGTTATGTTCTTTGTAGGTAATATTATAAACCTCAAGTTAGCGTTAAGTTTAATCATTCCTTCAGACTTTTTTATTAAGTAACTTATTTCATCATTACTTACTATCCTTATAATCTTCAGCTTAATTGTGAATAACCAATGAACGTAAAGTTCCCATCCATCTTCAGTCTCTTTAAGATCTTTAAAATTAGGAACGTATTTTATCAAATTACGAGGGTTAATCAAGTACTCCTTCACGGTCTCGGGATTTTCATCCGTTTCAAAATCATAGGAGGCCTCCATATATTCAGCTTTTTTAACTATATTTTAAATTTTACATATTTTAAACCTTATATTTTACGTAAAAGGTAGTTAAAAAGGAAATAAAAATGGATTAGCTCAAAAAATTTATCTTTGTTTTCCGTTAATACAACCTAATACGTATAATGAAAATGAAGTTACCTTCCTTATATCTATGAATCTAATATTATCTTGTAAGAATTATTTTTGTAATATGATTTGTGTATATCTAAAAAAGTAAGGCTTTCAGTCCTTTGTAAAAAGATAGACACTATATCTCAACTGACAGTAACAATGCTGACGTATATTATTGGGAAAGTGAAGCTTAAAAAGCTTTAACCCCTACTCGTTAAGCTACGGCGGAGATTCTGAAGCAGGAAGCTTCTTCTGTTTGTAGTCACTTGATAACGAAGTATATTTTTAAAATGCTTTTATCCATTTTACTAAATTTAAAAATTTCAATGAATACATAAGTTCCTCTAGTTAATATAAAACTAAATTTCTAGAGCTTGATCAATTTAAATAGAAATGCTTAAAAACCAAAAATATACTGTGTACCTCATGTCTTCCATATCTAGAGTTGCGGCATTAGGCTTAATAGGAACAATAGTTGAATGGTATGATTATTACTTATTCATATATGCGGCACTCTTAGCGTTTCCTACAATATTCTTTCCCTCGAATAGCTACTTAATCTCAATACTAGCTTCAGTATCTTCTTATGCAATAGCCTTCTTTGCAAGGCCTTTAGGTGCAACAGTATTCGGACATATAGGAGATAGACTAGGAAGGAGACACGCTTTGAGCTTCGATCTAGTATTAGTAGGAATAGCAATGATCTCAGTGGGGCTAATGCCATCTTATTCTGCGATAGGGCTATTAGCACCCATAGCAATATTTGCCTTAAGGTTCATGCAGGGACTTGGAGTAGGAGGGGAATGGGGTGGAGTAGCAACTTGGGTATCAGAGCATGCTACATCAAGAAGAGCTTTAATAACCTCATTAATAGAAGTAGCCTCTCCTATAGGCTTTATAGGTGCTGCCACAGTACTGTTAGCCTTTAGTACGGACTTTACAACTATTGGATGGAGAGTAGGCTTCATAGTAGGAGGTAGCATAGCTTTTTTAGGAGCTTTCCTAAGATATTTGGCAACGGAAAGTTTACCATTTGAAAAGATTAAGACTGAAGGAAAAATTAGCAAAATTCCATCAATAGAAGTTTTCAAATACGCTTGGAAGCCAATAATATTGCTAATGTTGGCGATAGGCGGAGTATTTATGGCAGTTTACATTCCTGCAACCGTGATGCCAAGTTTATACTTAAAGGTCGTAGGGAAGTCTTTAGGTTATCCTTCATACATTAACTTCCTTGGAATTCATATGCCTATAACTTCTGCACTAATCTATATTTTCTCAATTGCAGGATTAATATCAACGCCGATATTTGGCTATTTAGGAGATAAATTAGGAAGGAAAAAGTCACTAATATTAGGAGATATATTAATAGCGGCTTTTGCATATCCGTATATTTATGGTTTTCTTAGCGGAAACTTAGGCTTAGTATTAGCAATGCAGTTCTTAATAGGTTTCGCTGCTTACGGACCTTACGCATCAATGGCTGCATTTTATCCAGAAAGCTTTCCTACTAGATATAGATATAGCGGTGCAAGTTACGGAATGCAATTGGCTGCTGCAATTGAAGGAGGCTTAATGCCTATACTTTTAGTTGGTCTGCTAGGTCTTCCTTCACAGTATTTAGCTAATTCGTGGATAGTAACAACTTTCTTAGCAATTTGGGGGATAATATCGGCATTAGCGACGTTGGGATTAAAGGAGACTAAAGGAGCCAAATTAGTTGAGGAAAAAGCCGTAGCAAGACAATCGAGCTAAAAGATCTTCATCATTTTTATCATGTTTTTCATCTTTCAATTCTATCGTATAGTTTTTATTAACTCTTTATTAAGACTTGCCATTTTAGTCATGAATTTCTTCGTATAGCAGTTTTTACGGGAATTTCTATCGCTTAAATATTTTCATTTTGAGATGTGATAAAATAAATCTTATCCAATGAGGAGGATTTTAGGCTTTACAGCGAATTATTTAATCTTCTTCTATTGTTATCGTTTTTAAGGTTACTTAACTTTGCAAGGATTTTCCGATAAAAACTATTCGTAGTTATACCGCACTGCTATATCACGTTTTTCCTTAATTCTTCTACTGCTCCATCCATAGATATCTTGTTCAGTTATCCATTCGGGGGATGTATACATTAATTTCTACTACTGTTAGTGTATCAGTAAGAGGTTATGTAAATCCACAAATAAGTACAAGCCAGCTAGCGCATAAGCTGGGAAATATGCTTTTCGCTTTAATAAATAATAAACTGCAACAATTACAGACACTTTTAGGGCAGTCATGAGCGTAAAAAATACGTAAATGTTGTTCTCGAACTGACTTAGGAAAAAGTTCTCTTCTATTAAACCTTCCTTTATTCCTATCAATGTCGTTAAAATGTCAAGAAAGGAAAGTGAGAGTAATAAGCTTATAACGAGTGATACTTTCATATGATTATTTTCTTTCTTTACTTATAAAAGTTTTATATGTTTAAAATACTACTTTTATATTAGATATTTTACTAAGTTTTATCTTTATGTATAAATATATACATTTGACCACTATGTTTATTAACTTCTCTTTTAAAAGTATATAATTAAGGTGAAAATATGAATTTAAGAATAGGAGAGCTAGTAGCGCTGGTAATAATTTTAGGAGCTCTTTCAATAGGCTTTTTAGGAGATAATCAAGCAGCAAATTTAAGTTATCCGTCTCTCTCTATGGTAGATCATTACACTGGAACTACTTGGAAAATATGTAATTCTTATGTAGGAATTGCTAAGGAATCTCACTTTACTTGTCTATATAAGTTAGGTAATTACCCAGTAGCTTTCGCGAATTATACAGATAGTGGAGGAGACATACTTTACGTTACTGAGATAGTTTTTCCTAATTCGCAAGTTGCGCATAGTTATATGCTAAGTGCAGCTCCTTCATCAGTAACTTCTGCAAATAACGGGTATGTATCTACATACATTTCAGGTTACACAGAAATAGTATACTTACAGCACGGTAACAGAGTGATTGAAATATCTTTTATAGGCTCTTCCGGATTGTTACCGTCCACTACATCTTTAGAGGATTTAGCTATTGCTGTGCTAGGTTGAAGGCTTTTAGAGAGTCCAGTAATTCCCTCAATAAGTCCACCTCACTATTAACTTCTTTTTCTAATATTCTTTTTAAAGGAAGGATCCTATTAGTGGAAAACTTGAGGAATAATGCAGTATCGTTATCCGTTAAAGGAATAAGTTCAACCTCTATTCTGTCCTTTAAATCCTTATCCTTATAAACTTCCCACATGATCTTTTTATCAAAGATAAAAAGCTCCGCGTGATACTTATCATTAATAACGTATTCATAGGGGCCTGTTTTATCTATCTTATTCACATAGTAAAATAGCTTAACTAGCCCGGAAGACATAAAGAAAGCTTTCAATTTTCTATAGTTACAGGAAAGCTTCGTTCTAATGATAACGTCTTTCATACCCATGCTTTAATTTTATGATTTTTAATGTTTTCTTACCAAGAAAGCGGTTAAATTAATATTAACTAGGTTAAACTTTTTATCTATTAAGGACAATAATTTCTCTAATTAATGATAATTTAACTATTCGAGATAAAAACAAAAACATTAATTGGAATGGGAAGCATCTTATAAAAATTAGAGTAAAATATATTTAAGCCCATTATAGCTATACTATTAAAAAGAAAAATACAAATAAAAGATAATTATAAAAACTTAATTCCCAATTTATTCTTATGTTAGAGAGGGAAGTTAAGGGAACAATTGAGGAAGACGAGATGAAGATTCTATCTGACGTTTATGATGTGAATAACTTAAAAGAGTGGTGGATGTTCTTGAGGAAGATAGAGGTAATTGATGAGGAAAACTATAGAGCAGAGTTTAGGGTATTCATGACTTTTAAATTTCACATGAAGAGGACTTTGGGCTCACATGAGGTTACTCACGAGGGAGTGATGAGATTTCCAAGGGCATATTTTAGATTTATTGTAGAGACAATTCCTTACAAAAATGTAAAAAAGGTAGATATAGTTATTAGAGGTCAGTATAGTGGACCTCTAGAAAGGCTTGCTAGACTTCCTATGGACATATTTTTAAAGAACTTTCTGCAAAGGCTTGCGGAGAGATACAAAGGTAAAGAGGTCGAAGAAAAGCAAAGTGTCCTTTCTCTCATAAATGAGCAGTTAGAGGCAAGCAGAGAATATAAGGGAGAGATAATCCTTCACTTAGATGAATGTACAATAATTTTCAAGCAAGGAAAAATGAAAGAGATTTCCTGCAACGGCTTAAAAGGTGACGATGCATTAAAGGAGTTGGTAAAAAAGGAGAATGCAAAGATTAAAGTTGAATACAAGTGATCTCACTCTTTGTACTCTTTAACTAAGCGGTAAACCAACAAATCAGCAGAGAGTGACGATAATCCTGTAAGCAGAAAGAGCAGAGAATAAAGCTTAAGAGAAATTAATGCGGTAAAAATTCCCCCGGTTATAACACTTAAAGTAGAGTCGAGTAAGCTAAAGAATGAAGTAGCTGTAGTGCTGTAATTCATCTTCTGCAGCAATGCAGCCTCAGCTAAAGGTGATCTTAAAAAATCCATTGCTTTAATGAGTAAAATCATTCCCAGGAAAATTATTGGAGAAATTGAATAAAACCTTACGAGGGAAATGTAAACTAGAAAGTCTGCTAGTGTTAAAACTAGGTAAACCTTATTTGAAATTTTGTGACCAAAGTATAAAAAGAATACAAGGGGTAATTGAAAGATAGCAAAGTACAAGCTTAAGTAATCCTTGGAAATGTAACTGAAGGCTGATATGAAAACTACTGAAAGAATTGAACCTATGAAAACTCTCCTTAAAGTGGCAAGACTTAGCAATGCTGTTATGAACTTTCCTTCAGTCTTAAGGAAATTCACAAAGCCTTTAAGCTGAGGTTTCTCTTCTTCGTAACTTAAATTAAGGGAAATTATAACTCCAATGAATGATATTCCTGAAATTATTGCAAGTAAATATTCCAAGTTAATGTAAGATGAGAAGTAATATAGACCTAAACCTATAACTTGAGCAATGAAAGTTGAGGACATCATAATTGAATAATCCTTCTTAGTGAAGTCCTTCTGAATAACTACTATTGCGGAAAAAAGTGCGTCAGCAAAACCCGAGATTATTGAAATTATAAGAAATACTAAAAAATTCTTCTCCAGGACGAGGATAATAGGAATTGCTAAATTTAACAGTGAAGAAACTACCAGACCTCTTTTTATCCTTACAAGCACTAGGAGAAAATAGGAGAGAGTTTGAGAGAGGAAGCTTAATGTTATTAATAAGCTGATTTGAGCATATGATAGCCCGGTCACGCTCATTATTGCAACGTAGCCGAAGTTCACAAACCCGAAAAATGTAGAATAAACTGATCTAAACAGTATCACTTTATTTTTGTATGATGACATAGTTTTCTAGAGAGTCTTTATGTTATAGTTAAAAAGCTTATATATTGGGCTTATAATCTTCCGTCGAAATTCATGATAAATTCCGTTAATAGTAAAAAAATTTTAAATATGATAATTATAAACTTGACTTATGAGACTTGTAGTAGGAACAAACTTTGATGATAAGCTAATAGGAGAGTTAAAGAAGTACCCAGTTAGATACATTTTCGGCAGTAAAACCAAGACCTTAACAGGACATGGTAGAGCTTCTTTTGTCTTACCTCAAGTTGACGATGAAAGGCTAAAGGTTCATATACAGCTAGCTCATGATGCAGGGATTAAATTCCTCTATACAATGAATACAGCAACGTTAAACGGTAAAGAGTATTCTGAGAAATTCTTAGAAAGTTTAAAGACGGAAGTTAATAATCTTGTAAACTTAGGAGTAGATGGTTTTATTGTTGCAATGCCATTCCTAGTGAATTTTATAAAGAATGAGTATCCTAACGTGGAAGTTTCAATATCGTCGTACTCCAGGGTTTATAACATAAGAGAATTCGAGGAATACGTAAATATGGGAGCAGATACTATAATCCTTCATGAGGACGATAATAGGAATTTCTCATTACTTAACTCCTTATCTAAATATAGGAATAGGGTTGATATTGAACTCATATTAAATAATTCATGCCTTTGGGGATGTCCTTATAGGAGGACTCATGATATAATTTCTTCAGTAACCTCGCAGTCAGACTCAGAAGTTAATGCTTGGTTTGAGTATCCAATACTCTTCTGTGCAACTGACGTTAGAAATGATATAGCAAACATTGTAAGGATGAGGTGGATAAGACCTGAAGATTTAAGGCATTATGAAGAGATAGGAATCGATAGATTCAAGATAGCCGGCAGGAACAAGAAAACTGATTGGATAATAAGGGCAGTAAAAGCTTATTCCCAAGGTAAATATGAAGGCAACTTGATAGACATAGTAAGTTATCCACAAGGTAGAGCAGTTCCCGCAGTAATGAAGAAAATAAACGGACCTAACGATTATGACGTTCTAACTCAAGTTTACGTGGACAATACTAAATTTCCTCCAAATTGGTTATCTTACTTCAAGTATAATTCTTGTGAAACTAGAAGCTGTGAAGAGTGTAGGTACTGTGATATAATTGCTGAAAAAGTAATAACCATAAACGGGAAACCGTTAGCCGAAGTTAATTTACCTAAAATAAAGCCTCCAATTGACCTAATTCCGAGGTTTACTAAGGATGAAGGTAAGGGTCATTAGGCTATATGAGCCTGAATTTTTTGGAACTGTGCTTAGCCATAACGTTACTATAGTAGAGGGAGGTCCAAGTGGAGGATTAATGATGGTAGACACGGGTTTGCCTGGATATCTGGAATTGATAGAGAAGGAACTAAAGAATGCAGGATACTCAATAGAGGACATTTCTGACGTTGTTATTACTCATTACCATATTGACCATTCCGGTAACGCTGAGGAAATAAGGAAAATCGCTAAGGCGAAAGTTTACGCTCACGAAAGTGACTTACCATTCCTTTCTAAAAGTGAGCAGATCTTCAATTTAAAATATGAAGACGTTAAAGACGAACTGAAAGTAAGTAAAGAGGATTTCGATAAGACCGTAAAAAGGATAAACTCGATGAAGTTCACTCCAGTAAATGTTGATGTAAAATTGAAAGGGAATGAAGAAATAGGAGAGTTCAAAACAATTCACGTTCCCGGTCATACTCCAGGTCACATTGCATTATATAACGGTGAAGTTCTGATAGTTGGCGATGCAGTGAGGAACATAGGAGGTAAGGTATTGCCTCCCTTAAAGTTCTTTTCATGGAATTATGAAGAAGCTAAGAAGTCATTTGAATTATTATTGTCCATGAAGTTTAAATACATGATACCTTTCCATGGAGATGTTATTAACTCGTAAAAGAAGTAGTTAGATTTACGTAATCCACTGAAAATTTTCTCTTTCCAAACTTCATCATTTTCTCATCAAGATCTTTTCTGCTGAGTTTATCCAAAGCAGAAAGCAAGGACTTAACGGAAGCTGTTAACATCCTAAGATATTCCTCATCTCTCTGATCTGGAAGGTCAACGTTTGAGTGGTAATAAGGTATTAGATCGTCGTTATAAAGAACTAGTGAAGGTATACCTTTTTGGATGAAAGAGAAACTGTCAGAGAAGGGGGTAGGCATTTCTATTCTCTTTAATGGAAAAAGTCCTGCGAAATCCCAAAGATCTGGAGTAGACGAATAGACTACTCTACTTGGGTATAGTGCATCAAAAATTACTGCTGAGAATACGCCGTCTTTAGGGTACTGCATTGAGCCTGTGCAACATCTAGGCCCTTCCTCTGAGGAAAAGAACACTAGCTTTAATCCGTGGCTTTTGAGCTCTTGCAGTGAATTAATTGCGACATCTATTGAAAAGAGATTATCGTGGAACCCTGAAAGCCAGTGATCCACATGTGCACCTAACAAGATGTAGTCTTCTCCTTCATTTACGGTAAACTCCAAGTTATACGACGTTGTGTCTTTAAGGTAGGATTCTGCGTTAATTTCAACCTCACCTTCTGGCTTAAAAGGTAAGAAAACTACGGGTATCTTCGAATCGGGCATTATTATTCTTCTGGTTTTTCCTTCTTCGTAGAAAATGATTCCCTCTGCTCCCTGTTGTATTGCGTAAGTGTAGAAGTCCTTAACCTTAAAAGGGTGATCCGGAAAAGGGAAGGCTAAGATTTCTCTCCCCACCTTACCTTTTGCATGGCCTTTAGTGTAAGGAGCTAGGGATGAATTAACTTCCTTTCCTCCTATCCTTACACTGTAGTTAAAAACCCATTCCTTTGTATTCACTTCTACCCTTCTTGATTGAAATTTTAGAGAATTCTCTAGATACTCAAGGATTTCCTTCTCTTTTTGTGAACCGTGAATTGTTTCGCCTAACTCCATTAGTTCTGTGGAAATCATAATATTTAATTTAACTTTTTAATTAAGTATTTTTTGGACATTCCTAATTTTAAGGTAGTAAACGTAAAGTTATCCTTTATTAAATAAATGAATATTGCGGAAGACGCTATGAAGAGTACTGCTGAATCCGGGAAGATAATGAATCTGAAGAAATAAGACAGAGCAAGAAGTGCTGAAACTAAGTAGATTTTATCGTAATTATAGCGTGAAGTCGAGTAGGTTATGCAGCTGAAAAAGAACGGAGCCATTGTACCTAAGGCGAAAGCGTGAATAGTTTCTCCTAAAAAATAACTTGAAAAAGAAGTAGATAAAGATGATAGTACGGTAGATAAAGCTGAAGAGTTTTTGTTAACTCTTTTCGGGCCATAAAATAGCCAAACAAAGTAAGCAATAATTACCAATGGAAATAACTTATAATCAAGGTAAAGGAGGAGTACCAGAAGGAATATTGGGATTTGTTTTATACCGAATTTAGGTTTTAAATTCAAATTTGCTGAAAAGACTCCTACATTAATTCCTAGCAAATAAAGGAGAAGAGGGATAATTAACACTTCATATCCCTTAATCGGAAGAATTAACCAAGAAATGAAGGAAATTGGAGGGGATGAAAGAACCAAGATATTCACTGGAAATTTACTACCGTAAGACTTTACGTCCCTTATTCCCCAAATTTCCACGGCAGTTAAGAACAGAAAAGACGTTACTACGACGGGATATAAAGGAATTGATAAAGAGACCAGTGTTGCCAACTGCAATGCTAAGTATTTCTTAGCAGGGAAAAACAGCCTAAGTAACATTCCCTCATAGAGCGAATACGCTCCTAAAAACATGAAGTATCCATGAGCTAAAGGATTTGAAATTAGAGAAATTCCTCCTATAGCAAAGTAAATGAATCCCAGCAAAAGGAAAGGTATATTAACTCCCCAAGGTTCTATTACATTCTTCACAGAACTAAGTTCACGCAGGTAATTTAAAATGTTATACCTAAAATTTTAATTAGATTTAGAACAAGTTAATCACATGGACGATCTTAGGGCTAAGAATATTATAACCTTCGCTGACGTTGGAGAGTGTACAAACTGTGGAGTTTATGGACCTTACGAATTCGTCTTCTGGTCCTCTCATACTAAGAGAGTTTATGGTTTCTGTTCCTTGAAGTGCTTTAGGGAATGGTTAAGAACAACTAGGGCTATTTATCCAAAAAGATAAATAGCGATAAAAGTTATAATACCCTTTTAAAAAGTAACCATATGGCAACTCTAAAAACTCTCTTCCTAGTAAGTTTTTTAGTATTGCTTACCTTGAGCATGATACCTTTTCATTCTTCAACTATTCCGCCCATAAAAAGGTTTGTATTACAAGGGACCATAGCAGATCCTTATGACTTTATTGAATATAACGGTAACCTCCTAGAATTCCTGGTTAACATCTCTTATTCAGCGTGTAATATAACCTTAAGCGAAATAACGAGCGACTTGTCCAATTTAACTAATGTAACATATAACCTATATGCAAGCTACGAAGGTAGGACGTTTTACTTATCTTCAAATGTATCATTAGTCTCAGACTCACTATATAATAATTGTGTTTTAGCAGTTTGGATAAACAATTCATTAGTAGAGTACTCAGTATTCAACGGTGCTAATTGGTCTTCTCCGAAGATTTTAGTTAAAACTAACGCATTATCTGTAGCTACTAACGGTAGCTATATCTTAGTTTTGTGTAGAGAAAATAATAATTATCACTTAATCACCTTTAGAGACTTTACCCTATTTAAGAACATTACGTTACCGTTTACCGCGCAGTACATAGTGACTTTCAATTCGAGAATGATTATATTATCAAATATAAGCTTTTCATTGGCGTTTTCTTCAACGTCAGTATCTGGTAATATTTATGGAATTTACACTAACGGTAGCGAGAAATTTGAGGTCAAGGGACTTGGATTACCAGTTTACTGTAATCGCTCTGAATTTGTTTTGGCTAACATCAAGAATAATGCGACTAATGTTTCCATATACGACGATTGTGGAGTAGAACTGTACAATTTGCACTTTAATAGAATTATATCTAATATATTTGTGCAGAATAATACGCTGACAATAGGTTATTCATCATTATCATCGTCTTTATCATCAGAGTCAATAGTATGTATTTATAATTTATCAAATGGTAAGGCTGTAAAAATTAACGAAATGTCGTTCCCTTCAGTCATCACTACTTCCGGGTTTACGGTATTTTCTCTCCTTGGATATGTCAATTGTATGCTGATATTAGAGAATATAACTAGTGAGAGCCATATATCAAAAGCAGGAGTATGTGTTTTCATGTACTTTACTCCACTATATAAGGAAATCTATAAGCCTTCATTACCGTGTAAGCCGGAAGTTCATATAGAAGAAAACGAATACCCTGGAATAACTGTGTTATTCATCAATTATACAGAACCTAACTATTATTCCCATAACGTGAGCTTGGTTAAAATACTAATAAACGGTAAAACTGTATGCACACTCACATCTCCTAGTGCTTCAATACCTTTTTACATCTATTCTAACGGAACTTATAATGTGACAGCAATTGCGGTAAACGAATTGGGTATAGCTAAATCGTGCGTTATAACAACTGTTACTGTTGAGCCAAACGTGACTTTTATTCCTAAGCCCGAATTACTTGCTACTATGGAAAGCTACCCTGGATATACATTGCTTAATATAAGTTATAACGCAAGTAATATTAAGGAATTAATATGTGTTCAGTTGTATATAAACGGTAGCCTAGTGAAGAAATTTACTGCCTCATCAGGATATTATATTTATAATGCTACATCTAACGGAACTTACTTAGTAACTTTAAAAGTACTGTCCAAATTAGGATCATCTGTAAATTCTAAAACGGAAGAAATAAGTGTTAAACCTCCAATTGTGACATCGTCCAGCAAGGTAACTCTTATCACAACTACTCCAAGCAGTTCAACGACTTCTCATACAACAAGCGTATTACCATCAACTTTAATCTATGCGGTTATAGCTGGAATTGTCATTGTTATTGCAGTTATCATAATCTTAAGGAAGAAGTAGAGAGAAGATTTTTTAATCAATCTTTTACTACAAGGACAGGTTTTTTAGAAATATCAAGAACTTTTGATGAAACGCTTTCCATGAGTATTTTCTTTACTCCCTTTAGCTTTCTTTTACCTATGATAATTAAATCAAAATCTGAACTCTCAGCATATTTAGATAACACTACTGCAGGGTCTCCTCTAATAACCTCGTAATCTATATTAACATTATTTTCCATTGAAATTTTCTTTATTAGTTCTGTGTGCTTAATTATTCTTTCTCTATCCTTTATTGAATCCTCTTTGATGTATGCTTCTAAAATTACTGGCATATGCTCCAGTACTTCTAAAGCTTTAACTGAAGCTCCGTGGAGTTTAGCCAGACTTACTGCAAGGTTTAACGCACTTAAAGATTCTTTCGAACCATCAAATCCTACTAATATCCTTCTGAACATTCTAAAAATATATAGGATTCTGAGAATTTAAATTTTTCTAAAAAATCTCTTAATGTTCTTATTTAAAAAATATTTTATTAAAAATGTCTATATTCCTGCTTCTGCTTCATTAATTTCTTCTAAACTCTTACCTATAGTGTTAGGTAATACGAAGACTAGCACTATACCCATTATTACCATTGGAATTTGGAAACCTATCCATATAGGCAGTGCGCCAATTGAGGAAATTAACGAAATTATTATTGCAGTAGAAATTGCTGCGCCTAAGTGAGCAACTCCGTCCATAAAGGCGAAAGATGTTGCTCTTGCATAAGTTGGAACGTTCTCAGTTCCATTCAAGTAGTTCAGTTGATTACTCCATCCTACACCTATTAAGTTTGCTAAAACGAAACCTCCTAACATCATTGGGAGATTAACGGAAATGGCACCTATTACTGCTATTGCAACGCCTAAAACCATACCTACGAAATATGAGATTGTAACTAGTACAGGTCTTCTTACCTTATCTATTATACTCCTAAGTAATATTGCACCGAGAAAAGTTGCTATTCCTGCGTCACCGTAATATAGCGTAACTTGGTTAGAGACTGAACTGAGAGCAGATACTCCAGAAGTCCATAGTAAGAACTCAGTTAAGTAAGGATATTCGCCGAAGTAGAAGAAGAATATTGCCAGCATTACTGCTATTACCCTAATTCTGTATTTTGGATTTTTAAACACATAGAATGGATCGACTTTCTTATGCTCAAAATTATACACTACGGGCTCAGGTAATGAAGGCATTCCAGACTTTTTCATTGCTTTTTCTTCCATATCCTTAACGACGTTCTCAGCTTCATTAACCTTACCTTTTAAAGCAAGCATTCTAACGGTCTCGCTTGCGTGCCCTCTAATTGCCATAACTATGAAAGCCAGCGTCGCTCCTACTAAGAATATCACTCTCCAGCCTATTACAGGGTTTGCTACGTCAATATATGAAGCCATGAAAGGTCCTAGTCCTAATCCAGCCCAGCCTGCAATATATACAAGGTTAAAGTACTTAGCCCTATTCTTGGCAGGAACCATCTCTACTAAGTATGTAGGAACAAGTATAAGGTCTCCGCCAATTCCCATTCCGGTAATGAACCTGAATACTGCAAATTCCAAGAAATTGCTAGATAATGCATTACCTAGACTTCCTACTGCTGTCAACAGTGCAGTAGTCATTAGCATTGGCTTCCTTCCTATCTTATCTCCTAAGTAACCAAGGATTATTGCTCCAGGAATATAACCGAATAGCCCTAAGGATACTACTATTGAAGCTTCTCCGCTAGTTAATCCAGTATACTTTAAAGAAGTTGCAGAAAACGCTATTCCTACATCTATTACGTCATATAATGCAATGAAGTAACCGAAGGCGAGAGCTAAAACTACAGAAAGAGGTAGAACCATTACGGGTAATCTATCTATTCTTGCGGTTAATTGTGCTATAATGTTTTTATTCTCCTGAGGAGGATTTTTATCTGCCATATGTAATGAAAAAAATGAACTACTTAAAAAGTTTATGTTTTTAAATTATGCTTATACGTGCTATATATTGTTGCATATTAAAAAAATTCAGGTGAAAACGTTATAACTCAGTTAATTTGAAACAAATTATATAAAGTGAAGATTAATTTTCAATTCATGTAGTAGTCTGCGAGAATTTCTCTTCCTTAATATCTTCATTATGGTAAAATAAATTTTATCCATTTATGGCGACGAAATTTGCTTTGTAGCCAATTATTTAATCTCTCTTGTATTGTTATCGTTTTAAGGCTACGTAGCTTTGCAAGGATTTTTGGTAAAAGCTACTAATGAAATCTTATACAGTATATTTTAATTTCTATAAACTCAAATTGAAGATATGGAAGCGATTATAGCAATAATTAGGAGAATTACTGCGGAAAACCAATAGCCTATGTAAGATAAACCCTTAGATGTATAATCTCCCATGATCTTCTTATTCCTGCTTATTATACCTAATACTATAATTGGTCCTATTAATGCGTAAACAAAGAAGACCAAAAGATCTAAAACGATGCAAACCAAGTTTACACTAGGGATAAGTAAAGTTAGTAAAACTGCAGGTATACTCTCCAACACGTAAATTGCGTTCGCATTCTTGACTTTCAATGCCTCAGCAACTCCCCAAGCACTTCCAAGAGAAATGACTACTAAGGCTAAAAATCCCGCAGAAATTAATCCAACACCGAAGATTATTGGGGAAAAACTGCCAGCTAAAGGAGTCAAAACTGATGAAAGCTCTTTAGGTGAAGCGAAAGTTGTAGGGTCTGCATCAATTCCTGCAAATGCCATTTCAACAACTGCCATTAATATCTCCGTAAATATTGCTCCTATCAAAGTCTCCTTCCTCATATGCCTTATTGCAGTATCTTTGCATTTACAGAGTCCAATTTCCTTCAGCTTCGCCGCAGTTGCTGAAGCTTGAAAAAACAACATGAATGGCATTACTACAGCACCTACAGTAGCCGCCATCAAGAAGAGAAATGAAGGTGAGGCAGAAAAGTAGAAAGGAGAATAAGGCTTAATCCCTCTAAGGAACAAAGTAGCAAATAAACTTATGACGAGAAAGGCTGAAACTAAAATTAGGAACTTCTCAGCCTGTGCGTACTTCCTCTTTGTTACAATGAGTATGTGAACTACATATATTAAAGGAATTGAAACGAGGAGAGGAATTCCTATAATTTCAAGCCCTATGCCTATCCCCAAGTACTCTATTGCATAAGTTACCGCATCAGTTAAAGCCATAGGCAAAGCCATAAGTACAGCAACTTTACTGCTGTAATTTTCCCTAATTACTTCTCCCAATCCCTTCCCTGTAGCAATTCCTATCCTCCCAGAAACTTCTTGTACTATGTAAAGAGGAATAGTTAGAGCAAGCATTAGCCAAACAAAGCCGTACTTAAATAATGCTCCAGTCTGTGCGGCACCTATTATACTGCTTGCGTCCATGTCAGCCATCATTACAAGCCAAGCAGGGCCGAAGAATTTTATAAATTTAAGTTCATTACGCCTCGTCGTAAGAGAATTACGCCTCATCGTAAATGAATATATAATAAAGGAGTATTAAAGAGTTTCCCTAACCTATAAGCCTTCTAAATGCTGAACAAAACCGTCAGATTAATAGAAAACCACTAGACTCTAGCGTCAAGAAAAATTCTACTATTATATAGAAATTGGATAAGCCATTTATAAAAATAAATGTTAAATTAATACTTTATTTGACTACTTTTCACAGTCCCTTTATTTACCAAATCTTTATCGTCGCTAACTAGAGGAATATTATATTTTCTACTTAAAAATAAATAAACTGCGTCATAATAAGTTAAATTCTCATCAATTGCAATTTTTAATACATCTTCTGACAAGTTTACTCTCTCAACTTTAATGAACTTCAAAACATTTAAGAAATCTTTAACAAGGTCTATCCTTTTATTCTTCCGGAGAAAATTACCAACTTCATAATATGCTGAATCTGCAGTTATGCAGTCCTTGAAGAGATCTATTGACTTGTCTTTGAATTAATAATCGCAGAAGTATCCAGAACGTATTTCACCTTTTCCTATCCTCCTCTACCAGTTTTGCCACCTCATCTGGTGAGAGCTTAAGTTCCCTAGCTATTATCTCTGCCGATTTCCTTGCTTCTTCCTCCTCTCTTATTGCAATCTCTTTTTCCAAAGATTTTCTCAGCACTTCAGAGATGTTAATATTGTATTCTTTCGCTTTTTCAACGATCTCTTTCCTAACTTTAGTCGATACTGTAACCCATTCCGTCATAATTTTTACTTGTAAAAAATGTAGTAATAAATTTTACTACAAATAACATGAGAAAAATATATCTACTTAATAGCACTAAATCCATCCTCTATTAAGCCCCTTTATGCTCAGTAGACCAACAATTCCTACCATCTTTACTACATCTCCTATTACTGAAATGTAACCAAAATTAAACAAGTACAAAGGAAGACCAGCAGTAAAAACTACTGCTCCCCAGAAGAAAAGAGAAGAATAAACCCTATTGACCTTCATGGTAGATAAATATATCGAAATTCCCGCTACTGGCTCAAGAGTATACCCTACAAGGATCATTTCTATCCCTAGGAACTCCTTAAGAGAAGTAGCAAGCATAAGTCCTACAAACGTAATTATTATTGCGGAAATTGCGAAATAGTCCATTATCCAAGATTTTTCAAGTTTAGCTAAATGGTAAGATAAGAAAGAAGGTATTGCAAGGAACCAAACTATCCACATTAAGGTTATGAAAGGAAGGGAAAGAGCATAATTTATTCCTTTAACTTCAAGCATTACAAGACCTGCTAATATTATAAGTGAAGCTATAAGGCTAACGTAATTACCTTGCTTTAAATATTTCGTGTCCATGATAACTACTATATTCCAAATATAATAAAATTTTGAAAAAAGTTTCTTAATAAACAAGCTCTACTTTTTTCACCTCTTTATTTAATTCTACAATACTAAGCGACCCAAACTCCTTAGTTTTAACTTCTTTTTCATCAGCTATAACTTTCTTCGCCTTATTAATAATTAGTCTCCTCACGAAGTATGGTTTAGAAAACGTAATTATATTTCCCTTTTTCTCTATTTCTATCTCGCACTCTAACTTAGAGTTACCAACGATAATTAAATCATTTCCATCTAAAGTTATTACTGCATTTTCCCTTATATAGATAGGGAGATCTTCGTTAGTTCTAACCCATCCGCTCCTCTCTTCTCCTGTAAAGAAATCAAACCACTTACCGGGCAAATAAACTAGCCTACTTTCTCCAAGCTGTGGGGCGTAAAGTACATATTTGCCTAACATGTATTCATCTTCTATCTTATAAGTATCCTCATCCTCTGGGAATTCATAAAATAAAGGTCTTATGACAGGATGGCCTGTCTCGTGAGCTTCTTTAGCTAAGCAGTACATGTAAGGTAGGAATTTATACCTAGTGTTTATTACATCCTTCACTTTCTCCTTATAGTATGAAGGTAAGTATATTGGCTCAACGTCTATTCCGTCTTTAGCCTTATGAGTCCTAAAGAACGGAAAGAACATGGCTAGCCTGAACATGTAAAGAAGTATTTCCGGAGAGTTTTCAACCTTACTTAACCTTCCCTGAAAACCACCAATATCTATTCCAACATACGGAACACCAGAAATCGACAAACCAAGGACTGTCTGCAACTGGAGGATTAACTGATCTTTAGAGGCTGTGTTATCTCCTGTCCACACGAATGCAAACTTCTGTATTCCTGCATAACCAGACCTGGAGAGTATGAATACTTCCTTATCCTTAAATCCCTCAAAGGTAGCCATTGCCTCATAATAAGGATAAGCGTTTCTAACCTTACTGTGAGGAACCTTCTTTCCCTTTAACTCATGAACTACGTCTTCAGGGAAAGTGTAATACATCCTATCGTCTTTTAATGTAAGAGGTGTTGAACCCAGAACTTCCTTATTTTCTATAACCCTTGTAAAGTCTGTAGGCTCATTCATGTCTAGCCAAATTCCATCAATTCCTTGAGAGAGCCACTCTGAAATTACGTTAATCCACCACTTCCTAGTATCTTCTCTAAAGAAGTCAGGATAAACGCAATTACCGGGCCAAAGTTTACCAACAAATAATTCGCCGTTAGAGGTTTCGCAGAACTTACCTAAACCGGAAATGAAAACGTCGTAGCTCTGGTCAGCTTTAACACTGTGGTCTACTATAGTAATTACTTTTACACCTCTGGAGTGAACTTCATCCAAGAACTTCTTAGGATCAGGAAACCTCTCCTTATTCCAGGTAAAAAGCTTGAAAGAATCCATGTAGTCAATGTCCAAGAATAACCCCATCACCTTAAATCCTTGGTTTCTTAACTCGTCTAAGAGTTCTATTATCTTATCTTGGGGGAAATAAGAATATCTAGAAATCATGTAACCGAAAGCCCAATATGGAGGAAGGAAAGGCTTTCCCGTTACTTCGCTGTACTGCTCAAGGACTTTCTCTATAGTAGGTCCTTCAAAGAAGTATATTTCTACTGAAGGTTCCGGAACCTTTATCTTTATTTTACCGTAGTCTTCAACGCCTATATCGAAGACTAGTTTAGAAGCTGAATTAACGAAAATCCCTTTTGCTACTCCTTTTTTTACTGTTATAATGAATGGAATATTAAGATAGAGGGGATCGTCAAACTTATCGTAAGCTCCGGCATCTACGTTATACATTATGAACCTCCCTCTCCTCCTGTCTAGCTCGTAAGCCTTCTCTCCTAAACCTAATACGTGTTCTTTGACGTCGAGGTCTTTCTCTATAAGTAAGCCTTCTTTGTCCTCTTTGATATTTAAGGAGAAGTAAGAGAGGTCTTTTTCAGAATCTCTTCCATTAAAGGGGAAATCTACTGGAGGGAAAGGGTCGTTTACTGAGATTTTGCATATTCCTTTATTTTCTTTTATTAAAAGCTTCATATGATGAGATTTTGCAATTTTTTATAAAATTTTCCCACTACAGTATGCTAAAATATTTATGTAAAACTGCCTTAAGCCTACGTTCTATAAAGTACATCCACGTAAGAAAAAGTTTACTTATTTTTCTGAGTTAAGGCTAAAATTCCTGCAATTAGAAGTAAAATAAATGAAATGCCGAAGAATCCGAAAAATACTGGAATGGAAAGAACTGCAGCTATGATTAGCAATATGCCTCCAGTTTGCCTATCTGAAATTAATGAACCTATTAAACCCAGCACTAATGCAGGAACGGCTATAATTGTAGGAAATACTAAAATCATTCCACCGTGCGGATATCCTCCCATCATTCTCCCCATCATTCCACCGTAATATCCTTCCATAAAGTAATATCCTATGTAAAATGGAATTATAAGACCTAACAATAATAAAATTGAACCAACTATTCCTAAAATTTGATAGTTCTCCACTTTAACTCACCACGAGTATTTTACCATATACTTCTGCATGGTTGGTATATGTGCCAGTAACTCTAGAAGATGAAATGAAGGCAATATAAGACTTAAACGTATATCTTGATGAGTAGTTTGCATTAGGTAATAATTGGGTCATTAAACAAAATACCCTATTGTAACTTTTCTTCATTATATTCTCCACTATTATAGTATTTTAACTTTTAACTTAAAAATTTTTATTGTAAATTACTGAGAGATGATGGCGAAACATTCGGTAAACCTTTGAATACGCTATTAAATAATCCGCTTGTCATTAAGTATGAGAAGTGAAATGCTATAACAGTTATTATCATTAGTATTCCTATAAAATACATTCCGGAATATATACTTTTACCGTAGGCTATAGCTATAGCTATACCGTTAGCGAATGATATGACTATCAATATTATTAGAATAAGCAGAGAAATCAGTGAAATGTTTACTTTCCCAAGAGTAAATATATTGCTAATTACATCAACGCTAAATATTCTTTCAAATATCCCTAAGAGAGAGATTAAAGTGCCTCCAATAGCGGAACTAGAGGCTTGTAATGCATAAACCGAGGCTTCAAATGCCCTTCCGTTTTGCTCTCTTTTTGCTCTTATGTTAAGTAAAGAGGTTCCAACTCTTGCTAGTACGTCTCCTATATGTTTGATATCTCCTCCATATTCTATAGTGCTAGACAAGACCCTATTCATCATTAGGATTAATACACTACCGCTCTCTTCGCCCATTAATTCGAATATTATGGATTTCTTTATTCCGAACTCTATTCTGTTATATGCAGACATTACCAGTGGTCTCATCTTTCCAATATCTCCTCTTAATATACTTGTGAAAGCCTCCTTCAAGTTATTTACTATAGAGTATGTTCTAGAAAAATATGTTACGAACGTTACATAATGCCTTTCTAATATGTCCAGTTTTCTCTCTTTAGATCTGAAATATATTCCTAAAATTAAAAACGTCAAGCCTAATATTAGTATTGAAATGAAATTATGTATTAAAATTATAAAAATTAATACGGCATTGATGATAACTAATGTTAAGTATTGCTCCTTTCTCCTATAAATTACATATGTTTCTGGTCTATACGATATATATATAATTAGAGTCATCAATAGTATTACCATTACTAAAGAGATTGATAATAATTCTAAACTGTTTGTTCCCATGTTAAATAAGATTGATACTAAGGTAAGGTTAACCATTAGGAAGATTAGTGAACTACTTAAAGTTCCATAAATGGAAAGGAAATTAGCCATGGAGTCTATCTTCCTCATCATATTTGCTTCATATTCTGAGATAGCCATATTTATTTCTCTATCGAGATATGTCTCCATGTCATCGCCGTGAGATAGTGCTTGCGAAAATCTAATTAGAAAATCTCTTAAAGGCAATATTTTTTCCTTAGACGCAAGTATATTTATTGCTGTAGAAAATTTATATTTAAATCCATTTATAAGTGTATCCAATTTTCTAAATATCGAAGAATATTCCTTAAGATAATCTAAGCTGGCCACTAAAGAAACTATTACTCCGGGAGGTAAATCTGCACTGAATAGCGCCAGAATATAAGATAACAAAAATATGAATTTTGATTCCATTTCATCCTTAGATCTCAATTTCATTCACCACTTCTTCCAATCCTGATTGTCTAACCTTCAAAATCCAACGCCATACATCAAAATAATTAAAAATTTTCTTATTAACTAAATGTTCAATAAATTTAGCTCTAAGATTTAATTCATCGTATAACGTATTCATATTCTTCCTATCTATTCCTCTCCTTATGGCTATTTTATTCTCTATAAGGTACGAAGCTCCTTTGCCTGCAAAAATTATCTTGTCATACACCGGATCGTAAGTAAACGAAGGAACGTAAATAACGTCATTTGTAACGGGATCGATATCAATTATTTCATCAACCTCAATTACTCTTCTGATTAAATTCCCCTTCTTATCATAGAGTGCACTTTGAAATAGAGCAATGTTAAGATTATTTATATAAGATTTAGGAACTTCTATAGGATACCCGCTAAGTCTCTGAACCAATGTCCTAATGTTTGCAGAATGGAATGTTGCCATTACAGAGTGACCAGTCTGCATTGCTTGAAAAGCTACATTTCCTTCTCTATCTCTTATTTCTCCTACTAATATGTAGTTCGGCCTTTGCCTTAATGCAGCCTTAAGCAGATCAAATAGTTTTATTTCACCTTCTCCTCCAGTCTCTCTAGTTACTTCTGCTATCCAATTCTGATGAGGGACTGTCAATTCTGGCGTATCTTCGATTGTGACTATCTTCAAATTTGGAGGAATGAATGTAGCTATTGCATTAAGCGTTGTAGTTTTACCAGATGCAGTCTCTCCGCAAATAAAGACGTTCATTCCTTCATCCAACATCATCCATAAATATGCTGCTAACAAAGAATTCATTGTGCCGAATGTAACTAATTGTGTAATACTTATAGGGACCTTTGTGAACTTTCTTACTGTCATATTTGAACCTCTTCTGCTGACATCTACGCCGTATACGAAGTTTACTCTAGAGCCGTCTGGAAGTGAAGCATCAATGATTGGTCTATTATGAGATACGGGTCTCATGGTTTTTTCGCTTAAAGTTACTATAAAATCGTCAAGCTCTTGTTCATTAGAGATTTTAATTGATGTTATCATTGGACCAAAAATCTTATGTACTATGTATACGTTTCCTATGCCAGGTAAGCTTATGTCCTCTATATAAGGATCTCTTATTAAAGGTTCTATGGGGCCTGAATATAGTTTATCTCTAATAAAATGATAAATAATATAATCTCTAGTTCCCTTTATTTTAATCTTGTTAAGTATCTCTCTCATTTTCTTTTCCTTTTCTTCTATTGGGACGGGAACTTTTTCCTTATATTTTAGAGCCTTAGCGAATTCCATTTCTAAACGCTCTAGGATTTTCTGATCTGGCCTTGGAGGCTCTATAACTATATACTGATAATATCCGTCCTCAGATCTTTTACTTAGTCCATGAATATATATTAAATCTGATACTTTATAGATAATATTAAATACTTTAGAACCTTTATATTGTGTAGGATCACTTACTATCTGCGGTTTTTCCTCAAGTTTGCTTATATACTCCTCAAGGAAATCCTCCATTTTTAAGCCCTCGAAAGACTGAGTGGAACAACTTTGATACCTAGCGTAGGATCTACGTTAAACGATATGCTATCTGCTCCTATAATTCCTTCACTTATCTTTACTTTTTCAAGAACCTTTACTCTAGTATTACCTATAGTTGCAGCACTTAGCTTAAAGTAAACGTCTACTTCACTCTTTATTCTAGTCTGTAATTCCTCTGGGAAATTAGGATGGATAGTTATTATTATTGATTTTCCTTCAGTAACGTAAACTCTTAATCCTCTAAAGAATTCCATCAGATCTTCTTCTGATGAGAATGTAGAAATAACAGTAAGACTATCTATTACAACAAAATCTTTAACTTTCCCAATAAAGTCATGAATTAGGTATAAAAGCTTTTTTGCAATTGTTAAGTTCCAGCTAAATCTAGGGGTATTAACTGGTGCTACTCCCAACTGTCCTTTTAAAAAGAAGGGTATTAAGTCTACCTTAATTTCGCTCATCTTCTTTAGGTACCCGTATGTCGATTGTTCAGTAGTTATAATGTAACCTTTCATTTTCGAAATTAAGAGACCGTAAGCTATTTGCGCAGATATTACGCTCTTTCCAGTACCATGATCACCTTCTATCAGTATTAATGAAGGAAAAGGAATACCTCCAAGCCTTCTATCGAGTTCTTCGTTCCCAGTATTAACTATCACTTTTATCCCCTATAATATTCCTCTCCATACCGCTACAGTTCCATAATTAGTTGAAATTATAATAACTGCATTAGTATCAGCATAAGGCGGATAAGGTAAAACTACAGTAAACTTTACAACGGAATCTGGATTTAAGATTCCTGAAGATGTCCACTGATATGTAGTTGGAGTTCTGGAATAATTGTATGAGGAAATTGTTAATTCTTCGCTTTCACTAACGTTAGCATAGTACTTTACTATTACTGCAAAGTGACAAAAACTCCACAAAGTAACCGAACCATTATTAGCTACGTTTATGTAAATATCGTTACTATCGGCGGTTACAGAAAGTATTGTTATTCTAGAGCTTAATTGGCCTAAGTTAGTACTCTGTTTTAAATTTTCTGCATTATATATCAGATTAGCAGAAAATCCTAAGTTAATTAAAATTACTGCTATTAATGTTATTGCAATAACCGAAATCAATGAAAATGCCATAATAGTTGAAAGCCCCATTACATCACCTCAAAGACGTAAGTTGTCTCATAACTATTAGGTGCAACAAACATTATTTCATAATATTGATTCTGTTGTAACGTGCAGGATAGAGTAATAGTAACTTGTACGGTACTTCCAGGGTAAAGTACCATAGCTGAAGTACTCCAACCGGGAACCGAATTATAGCCTATCTGTTGTAGCTCGTAAACTTTACCGAAATACACTGTGGAAGATTTTATATAAATTGGAGTCTGGCCCACGTTCTGTATATAAAATACAACAGTATCCGACGATGTATTGGTAGCGTATACTATGGTAAGAGAAGTAGTGAGCTTCTGAGCCATGTTAACCGAAGCAGAATCAAATCCAGTACTAACGAAAGTTACGGCATAAAATATTGCACCTGCGAGAATTCCGGCAAGTATAATACTTGCTATTATCAAAATCGATTCACTGATTACTTCTCCCGCCATTCAGATCACCCAGAATTAAGGAAATGTATTTTACAACATCATTATCAACTGTATTGCTAACTTTGGCTATATCATAAGCAACTAATGCTAAATCTGAAGCGGAAATTTTAGCTCTATTTTTAGCCAAAATTTCCTCAATTTTTTCTATAGTCTCAACATCTTTTGACGAAAGAAGGTCAAGCCTAAATAACGATATTATTTTTTCCTTATCATAATCCATCATAAACAAAAGAACTGATAACTGGATTATTTTCTTCAAATCGATATTATTAGGTAGGCTTTCGCCTATTACTGAACTCGTATTACTATTATTATCTTCTTTTCTGATTACGCTCTCTATGTTAAAAGGAGACTCCTCATCACTTTTACTGGCCTTTATAGCCAAAGCTAATTCCTCTAAATTTTTACCTAAGCCTTGTATACTTTCTTTTATTTCATTATTGCTATCACTAATGACCTTGGATAGATCGTTCTGCATCTTATCTATTCTACCGGTTATTTTACTTATGTCTACAGTTACGTTCTGTACAGCTTGTTGAGGAACTTGTTGTGGTTGGGGAATAGTTTGTTGAGTTTTAGGTTTGTTAAATTTGAACATGTAAAGGAACAACATAACGAAAAACACCGCCAGAGGTAAACTTACCAATAATAATAAATTAAATATAGGATTTGAGGTAAAATTCAAAAACATTTTCATCACCTAAAACAAAAATAATAAAAAAATTACCTTTACCCTATTACGCTAACGTTTGCTTCTGGTTGATACACGTATTGGCATAGTGTTAATGGAGCACCTATGTTAGGTATTACTTGTATTGTAATTGTCTGATATTGGAATACTGGAGTTGATTGAGGGAATAGTATTATAACACCTACCGTAGAACCAGCAGGCGCTACATCGCTACCTACTAGAGGATCTCCTGCAACTGGGAACGTTATTGCTACAGGTTTACTTGACTTTACATATGCATAGTATTGAGTACCGGAGTAATTGAAAGTGAAATACTGCCCATTAGTTGGTTTAGTAGTTTCTATACATATATATTTACATCCAGTATTATAATGTAGAGCTAATAATGCTGCATAAGGACTAGAATAATAGTAATATGTTTGAGATCCTGCTTTTTGACTACATAAATATAAGTGGTCGCTTGTACAATTAAGTAATGTATATGCATATATGTTAGAACATGAAATTCCGCTTGCAGATGCTAGGAATGATATTGAAGTAGTAGCAGGCGATAAATACACGCTAGATACACCGGCGCTAGGTGATACTGTGAAATATATCCAATAACTAACACTGTCTTTAGGAAAGTTAGTTGCATATAATATGGAGCTACTTAATTGCAGCGCCGTAGAAGCTGTTTCATCACCCTTATTTATAGTAGTCTTTGCTTTCTGTGTTACGAATAGTCCCATGTTTATTGCTACAAACGCCAGTACTGATGCAGTTATTATGAATGCTATTAATATTATTGCAGTATCCAGTCCTGCTAGACCTTTTCTCTTTACTAATTTATTATATCTACGTATTATGTTTTTCATTTTCTCACTTTTCTAAAAGAAAGAGAGAAGTTACATTTTTTAAATATACTGTTTAGTTTCGATTATCAGTCTCTTTCTTATATTTTTAAGTATTTTTATCTGATATTATATATTTATTGAGCAGAAATTTGCGTGATATCTTTTAGTAGACTTACAGTCGAAATTAAACGGATTATTTAAAAACATTAGCGTAGATGTGAACTTATGTATTTCCTTGGATATGAAATTATTCAATATAATCATACTGCTCTTTACGTATTCTATATATTTACAAATACTAGTATATTTCATGTGATATGGATTAATCCTAATACACATACAATAGTTAATTGTACAGCTTATGTTTCATTATCAGTATTATTTTCATATCCTAGAGGAAATTATACTAATTACTCATGTAATGGAATAAATGTATATGCTCTTAAAAACGGAGATCTGATAATAAGCATGAATGGTGTTATTCTGGAAAGGATGTGCAAAAATGAGATAATAAAATTGAAATACGCTAATTATCCTGGAATAGCTAGTGAAAATTTGCCTAATTTGTCCAAGTTGGCCGGCTATGAGAACATTTTTTGTATTAGCGCTTACCTTGCGGTGGGGATAATTCTGAGTCTAGTATTTTTCATTATACTGAGGCGATTTCTATGATGAGAATCAATAACTATAGCTGGGTTTCCATATATTTCTCAAGCTTGGCTCTGATAGCCACTTTCGGAGTCAATTTTACATTAGGAAGAATAACTTATACCGGGTATTTCATTAATTGTAATTTAGCTAGAATGTTTCTAGTATTTTCCGCAATATTTATGGCTCTAAATTACGGATATTACCTATTTTTAATTCCAATATCTCTTTTATCTTACGTTATTCCTCCAGAATTCATAAGTCCTTTGATTTTTCTAATCTCTCTTACAACGCTAAAGAACGCTAGAGGATTAAAAACTATTTTCCTAATAGCCGATTCTTTAGGGATAACTTATCTTATATTTTATATTTTCCATATTTATGTAAATTACTTGGTATTACCTCTAATATTAATTCAAGACGGCTTTACACCAATTATAATTCCGTTAATGTTCTTAGGTATAATATATGGTCTTGGAAGAAAGATAAAATATGATGCGTTAAGAATTCCGTGGTATTTTCCTTTTATTATAGTTTTACTTATAGTAATGTTACCACTTACTCCGTTAAACATATTCCA
Organism: Acidianus sp. HS-5; assembly: GCF_021655615.1. Classification (GTDB taxonomy): domain Archaea; phylum Thermoproteota; class Thermoprotei_A; order Sulfolobales; family Sulfolobaceae; genus Acidianus. The sequence goes on from NZ_AP025245.1 coordinate 190,473, forward strand.
TTATCCGGAAACTGTTGACTGGAGGTTTTATTATCAATGGCTAATCAAACCTGAATTAGGATGGTTCTTTTACTCAAGGCCTTTATATCTTTCTTTATTATTTGCTCTATCCAAACTTGTTAATGCGCTCACGTTATCTCAACTGGAAATGATTCCATTATCGATATTATACCTATTTTCAGCATATAATCTAGGAAATTCTTTACAAAAAGGTTTGGGTCCGTTATCCGCACTGATGGCAGCAGTATCCCCTTCATTGCTCACATTCTTATACTCCGGTTTGGACTCTAATTTATTTTCAATATCACTATTCTTTTTAAGTTTGAGTTATTTGATTAACGGTAAATTAAAGACTTCAATAGCTTTATCTTATGTGGCTCTCTTATCTCATGTTTATGCGTGGGCGCAGTTAGAGGGCGGAGTAATACTTTACATAATTGCAGAACGTGTAATATTTCACGACGTTAAAAAGACCTATCTGGATTATGTTAAATATACATCTCCAATGTTTGTAATAGGAATAGCTCTAATATTAACTGGAATTTTACCAGTACCATTTGGTGATTCTTTTAATAACATTTATTCTCAGTTATCAATATTAAGCTGGGGTACTGCTAACGCCTTCCTTTATTATGCTATATCAATTTATGGTCTAGATGGAACGCATAAGCTAATTTACAGTTTATACGTAACGTCTATACTTGCAATAATTCCGTTATCAGTAGTCCAAAATTTAATAATTGATATCCCGTTTTTCATACCTGCAGCTATAGGTATTTCTAAATTGAAAAATGTTGGAAGGTCTATACTCCTATTTTTTATCATATGGGGATTGTATATGAGTTTGAACAGTTTTCCATATATTTACAAGGGTGTTAGCATATGAGGATATTAATAACCGGATTAAAAGGAGGAAGTGGGAAATCGACAATAGCTTACAGTATAATTAAGGACTTCCTCAAATCTGGGATAGTCCTTGATTTAGATTATACTTTAACGTTGACTAAACTATTGAAGGATGAAAATTTCAAGATACTCTCTATAGGAAATAGTAAAATCGATAAGAAATACTTTGAGTTTATTTATACTAAATCACTAAGAAATGAGGATAATGTGATAATAGACTCCTCAAATCCTTTCAACGAGATTATTCCATTAGAAAATAAAGTATATAGTGAGAATAAAAGAGAGTCAATAACTTATGCTCTGTTTGTTACTCCTCCCCTCTTCATGGAGAAAACCTTAGACCTGGCAAAGACTTATGATAGGTTTATAACATCTTTATCGCCAACCGAATTAAGAAAAATACTTGTAATAAATTTTGTTAAAGATAACGAAGATATTTCAATAAACGAAATAAATTATGTGAAAATACCCTTTTTGAGACATTATATGTATAAATATTATATACCTTTAGGTGATCTAAAATGGTTGAATCCATAAGAAAAATAAATGATCTGGAATATGAAATAGATTTCAACAATAGCGTAGTAGTAACTATGAAGATAGAGGAAGAATTTCTTGAGGAAATAGATAAGGCTACGACAGTTCTTGGGTTTAAGAACAGAAGCGATCTGATAAGAGATGCACTAAAAGAATACTTAAAAAGCCTTAACACAGAATCTTAATGGCTTCATCAATGCCTTGATATGTATCATATATCAGGACTTCATTACCCTTTTTTATTATACAATGTTTACCGTCGACTAAAGCTATATTATTACCAGTTTTAGAAGGGAAAAATCCGAAGATACTTAAATCATGAGTATAAACTATTTTATTACATACTTCTTCTCCCTTTTTCTCGTATTTCTCTAGGAATTTGTTAACGTCTTCCTGACTTTTTATCCTTGGCATCTTAGTTATCATGTAAGTCATCATGATTAAGAGTATTGATGGTAAAAATAAGATGGGCTTAGAAAAATAGTATCCTAACGATGTAGATAATGCCGATAGTGCAATTGTAATTACTTCTTTCATCATTATTTTCCCCTCATAACTTATATTTATATTTTGATATAATGAATACCCTTAACAAGTAGTTATTTTGTATAAAATAAAATTATAATCTTACATAAACAGCATAAGGATGATTTTAGCATTGTTTAAAAACCAATATTATTTTTATACCCGAAAAAGTATAATGTTTTTTAGATGTCGCTTGTAAATTTCATTAATACACTTAAGGAACTAGACGAAAGTATAGATTTCGCAAAAGGAGTTTATCAATGGAAGATAGTGTTAATACTTTTCATAAAAGGACCTATGAGTACTTCAGAAATAGCAAAAGAAATTGGAGTTAACAAGAAAAGCGTTATAGATTCAATACGAAAGTTAATAGACAAAGGATTGGTCGAAAGAGTAAAATATGATATTTATACCTTGTCAGAAAACGGTAAAAAATTAATGGAAAAACTTAGCGGGATTTCAACGCAACAGTTGCAAGTAATCGATTTAGATCCTACTGAAGATATATTGAATAATGTAACTCATTACTATTACTTTGTTGAAATAGTAAAGGCATCCACTTTAAATAATTATAAGGTTCCTATCAATTCATTGTGTAGAGAATTGGGAGTATCTAAGAGGACATTAATAAATTACCTTGATATATTTTCTACAAAATATAAATATTTCAAGAAAATAACTAAAAAAGGATTATTTAGAAATAAAGTAGAATATATGCTCACAGATGAGGGTAAAAAGATTGCATATAAGATTCCTGGAACGTATAAACTGAGACGTAATACATTCTTAAAGATACTAACCAAGGTTACGCTAAGTAATTCCTTAGAATATTCGATATTTAAGATTCTTGTTTCATTTTCAATTACAGCTCCATTAATATTTATGTTATCAAAATATCCTGAAGATAAAATAGTTGCGGCAATATGGTTATATTTTCTTGTATTCTTCGGTGTCTCAAGTGTTTTGGCTTATCTATTATCTAAGTGACTACAAGTCGAAAGTGAAACTCAGATTTAAAAAGAAGGCTTTAGAAGATGGCAATATGGATCTGGTAAATCAAACGTTATTTTACACTGTAATGCAAGGTCATACCTTGCTCTATTTCCTTCTAATTAAAATAGTAAGTGTTCAAGGAAACAGTGTTTTAGTTAATATCACAAATATTGATACTAATGGTGTTGTATTAAATTACACTGCAGCAATGCCCTTGTTTCAAATAATTTGTAATAATTCTAGCGGAAGGCCGATAATGTTTGATGGAGTTAATGCAGAAGCCGTATGTCATAACGAAATGAGAATAATTGTTGATACTTATAATCATTTGGTACTATCTTACGTAGAAAATGAAGAGAACTTTACATTAAACGGCAGTACAATACCAATAGCTCCAGGAAAGATATTGCACATTAACTTACCTTTTTCAAAAAATCATAGTATTATCACTACTTATGAGTATCAAGCTTTAGCCTTGAGTACGGTACTTGTATTCTCATTCTATGTAATGTTAAATAGGGTGGAAAAACGAGAAACCTAGGAAAGGCAATAATATTGACAGCGATTGTATTGTTGATACTTGCCGGAGTCTTTTACAATAACGAAAGACTTTCCACGACATTAGGAGATTTTGCATATTATGAATTAATATTGGGAATAATTATAATATTAATAAGTGAAAAACTAGGCAAGAACTAGCACTATTAAATCCTCTTCGCTATTACAAGAAAAATACTTTTTGATCATATTACTAAAAAGAAAAATATCTTTAAATCGTTATTATCAAGTCCACGTCTCCTACTCCTGCGTAAAAGTCTGGAAAGCAACCTATCTTAGCTTCCTCAATTAAAGAGCCTGCTAGGTTTCTCATGTAAGTACATTGGTCACAGGCTTGTAAGTATATTCCTTTCTCGTGGAGTTTCCTTAACCTTTCTGCAGTATCTGTTCCTTTAGTCAGCATGTAAACGTTATCGTGGACAAAGAATATTCCCTTAACTTCAGCGTTATGTCTCCCTTCCTCTAGCTGAGGGATTGCCATGTTCACTAAGATATACTGAGCTAGGTTAGTTAACGCAATATAAGCAATCTTCTTCATTACGATATCCTCTCAAAGACTTCGTAAACCAAGTTCTTCACGTCTTCAGTTAGTCTGTAACCTCTTATCTCGCTCAGTTTTTCTATTGCCTCTCTATAGTTCTTCACTTCTCCGTTGTTTATCCATTCGCATATTGCCTCCAAAGCGATCTTTGTAGTAAAGCAGGACGGAGAATAATACCTTACGTCTATTTTTCCTCCTTCCTTCTTCCAGAATATTTGTACCGTACCTTTTGGCGTTTTTATAATATCAACGTTGTATCCTTCCAGGTTTCTTCCTACGTATTTTTGGTTCATTAGGAAATCTGAGGCTGAAACTCTTTTTCTTGGGTTACAACAGTCGTCAAATTCTTTCATTTAGGGTCACCCTAAATACTACTCTAAGGTATAAAAACTTTACTATAAAAAGTTTGAATATGAGGCTAATACTCGATAATTATCCTACTGGTAAGTTATAATATTTTGAACAATGTATAAGTTGTATTAAGGGACTTTTAAACTCTACATAGATATTTATTTGCTTCTTAGGTAGTTAGCTAAGACTGATTCCTTCCTCTAGCTTAAACTAGCTCACAAGGTATAAAGTGCAGTAATATCCATGAATAAGATTCCCTACTAAGCAAAAAGGTTAATTAATGTTATTAACTTCTTTATCCTAGCTTTCTTTAGTCTCCCTAAGCTAGGATTTCATCAAACATGGATAAATAGTCTACCTAAATCAAAGAAGATCTTATTTCTGGTTATAATAATTAAATTTTTAATTTTATCGAAATATTCGAGTATTTATACTGTAAAAGTATGATTATAAATTACGAATATTACTTCCTTCGCGTTTAATTGTATATGCCATCTGTCGCAGAAGTAATAGTAAAAGTTTTAGAAGACGAAGGAATAGAGAGAATTTACGGAATTCCAGGAGATTCAATAGATCCGTTAGTAGATGCAATAAGAAGGTCAAAGAAAATAAAATACATTCAAACAAGGCATGAAGAAGGTGCAGCTTTTGAGGCATCTGTAGAGGCAAAAATAACTCATAAGCCATCAGCGTGCATGGGGACTTCCGGACCAGGTTCAATTCACTTATTGAACGGACTTTACGATGCAAAGATGGACCACGCACCGGTAATAGCGTTTACTGGACAAGTAGAAAGCGATATGATAGGCAGGGACTACTTTCAAGAAGTTAACTTAACTAGACTCTTCGACGACGTGGCAGTATTTAACCAAATATTAGTAAATCCTGAAAGCGCAGAATACATTGTTAGGAGAGCTATAAGGGAAGCTAGGAGTAAAAGAGGCGTTGCTCACATTAATTTACCGGTAGATATTCTTAGGAAAGATGCTAAATACGAGGAGAGTAAACAAACGCTAACTCCAGAGGTAAGCTATTTACCGGATTTCTCTAAGGCTGTTGAAATGATAAATGAGAGTAAAAAGCCCGTTATCATGATAGGAGGAGGAGCAAGGGGATCTGCAAAGGAAATTAACGACTTTGCGGAAAAGATAGGTGCACCGGTAATTCATGCACTTAACGGCAAGGGTGTCCTGTCAGACAGCGACCCTAAAGTTATGGGTGGTCTAGGTCTTCTGGGGACAAAGCCTTCAGTAAAAGCGATTGACAACGCAGATTTACTGATTTTGCTCGGAACGTCTTTCCCTTACGTTAATTTCCTACCAAGTGGAGTTAAAGTGATCCAAGTAGACGTGGATGAAGCAAATATAGGTAAAAGGATACCGGTAGATTTAGCTTTTCCAGTACCTGTAAAGGACTTCCTAAGGATAAACGAGAAGGTAAATGAGAAGGAGGAGAAATATTACGAGAATATGAAGGAAAGTAAGGAAGATTGGTTAAAAGAGCTTTCAGAACAGGAAAACGATTTATCTAAACCGATGAAACCTCAGAGAGTAGCATATCTAGTTTCTCAAAAATGCGATAAGGACGCAACAGTAGTAACTGATGTAGGTAATGTAACTATGTGGACTGCAAGGAATTTCAGGGCTTCCGGTGAACAAGTTTTTGCCTTTTCCTCATGGTTGGGTTCTATGGGGATCGGAATTCCTGGAGGAATAGGAGCTTACTTTGCGAGAGGGAAGCAAACTATAGTCTTTGCAGGAGATGGAGGTTTTACAATGACAATGATGGAGTTAATAACTGCAAAGAAGTATAATGTACCGCTTAAAGTCGTGGCTTATAATAATTCTAAACTAGGTATGATAAAGTTTGAGCAGGAAGTAATGGGATATCCGGAATGGGGAGTAGACCTTTACAACCCTGACTTCGTGAAAATAGCTGAGGCCGTTGGGTTTAAAGGATATAGGATGGAAGACCCTAAAGACGAAAGCGTTATAGACGAATTCCTTAATACTGAAGGAGGAGCAATACTGGAGGCAGTAGTTAATCCTGACGAGAGGCCTATGCCACCTAAGCTAACGTTTAAGCAAGCCGAAGGTTATGTATTGTCTATATTTAGAGAAAAATGGATTGAAATCACCGAAGATAAAAGTAGTAAAAGATGATGGTTGTTGTATGTCTTTTAAATAAATTTTTTTGTAAGATTTATGTGAGAGTAATACAATCCGAATATAATTACAACGTATATATTTTAATTGATATAAAAAGATATTTGTATGATACAATTTTGTCTTAGTAAGGAAAAATCCAACTTTATATTTGAGAGTATAAAAATGGGAATATATGAGGGACGAATACGACATTACAGTAGATGAGAGAGGAAGGATTACTATACCTAAAGAAGTTAGGGAGCAAATTAAAGTTAGAAAATTTAGACTAAAAGTTGAGCAAGGTAAAATAATCTTAAAACCAGTTAGTTCTAACCCTGAAAAATATTATGGAATTTTCAGGAAAGATATTGGAAATATCGACATAGACAAAGTATTTGAGGAAACTTTATTAAAGGAATGAAAGGTATTTTGATGTAAATATCTTTGTATATTATTTAGTTGGCGATAGCAATTTAGGTCCTATAGCTAAAAAGTGGCTATACGAGACAAGCAACGAGTATACTTCAATAATAACACCTTTCATAACTTCGATAGTCTTGAGTAAGTTATTAAATCGTTAAAAGACTCCTCTTTCATCAAGACAGTCATTGACGCATTTAGGGCTCTGGATATTAATTTTATAGATATGCCATCTTGGAATGACATACTTAGGACTATGGACAAATATAAACTAGATTTGGAAGACTCGATACATATAACTACAGCCATTAAAAATAACCTATAAATTATAAGTAATGATGAAGAATTAAAGAGAAAGGTAAATGTAAAATTTTAAATTTGGTTTATCTCCTTTTACGTCTGCTTTATCATATACTTTTGTAGATATTAAGTATCAAGTATTAAATTAAAAGTGAGTAGACCTATATCAAAATGGGCAGACCTTATTAAAACTTCACAAGGCTTATTCTTTAAAAAGTTTTGTATCTAAAAGTTTGATTCCAAAACATTAAATAGTTAATAATCAAGATAAACTCATGGAGTACAAGTGGGTTACCTTAAGTAACACAACAGTAGGAATTTTAATGGCAACGATAAACGGCACAATTACTATTATCTCCCTTCCTGCAATATTTAGAGGAATTGACATAAACCCCCTCACTTCATTCCAGTATTTATTATGGATACTAATGGGATATAACATAGTAACTGCTACACTCCTAGTATCATTTGGAAGGCTTTCAGACATGTACGGTAGAGTTAGGTTGTATAATTTAGGTTTCTTAATTTTCACGATAGGGTCAATACTTTTGTCATTAACTCCCAATATGGGAGACTTAGGCGCAATGGAGCTAATAATATTCAGAATAATCCAAGGAATAGGAGGAGCCTTCCTTATGGCAAATAGTGCTGCAATTCTAACAGACGCATTCCCCTATAACGAAAGGGGAAAGGCTTTAGGGATAAACCAAATAGCTGGACTAGCAGGCTCATTGATAGGACTAATTCTAGGAGGTATCCTTTCTGTAATAAACTGGAGATACGTATTCTTAGTAAGCGTACCAGTAGGTATATTCGGGACTATTTGGAGTTACACTAAGCTTAAGGAATTATCTAAACCTAGCAGGAACGAAGGGCTGGACATCGCTGGAAACGTGATTTTCGGTCTTGGGCTTATATTAATATTAATAGGAGTAACTTACGGTCTAATGCCGTACGGAAGTTCACAAACCGGTTGGGGAGATCCTTGGGTTATAGCTTCAATGGTAAGCGGTGCTGGACTACTGGTTGCGTTCCCATTTGTTGAAAGGAGAGTAAAATACCCAATGTTCAGGATGGAGCTCTTTAAGATAAGGATGTTTGCTGCAGGTAACTTTGCAAGTATGTTAAGATCTTTTGCTTACGGCGGGTTAATGATTATGATAATAATCTTCCTGCAAGGTATATGGTTACCCCTTCATGGAGTACCTTACTGTCAAACCCCCTTCTGGGCTGGAATATATACTATACCTCTAATGTTAGGATTCGTAACAATGGGGCCAATAAGCGGTTGGCTTTCCGACAGACATGGTGCAAGAGTGTTAGCTACTTTAGGAATGGTAATCGTGGGCATAGGTTTTTTAGCGCTTACTACCCTTCCTTACAATTTCAGCTATCCAGAGTTTGCATTAATAATATTCTTTATGGGTTTAGGCAACGGAATGTTTGCTTCTCCTAATACTGCGTCAATAATGAACAGCGTACCTGCAAAGTATAGGGGAGTTGCCTCAGGAATGAGGGCAACATTGCAGAACAGCGGGCAGACCGCAAGTATAGCTCTCTTCTTTACAATAGTCATATTGTCTCTTTCCGTAGCACTGCCTCACTCCTTAACTCAAGCGGTAACACAAGCAGGAGCACCACAGTTAACTCCTCTTGTCCAGAAAGTCCCTGTTACCGGGGCATTGTTTGCGGCTTTCTTAGGTTATGACCCAGTAAAATCAATACTGTCTACTTTACCTCAGAACGTCCTTTCTACGATACCACCTTCAGCAATAGCTACTATGGAGCAGAGAACCTGGTTCCCCACAGCGATAGCCCCAGCCTTTATGTCTGCTTTAAGAGATGCATTTTACGTTGGTGCAATAATGTCATTCATTGCTGCAATAACTTCAGCACTTAGAGGGAGGATTCAAATAGCTGATTTAGAAGGTGATAGAAGTGTTAAAAGCTGAGGAAGATATACAAGTCTTCAGTACAATAGCTAAGATTTACAGGGCAATGCAGAGGGAATTAAACAGGCGTTTAGAAAGCTTAAACATAACTTACCTAGACTTTCTAATTTTAAAAGCTACGAATGAAGGACCTATAACTATGGTCGGGCTGTCTAAAAGGTTTTACGTTACACAGTCCGCAATTACTTCTGCCGTAGATAGGCTTGAAAGCCAACATTTAGTCGAGAGGAAGAGGAGCGTAGAAGATAGGAGAGTAGTTGTCATTTCAATAACTCCTAAAGGAAAGAAGGTATTTGAGGAAGGGGTTAAAATATATAAGGAATTAGCATCTGAAATCCTTGAAGGAATGGATGGGCTTGACAAAGTGTTAGTGGGGCTTAATAAAATCCTTGAAAGAATAAATGAGATTGAATCTAAATGATTTTTGTCAGATGTTAAAGAGTATAGGAGAAGGTAATTCGCTAACATAGAGTGTTAGATAATTAAAGTCATAAGGAGGGAAAACCCAAATCAATCTGCACTCCTTTTTCTCACTTCTTCTGCGATTTCTAACAACTCTTTAGGACCTATACTTAAGTCACTAATTTCTTCAGGTTTTTCCTTTAAACTAACTAGCCCTACTTTTTCCGCAACCTTACTCATCCTTTTTATAGCCTCCTTAGCTTCTCCTCTGGTTATTTCTCCCATTTTTACCTCAAATGCCCAGATGGGTTTCTTCTTTTTAACTATCACCACGTCAATGTCCTCCTTAGGAGAGTAATATAGCACTCCGCCAAAATATTTTGCTAATAACTCACCTACACTAAATTGCACTTCTCTCCCTATAGGCAACTCGTTTACCTTTACGTCTAGTTCGGAAACTCTATACTTAGCTTCGGCATATAAAGCTAAGGAGAGCTGAGGGGAATAAACCTTATAGTAATTTTCCTTGGAGAGCGTAGGAATCTTCTGTACAAGTCCCATCTTAACCAGTTTATTAACCATTGAGGAGATTGTCCCTTTCCCTCCTTTAGGTTGTATAATTCCTGTAATTTCTGAAGTTTTCCAAACGCCCTCTCCTAGAAGGAGTAACGTCTTGTAATATATTTCACTTAACTGCCTTTCTTCCTCTTTAAATACCTCTCCTATTAGCCCCTTTGAAACTAAGGAAAGTTCTTTTATCTTCCTAACAAAGTCGTTATAACTGTCTATAATAAGGAATTATCCAAGGGTCTCTGTAAAGCACTGAAAGAAGGGGGTCTCTTAACTGTGAAAGAACGTTCTCATAAGATATTATCCCTATTTCCATGGGCAGAAATAATCCAAGGAGTGGGGGCTATTCCTATCAAATACCTTGTTAACTATTCCGTAACTAGAAGCCACAAGTACTAGAGTCCCTTCCCTTTTCCAATTGCTTATTATGCTCCAGTATACCTCGGCAATCTTTGGAATTCATCGATTACTGCAGTACCTCCCTTAGACAGAGTTGATTTTACCTCCTTCATAACGTCGTCTATTTTCATTATATTATCGTTAAGGTCTATTGCGTTGTTAGAGTCAGCTATTAATGCGTAAAAGTCCATTTTTAGGTTGTTTTTTATAAGCGTTGTCTTTCCGGTTTTTCTCCTTCCGTAAACTAAAGTCCAACTGTTAATGTTCCTTATTTTCTCTTCTTCTCGTCTTCTAAGATATAGTCTCATAGGACTAGTCTATAAGGTTTAAGAATTTAATTGAGGATTTTTCTACTAACGGTGCTAAGTGAGTACTCACAAATACAAGACTCAGTATAATTTTGTTTATATACATACTTCCAGAGCTTTGACGCTCTTTTTAGAACTTTAAGACCTGTTAAGCCCTTTCCTCGGTGAAAAAACGTAAGCCTTTACTTTTTACTGTTTAATTCTATTATAAATAGAGGTTTTTATAGCTATATTACCGTTTAATGTCCTAAATCTGAACCAAGACTCTTTTGGTAGCTCTCCATCTTGGAATTATAGTTTGTAGAAGTAAGTAAAATAGCTCGGGAACCCGTTTCTCAAAATAATGTTGAACTTTTCTCCTAATACGTTGTAAAGCTTAAGGGAAAGGCTTTTCGGCTTTAATTATAGCGATAAACTTCCTCCTATCCATTCTCTTATCTTCACTTGGATTAAATACTATAGCCTGTGATACATTAAGGCTCTTAAGTGTGTTCCTAACTTCATCTAAGGTATCAAATGCTCCTATAAACTGGCCTTTAGCTATAACTACGTATTTATTCCAATATTTAGATAAAATCTCTTTCTTCATATTCTCAAAGACACGATTATTAATTTCCCTTTCGTCGTCGTCTCTAGCTTTGTTTAGCCATAAATCTATAGCCTGCTCTATTGCTTCTGACAGAGTTAATCCTCTCCTTATTGCCTCAGCCTTAAATTCCCTCAGTTTCTCCTCATTAATCCTCTTTATGACTAAAGTCACCTATTTCACCTAGTTTATCTAGGTAATATAGGTTAAAAGCTAATGTGTATATATTTCGTAACCAAACTTTTTTAGATATGTTAAGGCAATCAAACAAGTATGCACTTCAGTAAATTTCTCGTAATACTATATAGTTTATTGTTCTTTCTTGTCATCTTTTCTTCTTTATTTCGTGAAAAATTTTAACTAATTTTTCTCATTCACTGAAATCTTTTCATATAATGATCGCGATAAGTATATATAATTAGTTTAAAAACAATTAATGTGAAGCTAAGTATAAAATTCTGCAATTAGGGTGAAGTCATTGTTAAGATCCGTAATTCTGATTGTTGCATTAGCAATAATAATCCTTGACGGGCTCATTAATTTCATTCCCTTAGCTTATTACTATTTTATCCTATGTCCTTCATACCCTCTTTATAAGATTAATAAAGGGGCTTATTTTACTTATGACATCTCCTGGGCATGTATTGAATTGACATGGAGGACAGGAGAAAACATTACTAAAACTTTAGAGATTTGTACTAGAGGTAAAGGAATCATAGTAAATATTACGGACGTGGGTAATTGTGAGTACAATATTACATTGTGCGGAAGACTATTTACGTGTCTCGTGACTGACCACTGTAAACGTAATGCAGTAGCAAATTATTATATACTGAATTCACAATTTACACTCCCCTCACCATCTCCTATAATTAAAATGCTCTTCATCAACTCAAGTTGTACTAAGATTACGCTAGGTAATTATACACTACAGTTATCAGGTAATTTACCTAGATCGTGTTCAATATTTCCTTCAATTATTACCAAACAGCTCTCATATCGTACTAACTCTGTTACAGTTAAATATTTAGTACTTGCAAGTTGCCAAAAGACACTTGACTGTTTATACATTTCGTGTAACTCAAATTTCCTTGTATATGAATACGTTAATTCGATACTCTGTTTCTTTAGCCACGTAACACCTTACAAGGCATTAAGTAATGCTACAATTAGCTCTGTTAGCCTAATGTTATTTTTAGAACATAGTGACGTAAAGCCTTACGATATTTTATGCGTCTCTTCTTCCGCATTTATACCGCTCATGATAAGTGCCGTGCTAATAATAATATACATAAAAACCTCCCCTGACTTGTTCCATCGCTTCTCTCGTAGATTTTAGTTTTATGATTGAAAACTCATGACATAGTTATAAGAACTCTAAGTATAGTAAGTAATACTATCTTACTCAGTCAGTATCGTGCAAAATTCTAATAATGAACAACACTATAAGACAGATACTCAATTTTTACCAAGATGCAAAACTTACTTTTAATTATGAAATTTAATAAAAACTCTGCTTAGTATCTAAACAAAGTAGGGATTTAAGTTTTATTGAATTTTCATTAATTTACATAATCCTCAGCCCTTGGGCATATCTTGGAAGTTTTCAAGCATGAAATTTCGTAAATATTAAATGTTGTACCACAAAATTATATTGAATGATATCAGTAAAATCGATTATTGCTGAAGGGAAAAGATACTTCTGCCTAAAGGAGTACTATAATGCTTACTATACTTTCAATTCAGCAATAAACTTATTCCCCGGAAGTGAGGAGTCGTCAACTCCGGAAGGAAAGTATGTTTATGCCGACGCATTACGTTGGAAGGCTATTACTGAGATAAAACTAGGAATGTTAGATGACGCGATTTACACTTTCAATAGCCTATTGCAGAAATTAGGTAAAAATACTCCTGAAGTAATTTATTACCTATCATTAGCTAGATATTACTATTCCTTCTTCCTCATTGACAAGAGAGAGCTGACGCTAAGGTCAGCTCTAGGTGACTTAAGGGCTATTTTGCCCTCTGTGCAGGTAGATAAGGACAAGTTTTTAGCACTAATGGCTTTAATTTATGCAGAATTAGACGATCTTGGTAACGCTTCAAACCTACTTACTGGGAATAGCGTAGTTTTGAACATTGCAAGGGCACATGTATATAGGAAGAAGTGGTGGTTAACTAAAGCTGAATTGGAAATAGACCAAATTCTGCAATATGAACCAGATAACGTTGACGCACTACTAGAAAAGTCCTTAATTTTACGTCAAGATAGGAAATATGCAGAGGCATTAGCGGTTTTAGACAACATACTTAATAACGTTGAGCCTACTAACATATTAGCTGTTCTCTTCAAGGCAGAAGTTCTAGAGACTGTAGGAAGGATAAAAGAGGCGTTCTCCCTCTATACAAGGATAGATAGGACGCTTTACAGTCCATTAGTTAAGTCAAAACTTAGCAAACTGGCTCCTTCATCGCAAACATCACCTACAGTGCCTCAAAGTTCTCCGCAAGTGTTTCCCCAGACTCACTCAAAGCTTTTAGTTCCTGCAAGGTTAAAGGCGTGGGATCCTAAGGTTTGGATTGGAAAGAGGTTCTCGATATACGAAGTTAAGGAAGTTTTAGGGGAAGGCGGTAACGGTTATGTAATAAGGGCTGAAACTCCTTCAGGGATAGAGGTTGCAATAAAAGTTCTGAAGATCTATTCCGGAGTCCCCGAGGAATACTTTGATAACCTAATGAACGAGGCAAGTAACCTTTCTTCTCTCTCAAAAAGGCCTAATGTAGTTGAAATATATGCCGTAAATGTGGATAAACTAGTTTTAAGCGAAATAATGTCAGGTAACCTATCATTTTACGAGAGAGACCCTCCTAGAATTGTAATGGAATTCATGAAAGGAGGAACGCTTGGAGATTTGCTTCAGGACGACGTATTCTTTTATTCCTCGAAATGGGAGCACACAGTTTATAGAGCAATATCTACAGTTGCGGAAGCTTTAGATTATATGCACATTTCCGGTTTCGTCCACATGGACGTTAAGCCACAGAACATATTCCTAAGTAAGAAACCTAACGACCCTGATGACTTACAGCGCGTTAATTTTAAGTTGGGAGATCTTGGCAGTGCAATGAGGATCGGGAGTAAGATAACTCAACTTACTGTAGAATATGCACCTCCAGAGGTTTACCTGGATACTGCAAAGCCTTATATTGACACCTTCTCTCTCGGGATAACCATGTACGTACTACTTACTAGGAAAATTGATAGACCGGATTTACAGGAAATGAACGATGCGTTTAGCTGTTTCCAGAAAGGTGACATGAATTGCGTTAAAGAGAAAGTCAAGGTTGCTCAGGCAAAGCTAAAGCTCTGGGATCCTAACGTCCCATCTGAAGTTAAACAATTAATGAGTGCAATGATTAATTCAAACCCTTTAAAGAGACCGGCGTCGATAGAAGTTAGTAAATATTTAAAGAAGGTAATGCATAGTAGTTAGGAAAGTCGTTTTCTTAGTAGTATTTACCAGCATAGAGAATATGTTGCCTTCTTAATCTTTAGATAGTCCTCTTACTCTTTTGCATATGAAAACGCTATATATTATGGGGGAATACACTCCACCAACTTTATTTAGAATTGGGGGAATATATTCCACCAGATATGAACGTTGAAGAAGCAAAAAGGATAGTAGCAGACCAGAAGGACCTTATGGAGGAGAAGATGTTAGCAAATTACGTGGAGAGAGACATACGTAGTGATATATCTAGATATTTTAGTATCCCCAACGTTTTAGCGATACTTGGCGTTAGAAGGAGTGGTAAATCTACCCTTTCCTTGCTGTTCATGAAGAAGCTAAAGGTAAAGTTCGTTTACTTAAATTTTGACGACGAAAGCCTTTACGGAATTAGTTCAAAGGATTTGAGAAGCCTTGAGCAGGCTGTATACGAGGTTTACGGCAGTGATGTAAACTATTTTGTGTTAGACGAAATTCACAATGTCAAAGGTTGGGAACTATTTGTATCTAGATTAAGGGAGACTAAAAGGATCATAGTAACTGGTAGTAATTCTAAGATGCTCTCAGGCGAATTAGCTACAGCGCTGACTGGTAGGCATTCTGACCTCGTTTTGTTTCCTTTTTCTTTCAGAGAGTATTTACGTTTTAAAGGAGAAGGTGAGGAATTACCACTCTCTACAAGGAGGATAGCGGAGGTAAAGAGGGAACTTGATAAGTATCTTGAAGAAGGAGGTTTTCCAGAAGCCCTTGTTATAGGCAAAGACCAGATAGACATAATATATAACGACATCCTATTTAAGGACATAATCTTTAGATACAAGGTAAAGGAGATGGGTAAATTCAAGGACTTTGCAAAGAGTCTCGTATTATATTACTCTACAGAAGTATCATTATCCAGAATAGCTAATACAATTTCCATAGACAAAAAGACTGTAGACCAGTGGGCATATGGACTAGAGAACGCTTATCTTGTTTACTTTTTACCCAGATATGGAGAAAGGCCTAGGGAGAGGCTAACTTTCAGCAAGAAAGTATACTTGGTAGACCCGGGCATTATATCAAGGATAGCAATAAAGGCTAAAGATAAAGGAAGGCTAATTGAAAACGTGGTTTTCCTCAAGTTGGCTAGGGATAACCAGTTAAGGGGGCTCTATTATATTAAGGGAAATAACTTTGAGGTAGATTTTTATGATGAGGTAAACTCCAGACTAGTTCAAGTTACTTATTCTTCAGATAAGGTAGAGGAGAGGGAAATAAATGGGTTATTAAAAGCTGATGAATTAGTAAAAGCTAAGGAGAGGATAATAGTAACCTATGATGTTGAAGGAGTTGAGGAAGTTAATGGAAAAGAGGTGAAAATGATACCTCTCTATAAGTTCTTACTTTTAGAGTAAAACAATAAAAGATTTGTAATCGTCTAATGGGGTGCTATGTACGTCGGGTCATTCAGGTTTATATTGCGAATTCACTATATTTCAAAGACTGTTACGAATTTAATTGAGCAATAACAGTTCGTAAATGGAATTCACGCTTAATCATGTTAACACTTTTATATTTATATTGATCATAAATTACAATTCGCAGTGGAGCCGTGAATCTCCCAGTACTTCAACTTCTCTAGGTGTTAAGTTCATCGGATTTTATTAAATTCTAAATCGACGTTAATTAAAAGTAAGTCAGCCGTTAACTTTGATAAAAATTAAACAATCTCACAAAGCACTATAAAGAAGACACTTACTCTTTACGCTATCTTTCTCACCAAACTTTTCTTACTAAACTATCTCCTTAACAACGTTTAGGCAATCTTCTGCTTCTTCCTTACTTAAACCATATGTAAACTATTGCCCCTTTTTCCCGGCCCTTTCCAGTAAAATTAGCTCACTCCTCCTGGTTCTTACGAATTCCATAATCTCTTCCCATAACGCCTGATTGATAACAGTCTCTTTATTTCGTGCGTCTCTAAATAGGAACTAACTAAAAAGGTGATAGTAGCCTTAACTGCTAATTCTGCAAGTGTGTCATTATTCCAGACGCATTATAAAGTCCTTTAGAAAAAGCGCCCTTCATCAGCCTTGAAGTAATCAATAGATCTTTTGCACATTATTACCGAGGTTCTACCACGTGTTTCTCACTCTCTATTTTCTCAGCAACTATCATTGCAGATATTGTCACCATCGGAACTCCTATGCCAGGCTGGGTGTATTGTCCTACATAAAATAAGTTATCTAAATTCTTGTTCTTCATAGGCAACCTGAAAGGGCCTGTCTGGTCTAAAGTATGGGAAATTCCGAAGGCTGTGCCTTTATACGCATTGTAGTCTGTTTTAAAGTCGGCCGGGGAATAAATCCTTTCAAATTTTACGTCAAATTTACTCCCGGTCTTTTTCTTAAAGTCCTCTATAGCCTTATTAATGTAAAATCTGGAGTCCACGCCATCTAATCCCGGCGATACCGGGATAAGGAACACTAGGTCGTCCCCATTTAAGCTTTTATCTGTAGCTTTCCTATAACTTACATAATAAGACATGTTATTAACGTCTGGAGGAATTCCCTTCCTTATTGAATTAAAATGTTCTTCCCAATTGCCATTTATAAATATTGAGTGGTGGGAAGAATTTACCTCACCTTCAACTCCTAAATAAGCTAAAATAGCTGAAGGGGCAAACTTTTTCCTACTCCAGTTCTGCCTCATATCTGCAGGGAGCAAACTATCCGCATAATGGTAGTCCATGTTGAAAACGAATACGTCACCTTCCTCTACTTTATCCCCTGCAACTACTGAGGTTACTTTCTTATCCTTCACGTTCACCTTATCTACGTTGTAATTAAACTTGAATTCAACTCCCGCCCTTCTGCATGCATTAAATAGCTTTGATACTAAGCCCGCAAAGCCTCCCTTAGGATAATAAACCCCTTTACCGAAAATTGCGTAATTTACCATTGCATATACTGCAGGAACTTCGAAGGGAGAACCTCCTAAAAACACTGCTGAAAACCCTAAAGCCTTTTGCATGAAATCGTCTGTAAAATACCTCCTGTTGAAATTATCCAGACTGTAAAAAATTGGGAACTTCTTCAAGTTCCTTATAATATCTTTGTCCAAAAAATCGATTATTTTCATTTCCTTAAAGAGGAACTTACTCATTGACAGAGAATACATGAATTCGGTATCTTCGAGATATTTTTCCATTCCGGCGTAGTCCTTTGTAAAATCCTCGTGCCTATCGTTCACATATAGAGAGAATAAGGGGTTTACTTCTACAATTTCGGGAGGTTCTTCTCCCACTTCATGGTAGAACTTTTCAAATACCTCAGGCATTAAATACCAAGAAGGGCCCATATCGAAGGAGAATTCGTCTTTAGAAAAACTCCTAGCCCTACCCCCTGGAGAGTCTAGTTTCTCCAGTACTGTAACTTCAAAACCTTTCTTCCTTAAATAAAGTGCGGTAGATAGACCTCCTACCCCAGCACCAACTATGACAACTTTCATCTTCTCTCTCCTTTAACTTCTTCCGGTATCTTATCTATCCCTTTAATTACTAAAAGGAAGCCCCAGTTTCCTCTCCCCTCCTTATGGTGTACGTCGTGGACCAGAATCAGTTCCCTTAAGAACTTATGCCTCATACCCCAAGAGCGTAAATGTAAATGCCTATTATGGATTACCATGTCGTGAACGAAGAAGTACGCAACACCATAAGCTGTCATACCTAGGGCTACGCTTAACGCTATGAGGTTACCGTAAATTAACCAATAAAATATAAGGTATACAGATATCCCCGCGAAAATCAGCCCAAAGGCGTCGTTCTTCTCTATTTCCCTCTGTACAGGTCTGTGATGGTCTTCGTGTATTTTCCATAGAATCCCGTGCATTAAGTACTTATGCATTAACCTAGCTAAGAATTCCATCCCGAAGAATACGGCAACGCTCAACGCTATTAGTTCAACTGTTAACATAAGCTAAAAGAGGCGGGAGTATATATAAGCATATGTTAATTATTTTTTAATGTCCACTTATACGGAAAAGTTAGAAAAATTCTAATACAATTATTTTTAACACCGTTTAACACTTACCCTAATGGAGTCAAATCTTGCAAGAATTTTCAAAAACGCAAGCGTAACTTATTATAATAGTAGTTTATTCTTCCCTGGTCAGGTTAGGGAGGACGTTACAAAGCTTTACGCATTTGTTAGGGTTTTTGATGATCTAGTCGACTCTGTGCCCCAGAGAGTGAAGGAATTTTATGAGCTTAGAGAAAAGTATTACATGGAGTTAGAAGGAAAGCCCAGCGGTAACTTAGTTATCTCCAACTTTGTTGACCTTATGAGGAGGAAGAACTTTAAAGAGGAATGGGTAGAGGCTTTCCTTGACGCCATGGAGAGCGACTTGAGGAAGAAGGTATATTACACTATAGATGAGACCATAAAGTACATGTATGGCTCTGCTGAGGTCGTAGGGTTAATGATGATGAGAGTATTAAACCTCCCTGAGGAGTCATCTTATTACGCCAGGATGTTGGGTAGGGCGATGCAGTACCTCAATTTCATAAGAGATGTTAGGGAAGACCTTGAGATGGAGAGGCAGTATTTACCTGTAAAGGAAATGGAGGAGTTTTCAGTGAATTCCCTTTTAGAATGCAGTGATAACTTTAGGGAATTCATGAGGTTCCAGATAAGGAGGTATTTCGGTTTTCAAGAAGAGGCTGAAAAGGGATATTCTTACATACCTTTGAGGTATTTGATCGCAATAAAGACTGCTGCAGACATGTATAAGTGGACTGCAAGGAGGATTTTGAAAGACCCGTGCATAGTAAACAGGATTAAGGTAAAGCCTAAGAAAAGGAGGATAATAGCTTACGGTGTATATAACTTAGTAGGTGGTTCCGTTTGGAGGTTCATCTCTTTCTACCGCATTTAGCTTATGCTGAGATAGACTCAATGATATTCTTTCCTACTCTCTTCCTTTCACTCAAGGTTAAAAGGAATTATAAAGCCCTACTGTTCTCAATAGGAGTTACTGCACCTATCTTCTTAGTCTGGGACTTCATTGCAACCTGGATAGGCTCATGGAGTTTTAACCCTAAATGGGTCCTTGGGATATACGTAATAGATCTACCGATAGAAGAAGTACTCTTCTTTGTAGTTACTCCTTTTGCAACTCTCTTAATTTACGACTTCCTTAGGACTAAGGTTAAGGACAAAACGTTAAACGCCTTCAGCAGGAGAAACATGATTATCGTTGCTGTAGCATTGCTTTTACTGAGCGTTCTGGCAATAAGGCATTCGTACACTTTCGTAGACTTAATTTATGCCTCACTTTCAATAATTTTCGTAGAGTTTCTTGACGAGGATTTATTTAAATCTAGGAACTACTGGATCTTCCTGCTTTTAACTTACATTCCGTTCCTTGTATTTGATCATTTCCTCACCTCTTTACCGGTCGTAATTTATGGTCATTGTTCAATTATAGGCATAAGGGTATTTAGCATTCCAATTGAGGACTTCATATATTCCTTTTCAATGATGAACTTCTACACTCTTTTTTACAGGAGGGGGAGTAGGATTTGGATAGGATAGAGGAGTTTTTCACTAGTAATAAAGTGAAAGAAGTTGAGAAAATCTATTCCCTCTTTAGCAGGGAAGACATAATACGTTGGATGAAGGAAAGACCCACTGCTAATATGAAAATTTTTGAAGAGGAAGGAGACGAAGAAGTAGTAGTTGTAATTCCTACTGCTGATATTAAAGGAGATAAAGCAAGGGAAAGTTCTAATATTTTTAAAGGATTTAAAAGGGTCTTTGTGGAGAGTAGAGGTCATTTATTCAATTACGCAAAAAGCGTAAACGCTGGGATATTTTACGCGATGAAGTTCTCGCCTAAATGGATAGTTATTTCAAATGATGACGTGCATAAGGTAGACGAACCTTCTAAGCTAAAGAATGAATTATCTACAACAGACAAGGGTTTAGTTTTAGCTAAGCCTTCTAGTTATCATTCATACAAGGTCTCATTGATGAAAGTCGATAAACCAGCATTTATAAAGGTAATGAGACTAGTAGGAAAAATTCTTAGACTACCTCCGGCTGAAGTTTACGGCTATTTGACTCTAAAATACAGTGAAAAGCTCGGAATAAGGACTGTAGTAGTTGTAGACTCAATGATAGGTCCTTTTAAAAAATTCGGGGGAGAAATAGTAGACTCCTTTATGAATGGAGGAAGTTTCATGATACTAAATAGAAGGGTAGTAAAAGGTAAAGTATGTGACGAGACTTTCATTAACGGGTATGAGGACGTTTACCTCTCAATGAAAATGAGGGATGACGTGGAGGTGATAAACTTTAGGATAAGTGAAGATAGGGGTGGAAGTTTGGGCTTTGGTAAACTAAGGTTTTACAGGTCTTATATTAACGAGGTTTACCTCAATTGGGTTTTATGGGGTAAGGATAGTTATTGCTAGTAGTTCTCATAAGGAATATTATATCAGGGGTAAAATATATTGGGCTACCCTTAAATAAGCCTCACTCGACGACGTTCTTTATATAGAGTAAATCGTAGTATAGATAATATTTAGAACGGTACTCTTCAACTCACCTCATTGGTTACGACGTAAATTATCGTTTAAAGAAGGCATTTCTAATCATACTAATAATTTCACTACTTATCGAATAAGATGACTACTTGAGAACGCTACCTATAGGCTAGAGATATATTCGTGAATTGTCTACTAACTAAATGCCCTTAATGAGTATGGTCAGTTAACTCGTAAATTGAATAACAGAAAACTTGAATTGCAAAATTCCCATAACTTATTGACAGCATAGAAAAGTGTTGAAGAATTTTTGATATGAGATTAAAAATCATTATTTTCTTCTTATTATAAATATTATAACTCCGATTATAACTGCTATAGCTACTATACCGAGAACTACGGTGTAGTTTACGCATATTACCTCAGTTTCTGTAATAGGACTAGTCACTTCAATTTTTTCACCGTTATTGACGTTAAAAGTTCCTACCCATTTAATGGTTTGGAAAATGTCAGTCTTAGCGTAAAGGCATAGGTTAGACCCGTCAGCAAGCCATTCGGTGATTGTACCATTTGTATAGTGTATTGTTACTAGGAATTCTTCAGTATAGTTGGGGTAGTAATTTCCAGCATGAGTTATCATTAATGAACTTTCGTTCGTTATGTACCTTGTAGAGGAGGTTATATATATTACACTGGGTAGAGATATTTTTGCACTAGCGTTGTACCATTCTGTCACTGTCCCATTAGGATAGTGTATCGAAATCAAATATTGTTTAACATACGTTGGAGTAACATTATAAGGTGAGGTTATAATCAATTGTTTCTGATCCAAAATATATCTTGTTAAATTACATACCTGAATTATCCGTGGGAAGTCCGTTTGTTCTCCTCTTATATACCATGAAGTAACTGTCGCATTGGGGTAACTTATTGTTACTAGGAATTCTTCAGTATAGTTGGGGTAGTAATTTCCAGCATGAGTTATCAATATGTATGTTTCGTTCGTTACATACCTAGTGGATGGGTTAATGTATATTACACTGGGTAGAGATATTTTTGCACTAGCGTTGTACCATTCTGTTACTGTCCCATTAGGATAATAAATTGAGATTAGGTATTGTTCAACATAAGACGGTGTAATGTTAATAGGCGATGATATAATTAGCTGCTTTTGCGAAAGTACGTATCTTACACTACTGTTTATTTGTATAATATTGGGGAAGTCCGTTTGTTCTCCTCTTAGGTACCATGCAGTGACGGTTCCGTTAGGATAATGAATTGTTACTAGTATATTCTCATTATATTCGCATATTATTGTTATGTTATTAAAGTACTGGAAACTGGATAGATTATAGCTCGTAAGGATAGTCTCATTCATTCCATTAATACTTAGCATTACTTTGTATAGCGTATAATTAACTGTAGAGTTAGGAGAGAAGTATAATGGCGGTGAGATGTAGTAATAACCGTTTAGATAGAACGACGATTCATTGATTATTCCAAGGTTATTTACAACTCTTTCCATCTTTACGTATGTAAAGCCAGGGAACGAAGGCTTAAAATTGTTGGTTAAAAGCCCGTAATCCCTTTCTCCCACTGTAACCACTGCGTTATTGCCTTGTAACGAAACGTGCAGGTCACCGGTAGCTTCAGCAGTGTCAGATCCGAAAGTGTAAACTGATGGGAAAGGTTTAACTCCAGAATTATTATACATTAACGCAAGTTCAGCGTGAAGTGAAGTATAACATGTTATCTCGCCACCGTATAATCCTCCAAATACTAACTCTGCATCATATACATTTAGACTACCAGTTAACTGGTTAGGGTCTACCAGAATATAAGAATTTGTCAAGTCAGGGATCGAAATAAATACTTTATCATAATATACCACGTTAGGAGGCATTAAAGACCCATTTTGCACAATAACGTAACCGAAAGATACTTCTACTCCTCCTTTAACGTCAGTAGTATTAATTATTAAATACCCTGCAAACGGGAAGTTATACACAGAACAGCAAGTCTCATATCCGTAGAAATCTCTAGGTGAGAGTAAACAAACAGGTTGTACAGACCCTTTTCCACTTACTAGTGTGGAGTTTATAGATGCACAAGGTGCAGATAAGTTCCAGATATTATCAACGAAATAAAATTCTTTCTCATTAGTTATAAATGATACAACATTCTGTAACCATAGCGTTTCATTTCCTCCTGAAGTAACTATTTGTAAGACAACATTAAGTTGTAAAGACGCACCATATGGATTGGAAAAACTGGAGTTATATGCTTCTATAGAAGTTATATTATAAAATCCTAAAACCTCGTGAGTTTTAATAATGTACTCACTTAATTGTCCGCTATTATTATAAATTCCATAAGACGCTATTCCCGTTGGATTATGAGGCGAACTCATCTCGCTCTCTATCACTGGAATAGCGTTCTCTGGCACGATGTATACGTAAACTTCGCTAAAAATACTGACTAGACTACAATAACCATTAATAACTAGAATATAATTACCTGGAGACAGTATAAAGTCATATTTACCAGAAGTTATGTTTTTGACGCATACTGCAGTTGTTTGCTCACAGTGTGACCATGCCTCAAACTGACAAGGCGTAAAGATTATTAAAGTATATGGATTGGAAAAACTGGCACAGACTACTATCATATAGTTAGGTTCTAGTGATACATTATAAATTGTGTAGCATACGTCTGGTGGTGGAGGAGTTTTAGATTCTGCTTTAAATACATGAGGATATTCTGTATATTCTATTAAATTTTTATGTGTACAGCAGTGCATTATTGGCATTTGAATATGCATAGAAAATAGAATAACCAATAGTAAAAATATATATTGAATTTTCATGGTCTAATCTAACTTTGCTTCTCTATATATATTTTTCTATCATCTTGCTTTGTGGGATACCTCAATTTTTATCAAATTAACGTACTTACCTTTAACACAATGTCTGATATTGAATTTAAGAAAAAACTAAAGAGATTAACACCTAAAGAAATTGAAGTACACAACAAAGTATTAGATTAATAAAAAATTTAAACCTTAACTAAAGACCACAAGGACACTGCAACACTATCCATTGACATCGCTAATGCTGCATATTCCGGTGGTAAATATATAGCAGGATAAAGCAAACCGGCAGCTATAGGCACTAAAATCGAGTTATAACCAAAAGCCCAGGCTAAATTCTCCTTTATTTTCCTCACAGTTAACCTGGAGTACTCTAGGAGCGTAAGAAGATCCCCTATTTTAGGAATAATTATGTCTCCAGCATATTTAGCAATATCCGTTCCTGAGGAAATTGCTATACCAACGTTAGCCTCCTTTATTGCTATAGCGTCGTTTATTCCGTCTCCTATAAATGCAACAATCCTTCCTTTCTTAACTTCGTTCTTAACTAGTTCGGCCTTTTCATCTGCTGATAAGCCTTTGATTACATCAACTTCTAATTCTTTCCCTACTTTCTCTGCATTTTCGCTGTTATCTCCAGTTGCAATAATTATCCTCTTACCCATTTTCTTCAATGCATCAATAACCTTAACAGAGTCATCCCTCACTTTATCCTCTAAGTAAAACCACGCAGTAACTTTACCATCAACGCAAACCAGAACATCTCCTTTTCCATCTCCTTCGCAGTTCTGCAGAACGAAGTCTCTTTTACCCACTATTACGTCGTGACCGTCAACTTTACCGTAAACTCCAGAGCCAGGAAATTCAGTAAAGTCCTTAACTTCTAGAGAACTGGGGATGGAAGAAATAGCCTTTGCTATAGGGTGGTTACTCATTTTCTCTATAGCTGAGGCGTAAGATATCGCAGTCTTATCTCCTTCTCCCCTAACGCTTATTTTACCTTCAGTAATTGTCCCTGTCTTATCGAAAATGAAAGTATCAGCTTTTTTCAGTATTTCAAGGCTTTCCCCATTCCTCACTATTATTCCCTTCTTTGCCAACCTGTTAACAGAAGTTAAAACTGCTAAAGGAGTGGCTAACCCAAACGGGCAAGGACAAGCTGAGGCTAAGGTTGCCACTGAAAATAGTAATGCGTCCTCCGTACTGAAGCCTAGTAAGAACTTCCAAACTGTAAAGACTAGCGCTGAAACACCTATTATTACTGGAGTAAATACTGATGAAACCTTATCTACAAGGTTCTGTATAGGCAATCTAGCAGTCTGTGCCTGGTTTACTGCCTCAACTACTTGAGAAATGTAAGTCCTTTCTCCTGTCCTCGTAACGTACACCTTTAGGTAACCTGAGATTAAAGTTGACCCACCGATTACCGCATCTCCCTTCCCCTTCTTTACCGGCATACTTTCTCCGGTAACTATGGACTCGTTAACTTCTCCTTTACCTTCATCAACTATACCGTCTGCAGGTATTACTTCTCCTCCCTTTACTATAATCTTGTCACCTACTTTTAGTTCCTCAGCGTTTATAACTCTCCCGTCCTCCAACCTAGCCTTTAAGTTCCTTAATGAAGTTATTTGTACTGAGATCCTCTCCTTTAAGTAAGCCTCTAGTGTTTTCCCTATCAGAATGAAAGAGACTAGAAGAGAAGCCACGTCGAAGAAAGTCTGTTGATGGACTATAACTGCATATAAGCTGTAAAACCAAGCTATGTTAGTAGAAAGTGAAACGAGAGTGTCCATGTTAGTAGTCCTGTTCTTGAACGCCCTATAAGCCCCTAAATGGTATCGTAGCCCTGCGTAAAATTGAACTGGAATTGAAGTAAAGAGAGCAACAAGGGGTAAGCCGGAATATTGGAAATACAATGTAGGAATAGTGAAAACCCACGCAATAATAAGCCTCTTTAACATTTCGTGAACTTCGCTCTTATTAGCAACTTCGCTCTTAACCTTAGTTACCTTATGTCCTGTCTTTCTGTAAATTTCCTCAGCCAATTCATCGGAAGTTATTGAGTAAGGATTAAACTCCACCAGAATGACGCCGTTAGTTGGATTAACGCTAGCTTTTATTACTCCTTTTATATCCTCAATTTTCTCCTCTAATTTCCTAGCATCCTCAGGGTTAATATCAACTTTAAAGCTGACCTTTTGAGTGACGACATCGTAACCAGCTTTCCTTATTGCGTTAACTATGTCCTTCAGTCTGGCGTTTTCTACCTCAACCTTAGCAATTCCTGAAGCTAAGTTTACGTTTGCGTCTTTAACTCCTTTTACTCCTTTAATTGATTTAGAGACGGTACTACTGCAGGTTGCACAATGCATTCCTACTACTTTTAATTCCTCCTCCTTTCCTATCCTTAGCTTTTCACTCTCCTTGTTACTCATTAGGCATTCCCTTAGGTCCTTCCCTCAGATACTTTTCTGGGTCTTTCTGGAAGGCTTTCATGCAGTGGGGAGAGCAAAAATAGTATACTTTTCCTTTATACATCGTCTTGTATTGAGAGTCCTCATTTACTTCCATTCCACAAACCGGGTCTATCATAATATTTCCTTCTTCTTAATTATTCTTATTTTTTATTCTTAACAAGTAGAAAATGGACATGAGAAAAAATAATGCATAAAAGAAGTGAATAATCCCGTTGCTAATGAAACAAGTGAAAGTAAAAATCGTGTTTTAAGAGCAAAATGTTAGGAGTGAGTTTAGCTTCTCGGTTTTTAGCATCTCAATTATTTAATTCTTTGTATTATTCCTAAATTACTTGTATCTAACTTATTATATCCTCAAGTCTTATTGCACCGTTTTTTATGAGGTCTTGATCTTGGCTCACGAGCTTTACTTTGAGCCTTTTTGCTGAAATTAGATAAGCGGAATCATAGTATGTTAAATTCCTCTTTATAGCCTCATCCAGTATCTCATTATCTAACTTTACATTAATAATGTTCATAAATGATAGAATTTCATTAATTGCTTTAAATAATGTATAAATATCTGCTTTACTCCTATATTTCCATATTATATTACCAAGCTCATAATATGCCAGGTCTATAGTATAGTTGTCCTTTAGCACATCAAGGGCTTTTCTACCTAGCCTTACGGCTTCAAAAATTGAACTAGAGTCGAAAAGGAAACTCATCTTTCTCTCCTCATTTTCCTTATCTCTTCTACAACCTCATCAGGAGGGATTTTCTTCAATTCCTCTGAGGCTAAATCCAATAACTTTCTAGTTTCCTCTTCTTCTCTTTTTCTAACCTCCTCTTCTAATGCTTTCCTAAGTACTTCACTTATGTTAACGCGATATGCCTTAGCTTTTTCCCACAATTCCTTTCTAACTTTAGTTGAGACAGTTACCCAATCGCTCATATCTTATCTCTTACCTTTTATGTAAATAAATCTTATGTAGTAAGAATTTTATACTACGACACGAGAAGACTACTTACACTCTTAAACTCTTTGTAGTGTTTACCCGTGGCGTAACTTATGCTTACTTTTAGCCACTTTTAATTCCGCCACGGGGACACCTCTTAGGGGATCATACACAGTCACCCTTAAATCATTGGTGCCAGTCGAGGGAAACACAACTACCCTCCCATCCACCTTTCTTACCAAGTTAAGCGGGGCAATAGAATCCCTTTCTAGCAGTACTCCTCCACCGTCTAAATACCTAGCAGTTACTTTGACTATTCTAATCACCCTACCCTCGTGAGCAGTGCCCGTCATAAGGTAGGGGTTAAAAACCTTGACGGTCTTCTCCACTAATTGATTCTTCTTCCTTAACCTCTCACCGTTGAAAGGGTTAATTGAAGATGTGTAAGCCTCAGAGACCTCCTCAACCTCTATTGGCTGTGCATTAAGCAACTCCACAAATTTAATGACACTCCATTGGTGAATCCTGTGCCTAAGCTCAGCGTTTTTGTCTTTCTCCATCCTCTCCTTAGCCCTTAAAGAAAACTTACCCACAATGACCTTAGCGTTAATGCTCTTAGCCAACTCAACGACCCTCTTAACGGTCTTCCTCAACACGTCTAGCTTCCTCTCTTTCTCCCTCAACCTCTTCAGCTTCTTTCTCACAAGCTCGTCCTTGGTAGATTTACCTCTAGTAATCTCCTCCCTCCTCAAGGAATAGTCCACTACTACTTTACCTAGTTTAGTCTCGTAACGCCTCAACTCCTTCAGTTTGAAGCCCTCAAATACCGCGACCGTCACGTTATTTTCATTAACGTCGAGGGTAAGATAATTACCCTCCTTCGTAGTAACTTCAACCTCCTTCTCAAAAGTTAACCAAACAAGGGCTTTCTTACCTACTAGCCTAAGTTTGAGCTCTTGTGAGACCCTCCAACCGCTATACAAGAACTTTATCAACTGTTTAGTTACTCTGAGTGGGACCTCTACCCAACCCTTGTGAGTTAAAACACTTACAGACACTTTGTTGAACTTCCAGTTTATCATGTTGGGATAGGTTATTACCACCTTCTTGTACTCCGGCTTATCCTTCCTAGTTAGCTCCTTCTTCTCCCTCTCCCTGAAACTCCTAACAATCCTCCCTGCAACAATGTAAGCCCCTTCAATTACCCTTGAAGGTAATGAAGGGTACTTCTCCCTATAATAGTTGTAGAATCTTTCGTGCAACTTTTTCCTAGTGGTTTGTAAGCCCTCACCTATTATTGTCTTTATCATCTCGTCTACCATTCCCTTCTGTATTCTCTCAACTTCTTTCAACGTGTTATACTCCCACTTGTTAATGGAGTCACTCTCAAGCCTCACTGTTCTTTTTAGAGTCTTTAGCACACTTGGTCACTTGCTTATATTTAAGAGGCACTTGACCGAAAATTTTTAATGCAAAATCCTACAACTTCTATATTTCTACAGTAATTAGAAGTGACTAAAAGCGTTTAAAAGTTACAGAAATATGTTACAGTCTCTGTCCATAATAATATATAAGGTATTATTATCGATAATCCCGCTCCTATATAGCTTAGTAAAAAGTTCAACAAATTTATTTAAGTTCCCAATCCCTTTTACGTTAATTATCCCAACTTTCTTACGTCTTTCAATATTCTCGCAAATGTACCTTTCCACCTTATCATATAAGGATTTTATTACTTCCACTTCAGTTTTTCCTTCACATAGTATTATTTCGTCGAATTTTTGCGTTGGATTCTTAATTTTATAAAAAACTAAACACTTCTCCAAAACTGTTCACTTACAACGCATCAATTGCTCTTAAATCCATCCCGATTTCCTCTAGAAGACTGACGTTATCTTCCGTTAAATTAACAGAATTAACCCTCCCGTTAACTCTCCTTAAATATACTAGCTGAGTCTTCAAGCCTAATTTTTTCGCAATCTTAAGAGAATAATTTATAACATCCGAGCTGTGAGTAGTTATAAAGAACTGAATGCCTTTTTCCTTAGCTATCTTAAACGCAAAATTTAAGACAGTATATATACCTCCCGGGTGTTCGTGAACCTCGGGTTCCTCCATTAAGGCAATCCCTTTACCGTTAAAGTAAAGCAGTATTGAAGATATGAGTATCGCCAATTTAGCGCCGTCTCCTAAAAAGTCTACAGGGATTGACGTGTCTTTAAGAGTTAATGATAACACATAATCGCCTAAGTAACGAGAAAACTCTATCCCTTCTGCATCAACTTCAAACTCTTCTTTTAGTAACCTAACAATTTCCTTGTCCTTCCTTTTATTCATTTTCAATTCTCCTATTATGTCGTATAGTTGAGGTAAGGATAGGTCATCGTCTATGAGAACGGTATTCTTAAATAATTCGGAAAGGTCGTTATTCAAGGACTTGTTAGTTTTTAGTACTATTTGGTTTTCGTCCTTATAACTGACCTCAATTGAATAAGTATAATTATTTTCACTTACATTGAAAACTATTTTTTCATTCCTACTGAAATTATAAAAGAATTGAGAAAAAATATCCATGTTCATAGACGATAAGGTAATTAGATTGTCGCTTTTCGCTATCAATATAATATTCCTTAGATTTTCCCAAGTTTTTCCTTCTAACCGTCTCCGTGTTAAATAATCTATCTTATTAATTTTCCTAATTCTATCATATTGTTCTTCAAGAGAAGAAATGAAATAAATAGCCTCAAGGATGGTGGATTTACCAGAATTATTCCTCCCTACCAATATATTAATTTGTGAAAGGTCTTCAAGTTTGCAATACTTCATTCCTCTAAAATTCTGTATCTCGACCTGGTTAATCATATGAAAGATAATTGTATCGTGATTTAATATATCTTTAGCTTTGAGAGATTTCAATGGAAGCTAAATCCTCCAGCTCTTTTTCGTACTCCTTTAGAATGTACGTAGAGGCACTATTAAATGGCCTATTGCCCTCTCCTTGTTTTCCTAATTTTCTCGTAGTTAAACTAGAATTCTATTATATACTAATTTACCTTTATCAGACTTTTAGGGATTAGTGCACTTGATATCGACTTAACTTTTCCCATATATGGTCACTAAAGCTCTTCTTTATCTCTTGAGGAGAGGCATCCTTACTAATAAGATCATCCTTATTTTGAATTTTTTCTAGCTCTTCAGCAAAAACAGTATAAGGTGTAAGCACTATTAATCCTCCCAAATTAATCACATAAACTTTCTTATTTGCAAACCATTTGCCTAGGTAAACTCTGCCTTTTGAGTCAACTATTTTCTCTTCCATAAGTAGTTGTGGGAACGTCTTCTTATAAAGTTTCTATAACGTTGCTAATGGGAGATACTAATAACTCGTTGGAATATATCTTATTTTTGCATTCATTTGAAATATAACTGTGAGTATAGCACTGTAGGTACAAACGCTTCATTTTATCATTGCATACATAGTTCAAATATCTGCATATTTCCTCCTTATATCTGTACAAGTCCTCAAATCTTTGCTCTAATAATTCCCTCTTCTTCTCATTCACAATCTATTCTACACTCGTCAATTGAATCCATGTCAGGTTCACGCAAGGATTACCAAAATTATCTCTTAAATCCAGATAAACATTAATGTTCATTATCTTAGCTTTAATTACCACTTTTTCCCATTCGCCATAATCTCAGTACCGCCTTCACTTATTATCCTTAACTCCGGTATGACTGCAGTATGAGTGAGCATCTTTTGTGGGTTGCATAATTCGCCCATTTTAGGTTTATCGCTTAAAACTGAGAGCAATGAATTACTTACCACGGAAGTTACTTTATCATTTTCAGTAACTACTATGTTGGGGATTAAATATACCATTAATGTACCATTCTCATCTTTTAAACTAAATTTTGCTATTAAAGGTTTTATGCTCAAAACCTCATACTCAGTAAGTTTTTCACTCATCATACTCTATCTCTAAGATGCTGATATTTCCCTGATCATTTCTGTATATAATAATCCTACCCTCGTGATACTCGATTTTACTCCACCTTTCGCCAAACTTAATTACAATTCCAGCTTCATTATCTAAAACTACAAGATAAACTGGTTGTAAAGATGCATTAGAAACCATATTATCAAGGCTGGCGGCATTAGAAACAGATTGAACATTCATAAATAATCTAATGAGAAGCTAGTTAAAATATTTAGGGAAACTAATGCAAGCACATAAGTGAGAGTCGAAGAAATCGGATAACTATCAAGGACACGTTAAAGTAACGTAAGCGGAATAGGCATGAAACCAAGTAATAGTATTGAGCTAGTAATTGTGGCAAACCCTCAAGCAATTGAGAAGTTAGATAGGGCTGCAAGCTCGTTTAAGAATTCAATAAAGCATTTCAGTAGGCCGATTATAGCGAGATATTATCCAAACTTAGTGGTAAAACAATGTCAACAATGATATGCACTTCAAGCTGATATAATAAGTATAGCGTATTATGACCTGGATATTCTAATGTATTCAAATCCTTATCCAAGGAAATTCTATCATGAGTAAGATAAAGAGAATATTCTAATGCTTTTTAAGGCATTAAAGGGTAAGATCCTTTATACACACTTTTGATAATTTTAGAGAGATCGTTATATTTCAGACCAAAAAGTATACTATTTTATTTGTAGAAATGAATCTATAGTAATTCTAATGGATTTTTTGTTATAGGTTTATATTCATTATCTAATTTTAAACACTTTAGTTTATCCCATATGCCTTTTTTACACTCGTCTTTTTTGATAATCGATCCTTCATAACTTAACATTATATATTCATATTTATTTCCACTATCGGTTTTTATTATTATACCTCTTTTATTATATCCTATAGAAACTATATTATTCATTTTTATGGTATTAATATCGATAATTTTCCTTGAAGATAAAATTTTTCCATCATCAGAAATTTTGGCTAAATAATGCATATTATTACATAATAAATTAACCTTTACGCTTTCTTTATCACTCATTAGATTCTCCTTACATTTACCTTGAATATTAAAGAGTGAATATGTCATTCTTATAGCATATGAATCATTTATTTTCACTTTTTGATAAATTAACTCTCCGTTAGTTTTCCATATAAACGCATAACTAAAATTTGAATCATATGCTATAGCGGAAATTTTATCACCACAGCTCTTTATAGAATACAAATTATAACCATGATTAGCTATAAATATTTTTAAATAGTTCTCATTTATATTTTTATTTACGCTTTTTATAGTTCCCTCTAGGGATATCTCGTATTTAGCAGATCCAGTTATCCCATTTTCCAGTATTAT
Source organism: Acidianus sp. HS-5 (assembly GCF_021655615.1). Taxonomy (GTDB): domain Archaea; phylum Thermoproteota; class Thermoprotei_A; order Sulfolobales; family Sulfolobaceae; genus Acidianus. The sequence continues at coordinate 223,630 of NZ_AP025245.1, forward strand.
CCATGAATCTCTAAGATCGTATTCTGTTCTCATAGGTTTTGAAAACATATTATTTATAAAATCTTCAAGGGCAATTTTTTGAGCATTAATCAATGATACTCCAATTTTATTACATAACACATTCTTGGAATAAGGATTAACATGGCATTTATAGAGATAATCAGCAGTTAAAAACACGTCGTAATCTCCTTCTACCTTAACTATATTTCCATTTACTTTATTTTGTGCAAGTTTTATTGCATAATCTTTTGTTATCCTGACAGTCTTTTGTATTATTTTACCTGCTTTATTAAGTTTAATTCGTATTTCTATTTTGTCATCCTGATAATTAATAGTATATCCGTCATTATCCCTTGATATCTTAGGAGAATTTTTTAACTCAGTTTCCTTTTTAATTTCCATCAAGGCTAATTTTTCTAACTTTTCATTATCTATAGGTTTAAAAATGATATTCAAATTATTCCTACTAACAGTAACTACAGCCTCAGTTAGTTCAACTTGAAATATAATCTTATAAGTATCTAGATACCATGACTTTTTCTTCAGTTCTTTAGAAATATCGATTATGTGACTATAATGAGGTAACCTTCTTTTTGCTACTTCTACTGCCAAAGTAGTTATTTTAGCGTATTCAACGCCAAGTTTCTCATACTTAACTTCAGAAGCAATTATTGTTTTTTGCATCGGAGTTTCCAAAATTTTGGAAAGATCTTCTCCATTTCCGCCTATTGCGATTTGTGATGAAAGAACTCTCCTTCTTCTATCGTTTTGAAAATTATAACCAATTTTTACTTGGAATACATATAATCTCTTTAATATAGCTTCAGTCCTTTTTATCTTATAATTCCCATATTTTCCAACTAAGTTTTCAGCTTTATTTATTGCGTCATTTATATCCAGATACACGCCTTCATTGACCTTGATTTCCTTAATATTCTCCTTTTCCATTATTTGTGAATCTTCCGAATCCTTAGTAGGTGGACGCATGGGCACTCTTATTTGTTTTTGTTGGATTAAATCGGACAGCCTAATACCATTAATTAGGCTAATATTATATTTGCTTGCTACTTCAATAGCGTCTGCAGTAAAATCAGAAGTCGTTATTATTATTCCCTTATCGCAGTCATATAATGTCATTGAAGAATAAAGATCTCTTACCGTTTTCTCCCCTATTTTAGTTTTAGTATATCTTTTTATTTGAATTGCATATTTATGTATACCATCCAGTTCTTCTTTCAGCGCTAAAATATCTACACCTTTATCTCCGGAACCTCCTATCCATTTTATATTCTTAAATCCCAATTTTGGTAAAAACTCATAGGCTATGAACTTTTCGAACGATATAGGATCAAGATGCGCTAAGTAATCAGTAATACTCATGCAAATTATTATGTTATAGTGAAATATAAAGATTAATATTCTTTTTTTAAGTCTATAATGCGTGTTGATGTGATAATTAAATATTCTCTTAATAGCATGTACACGGAAATGACTATATTTAGAGTATGAGCAAACTTGATTGGTTCTATAAATGTTAACGTCAGTTAATAATTACCTAGTAATTAAGAGTATTTGATAATAACCTAAAATAACACGCATTAGAATGAAGAGGTAAGTGAAAGTTTTTTTAATTAATTTTTTGAGCTGGGGAGTCGGGCAACAATGAAAGGCTTGTGACTTGAAGCATGATGAAATAGGACTATACGAAGCTCGACCTTACATGTTTATTTTCTCCTCTTGTGTTAAAAAGTTTTATTATACAAAGAATGCTCTATAAAAGCTCTTATGCGTTTCATAGTAGCATACTAACGTCATTAAGTGACATTATGTAATATCTTGTATCTTGGTAAGTGGTCGATTACGCGCTAATCTTTTACTAAATATCTTTAAAAATCATTATCTATATAGGTAAGTGCTATGTGTACACTTTATTCACCTGCTATCGCCTCCTTAATAATTTTTATAGCAACCACGGCATTTACTATACTGTATAGAGAAATATTATATTCGATTTTAAATAAAATTTCTGATATAAGTAAACTTATCGATAAACGTTTTGCGTTACAAAATATAGATCTGCAAATAGACAGGCTTGCAAAACTGTTATTTAAATTGGATGAGAAAACTAAAGATTATTCCGCTTGTTTAAACAGATATTTGCTACTTAGTTGCGTAATTGACCTACCTGAGGACATAAAAAATTATGCTTTAGATATGGATATTAAAAGAAAATATACTATATTTCTGAAAACTCTAAAATGCTCTGCTAAGAAATTGCTTAATCCATTTGGAGAAGAATTCAAGTCCAAAGATGTTTTACTACAAAAAATAGACTATTTTATAACTTCTCTAGAGATAGATAAGGCATTTATTGTATATCCCTCTTATACTATGGAAAAATTTAGGAAACTTTTCATTCATTACTTACTGATATTTATTACATTTCTAGTGTTATCGATATATTTAATTATTTTTATTATATCACAAAATATTTCTCATATATTTTATATATTGATATCATATCCTATTCTATACGTTTTTTCCAGTTTGATAATAGCTATGTATAGATCAACAAAAAGCTATAATTCAAAGAAGTTCTCTTATTTATCGTGTATTTTATTCATTATATTTGCAGTACTCTATACACTAATTCTTGTAAAGTTAATTTGTATTTGTGCGGACATGTTCTCTTTGCTATATCTCTCTGTATGGGTTATAATAATCTCTATAAAATCTTTTCTTGAAATAAGTGGATATATTAATGATAATCTTGAAAGATTGAAAAGATTTGAAATTTATAAAGAATACTTTAGTAAATCTTCTTAAGATAAATATATCTTCTAGTGTATTGAGGAAATTTTATATAAACATACGCTAACAAATCCTCAGTAGACATTCTTATTAGCCTATCAATATAATTTAAATCATCACCTTTCATTGTTATTTTAGAATCCTTAAGAGGTTTAATAACGTATTTATAATCAGAATCTATGTTATCCTTTTTACTGGAATTAGGTAATAATTCAATTTCAACTAATTTCTCTTTTTCGAGTTTATTTAAAGCCTTATCTATATCTACAGAGTAAGGACCAAATTTATAAGGCTTAAAATTTGCAGGAATGTCAAGACCTAACTCGTTCTTTATAAGAAACAGAATCTTCTGCAGCTTAACCTTATTAATACTCTTTCTCAGCTCATTGGCACGATTAAGCACAAAGAGAATCCAATTGCATAAACTTTCAGTCATATGCACATCTCTATTGGTTAAGTATTAAATTTTATAACATAACAAGACTCGATATAGATCTAAAATTTCCTAAATATCAGTATGTACATTAAACTAAAGACTTCATTTTTATTATGATAATAAAAGGCTTGTTAATTGAAGTTTTCATAATTATTATCTAAAAAGTTACTTAGAATAGTTGATGTAATAAGTATAAATTTATACTATCCAGGTTAGCGTTAGTGAATATTTTGGAGGAAACTGAAAAATACATAGCCCTGCTAAGCAAGCTTTAATTTCCTTAGATAGTCTACTAACCCCTCCTTAGAATCAATAATTCCGAAAACATAGTCAGCTTCTTTTGAAACGTCTATGCCATAACTTTTATATTCATCCACTATCTTATCCCTAATCTTAAGCCTAGCCAAAAAGTCCGCATCAGTATCTAACAATAATTCTCCGTAAAAGTAAGCTAACCTAGCATGATATCCTTCTTTCCTAAGCCTTAATGCGAACTCTAAAAGCATAACCAAATCCAAATGTGCCTCTTCTAATCCATTCTCACTGACGCTCTTCCTCATGAAGTCAACCAACTTAGAGTCTACCATGTCTTCAACACTATTCATGAATTTTCTCAGAATCTTAAGCTTCTCATCGCATATCCCAGTTTCCTCATACGACTTAAGTACGCTAGGATTTAATGAGATTATAGTTATTGAGTACAAGACGTCTTTAAGCGAGCACAGAACTTTAGGAATTGGGATTCTTCTATTAGATTTAAAAAATAGGTAGGTCCAATACTCTCAACTGTTGGCTAGGGCTTAAATAGGAAAACCTGGACAGAAATAGTCCAGTATTCTCCCGTAAGAGACGCTCTTTCTGCAGCATAATTTTTAATAAGGGATTTATATAGTGGTCATCTATATCTAGGTCGACTAAAGGTAACAAATTATCCATAATTTATCGCCTAACAATTTACTAAAGCGTCTATTACCTTGTAAGGCATAATATAATGATTTTCTACAATACATAAGTTCCATATTTTCATAAGTTTATCTACTTATACGCATTTAAAAAGCTTATGAATGGTAGGCTAATTGGTCAATAGCACATCTGAGATCACTCTTTCTTACCTCCTACTATAACTTATAAAAAGCGTACGCTAATAAGGATCAACCATAAGCTATCTCATGACCTCTAATTACTTATCTCCTCGTATCCAGTAAAGTGACTACTCTCAAATTTACAGTTGTCTGCTAGAGGATTGTAAAAAAGCTTTGTTAGAGTATGCTTCTCCATAAGATAAGTTGTCATTCATATATTAATATACTTTATTTGTTATCCTGACCATTTGTTCATGTACTCAAAATGGTACTATCCTATTTCCGTTAATATTAATAAGGCAATAACATCTGCCTTTTTTGCCTACTTTTCTTAGATGTTAAGCTCATTAATTCAAGCATGTAAAGGTAAGTTTCACTAGTGTTTTGGAAAAGTTCTTGATCATGATTTAGTATTGCATCCTTTGTCTAAAGCCATAAACTTTCTAGAAGCACTAACTTTGATAAAAATTAGAGAGAACAAGGCAAATGATGTTATATTTTTAGTTAGTACTTATAATATCACTTTAAATATGTCTCAAAATAACGTCCAAACTATAATTGATGAATGTAGCAAATTGCAAAGCCTTAAAGAAGAAATTGTAAGAAGTTGCATTAGAAGTATTTCTTGGGAAATTATGATATTTATAGCAAACGAACTCGGCAAGTGTTATGAGGGCTTTCTAGGAATAATAAACTGTAATGGAAAACGTGTAAGCAAAGGAATAAGTGAGTCAAGTCATCAAAGATTTTCACGAAATACTAATCAAGAATAACATAAAAAACGCTGAAGACATTATAGCTAATATTGAATTAATTTATTTGATGAGAATTATTGCTGATCATTTCGGAGCTGATAGAATTTTTTCCTCCAGTGGAGAATTAGTGATAACATACCTCTGCAAAACTAGTAAGCCTCGCAAGCCTTCAGATTATTGTAATGCACAATGTAAATATAGTATTAGTAATAATAAATTGAAGCAAGTTGCATTTATTCAATCTTCTACGACGCAAGACATTGACCTGGAGTTTAATAGTAAGATGCTATCAAAAGTTGTTGAGTGTGCTAAAATTCTACTTAAAGACTTAGTCCCTGCCGTTAAGTCTATCTGTACTTGAAAGCTTTTTCCATACATCTCCTGCGAAGAATATCCTAGAAAATAGGAAAGGATACCACGGTTCTGAAGAGAATTCATTCTTAATTTCCTCGTATTTATCTTTGTAACTATTCTCTAGAACTATCCAAAATTCTCCTTCACAACAAGTAGCGTAAACTCCAAACCCCTTTTCATTAAACCTATGAAGAAGCAAAATAAGAAGAAATAATGCATAGTGCGGATTACCGTATTTCTTACTTTTAGCCTCATCCATAAAGCATTCCAATCCGCTAAAAATATCATTCGTACTAACTATAAAATTGAAATACGCCATAAAATTGAAAGGTATATTAGAATTGACCAGTCTATCGATAAATGCAATGCTTGTCACTGCCTTAGTAGGAAATAGGAGAACCTTTTCTTTTAGGATCTTTGGGATATATATTGAAATTATTGTTATACTATTATTTAAAATTTTGAAAATTTCCATAATAATGTATGAGCTGAGTATTTTTTCAAGTAACTTTTTATAATCTATACTACAATTTAATGAATATTTTTCTTTATAATACAATAAATAGTCTATACTCCTAAGGAAATCTTCTGTCTCGTTCTCTCCTCCCAATTTATCTGCATACTTGACGTACTCTTCACAAAAAGTGTCAAATGAGATAGGTGAAGCGTTGTGCATACCCTTTAATATCCTTCTCAAGTTCTCATCGTCTATATCATAGGATATTAACTCATCAACATTAAAGTCTTCAGCAGAAGTTAACATTATAAAAATGTATCTTAATGTGATAATTAAATATTTCCTCAATAGAATGTATAGCAAGAACTATTAGATAAACAAACTTGATCAACTCTATAATAGTTGCTTAGCAATGAAAAGTGCTCGATAATAGGTTAAAATAATGGCTATATCATTAGAGAGATGACTGAAAGGTTTTTTGAGCTGGGGTCGGGCAATGATGAACGGCTTGAGACTTGAACATGATTCCGGGCTATACGGAGCCTGACCCCAAATATTTACTTTTTCCCTTTTATTAAAAAGCTTTATTATACAAGGGCTCGCTTGCTGATTTCTTAAATGCTACAATACAACTTAATTAAAGCTAATAAATGTATAATACAGACTCTAAACACCCTTCTACTATTCTTTTTCCTTTTACTCGTACATATTGAGATTTATACTTTTCATACTCCTCAAATTCTTCTAAACTTTTTGTACTTTCAAACTTTACTTGTTGAAAACCTGCAATACCTAATACACTATCTAATGGTATCCTCATAAGAACCTACATAATATTCTAATTCGCAAGTGTCAGATTCACGTTTCCGATTCATATTTTCAAAACTCTTTGTAGGTAATAGTGATAGTATGTCATTTATAAACAAACTACTATTAGATATTATTACAATTTTAATGCTTTTTCTCATGATCAACTTTACATAAGGAGATTGAGGCGAATAATTTGTATGAAGCACTTTTGTGCTGCTCTAAAAGATTCTTCGCATTTGTCTAGGCGATGTTGATATACTTTCTCTACCATAACATGAAATTTATTTTCCGAGTTAATAAATTTTGATAAAATATTACTTATACAGAAAATTTACATAGACTTTCCCATTTTACATTCCCAAAGCCCATCCTTAGTCAATGGCTCCCACTACCTATTCTTTAAATACCAACAGTGTTTACCCATAGCGTAACTTATCCTTGCTCTTCTAATTCCACCATGGTCATACCTCTTAAGAGATACACGGACACTTTTAACTCATTGGTGCTAGTCTAGGGAAACACCGTTCAAAAGGATATCCATGATTAACCAGTTTGCATATGTGGTTGTGCGTTGCATATTCGTCCTTCCGTTTAGCTATTGTCGATAAAATTACTCTAAAAAGCTTATTACCTAACGGTTAGACTGTATATTTATGAATGAGTATATTGCCAAATATATTATATCTAAGGGTTACAGAAGGGTTGGGGAGATAAACATTAGGTATGTAGCTAATGACGACGAGAGCATTAAAATTGCTAAATCTGTTTGTGAGAAGTTAGGCGAGGAAGATGTTGAGGAGTTAGTCGTAGAGAGAATAATAGGTGAAGCAAATGGCAGTCCACCAGGTAAGTCAGACGATGATAAATTACTTGGGACTATAGCAGGCGTAATAATGAGCACGTTAACAGATCATGTCATAGATTCTACAATAACTAAAGTGGTATACTCCAAAAAGTATCCTTGCATTAGACCGAGATCATTAGACGATTTGGATAAATATATTGATACCAAGAGATTAGAAGAGATCGTTAATGAACGTTGACGAGTTTGTTAACTTATGTGACGCCAAATGTGTAATTTTTGACACAAGCATAATCCTGGACTATACTAGGCTTTTAAAATATCGTAAGTTATATGAACAAAAATGGAAATCCTATCTAGAATTATGAATTGTAATAAAAAGACTATAACCAGTTTAATATATGAAGAAATACTAGCAGGAGCTTCTCAAAACGGTGCTTTGTGGATTAGTTTGAAATTTCTTAGGTCTTAAGCTAGAAGAAGCAAAATAAAATTTTAAATCTTGTGTTGAATTAAAAGTTAGCTTTAGTTCTATTGAGAAAAACTGAAGAACGTCAGAAAGCATATAGTCTTGCGCTTTCCGTTCTTTTAATTAATAAGAACTTCATGGAATCAGTAGTGTTACAAGTGTTAAAGCTAAAAATCTTTTTTACTTTCTCCTAAATCTTAACTGACAAAGAGAAGTGAGAGTATTATATCCTATTTTTTCATATATTTTATAGTTAGAAGATGTTTTGCTTTGAATTGTATTGAGAAAATCAATAAGCTCCTTCTTAATCACACTACCCTCAAGAATTGCAGTTAACATCTCTTTTCTTTTTTTATTTCCAATATCAAATCCCAAGGAAATTTTATCAACTTTACCCATTATGATATATTTATCAGCTTTTTCTAAAAAATCATCCAAGATCTCGTCAGATATTAAAATCGGAGACAGAGCAAGATAATATTCAGTATTAGCATCAATTGGGACACATTCGTCTATCACTTTGAGTTTTACTACTCTGCCTTCACCTCCTAAATTCATAAATTCATCATTGATTTTTCCCAATAAATTATCATTGCCATCTATGAATATTACATAATTTATATTGCTCTTAAAAGACACATACCTTGCAGAATATAGGTAATGTTCCTTAACTGTCCTAGTATTCTTATCTATCTTTATTCCTATCCTATTCTGGAAATCTATTATATCGAATAATTTATTCTTTTCATAAAATAAATCATAGATCTCTTTTTCCCAACGCTCGTGCTTTTCATCTAATTCATCCATTTTATACAAAATAGAAAGATCCATTTGATCTACCAAAGCGAACAAATTATCCAATCTAAGAGGAAATAGGTAGTCCTCATTCACTTCTACTAAGGTACCGTAAATCGTTAAATTACCTAATAAGTGGTTAAGTTTCACTAACCAATCGTTGTTTAGATTAGTTTTCAAATTGTCATATGCTAAAGAGCCTAGCATTCCAGCAATAGTTGAAGGCCTAGGTATTATTAACGATTGGGCAAAATTATGGGAACCAGTGATTAACGGTCCAAATTCACCCTGACTTCTTAACATCAAAGGTTCAACAGTTTTTATTGAAATCTTAATCATTATTTTTTCCTCCATAAATTATTCTAAGAGTATAAACAATGTTAGAAATGAGGTCTTGAGGAATTTTTATTATATAATTGGAAACTTTTAATCTAACGTTATACAATTCCTCATTAAAAATAATTTCGTCATTTCCTCTCTGAGAATTGCTTTTTATCCAATAGTCTATTAGAGCTTGAGTGACAGATTTCTCATTTTCCGAGCTCACAAAGATTAAATCCTTATAATCCTCATAATCATAGAGTAAAGATGTTGAAATTTTACCCTCATCAATTTTCCTCTTTAATTCAGATATTATATCTAGGATAGATGCTATGTTACTAAAGTCATTTGCAGAGTCAACTATAGGTCTCTTTAACGATAAAGGGATAACCGAAGTTAAACCTTGATATCTAAATATTGCAACATCCTTCTTAATGTATTTGAACTCTGTATTATATTTTATTTTATATCTTATCATTTCCTTGCCTTCTTCCAAGAGGTTATAAGAATCGTTTATGACAGTAGATAAAGGATCAGCATAATGAGCTATACTAACAGAGTAGGATCTACCAACAATAGGTAATGAAGGATAATACGCATTGCCAATTTTAACGAATCCGTTTTCTAGGCACATATTTCCTATTTTTCCGCTTCCATATCCGGCAAATGCTCTTCTACTCTCCTTAACGAAAGCTAAAACCTCGTCTACCGGTAACATTACCAATAAGTCGTCTCCACCAGCATAAATTACGAAACCTTTGTGTTTATTTACTAATTCCAATTCTAGAAGTAAGCCTCTATTTAATGCAGATGAAATTGCTACATGCCAAGCCGGAGTAACTATAATTCTATCCTCGTTAAATATTTCATTAAAATACTTAATCGACTTATTAACTTCTTGTATATAATTTTTTTCGTTAAATCTATTGGAATAGGAGTGTTTTCTCATTTTAATTTTATAAACTTCATTAAGATATATTTTCTCGATGCATGGATACATTTTACAATTATGATTATCTCTTGTTTTTTGAAATTCTATACATTCCATTACGCTCTTTACATAATTTACTATCGACTTACTTCCAGCATTTATCAAATAATCTCCAAGAACCTTATCTACAATATCTTTCTTATCACTTATATTTGCATAATCTCCAGAATCTATTATACCTGCTAAGTAAGGTGTTAATTTACCCTCTAATAAGTCACCTAAATAGTCACTATCGGCTCTAACTAATGCGTAATAAGGTGAAGGAAATGATGTTCCAATATGTTTGAATATTGAAATATAATCCTTTCTTCTAGCCTCACTGAACCAGTGATCCTCTGGATTTATACTTATGTCTATTGAAGATAAAGGATAATTATTATTAAACCAATTCCACATTGAAACTTTTTCCTTCTTACCTTCTTTACAAAGTTCCTGTCCTTCGTCAGTGCATATTTCATCAGCATTTTGTATTAATTCCTCGAATATCTTGATTGACGCTATATCACTAGTAGAGGGAACCTCCATTTCTATCTGACGTTGCAATATATTATCTACTAGTTCATTCACGTCGTATAGATCGCCTAAAAGTAAAGATCTTATCAATCTAGGTTCTACGCCTAAAGCTCTCTTTGCTAAACACCAAGGGCATAATCTCTCTCCTGGAGAAATAAGCTTCTTCAACTTCTTTGCATCATCCTTATCTTTAGCTAAGCCCAAGTTAACCGCATTTCCCTCAAATTCCTCCTCTGAAGGCATTATAACTACTGCAGGTAAAACTCCGCAAGAAGTACAAAATTCATAGCCTCTCTTTGATTTCTCGCCAAATTGAGGTAATTTACCATCCCTTGTTAACTCAAATAACTTTAAATGAGACTCTGGTGTAACCTTAATCAACTTATCCTTCTTAAACTCACTAACTAGCTTCCGATATTTCCTATCGTAAACTTTCCACGCATCAGACCTTAATTTTGATGAACTTTCAAACATCTCGCTTTTCTCTACGCTAACCTGCCTTACACGAATCTTTAAAGGAGAAGTAAGTAATAACTCTTCAGCCCTATTTAGTACGTTACATACTAGATTCCAAAAACTATCATCTCTTTTCTTTTCAGAATATATCCTTAAAGTTTGAATTAGCCTCTTCCAGCCCTTATTATATCTCTCTTTTACCTTCAAAATGAAGTAGTTATCATCTGAAAGGGAATAATATTGATCCCCGTCTTTCTTAAACCCAGGCAAGATAAACGTAACCCTACCGGGAATTATGGGATACGGAGGAATTTTCAATTTTTTGAAGAGTTCATCGCCATTAAATATATATTTAATTACTAGCTGTTCAACTTCGTTTATCACTTCATCGTCTAATTCTTCTTTCCTTAATTTTTCCAGGAGGTAAAATGCATAAAACTGATTAAATCTCAGAGATGGGAAGAGAACAACGTCAGGACCATATTCCTCTATGAAGTTTGTAATGACGTACCATAAAAGTGCTGAGACTAGGTAGCTTGAAATCCAAATATCCCTAGTCTTTCTTCCCTTACTTATGAAGTCTGCAACACCTACAGTATCTATACCTAGTAGATAACCTTTTCTTTTACTTCCACAATCTTCACTAAATGTTAATATCCAATTCATCATAGCTGCAGTTGCGTACAAATGATCAAAAATATTGTGAGTAGGATTCCTAGTATCTGCTGGCCCGACCGGTAAATTCTCGTTAATCCATTGAAGTTCGTACTCAAGATAAAACAGTTGATATAATAACGTTACGTTATTTTGTAGTGTTGTGATATGTCTATTTAGTATAGATATATAATTTCTTGCTAAATTACGATTTAAGGGGATGCTGGGATTACTCTTACTAAATAAAGGAAAGTCTGATAGTTTATACTTACCATCTACATAAAGACTTGGTTGTAATATATTTTTTAAAAATATATTATTTTCAGGGAATAGACTACTATTTCCATACGTAATACTGCCTAAATATCTATCGATTGAAGATGCTAAACTATCAGCTTTCTTGATTTTAGAATCTCTAATTTTATTAAATTCAGTAGATTGAATATTAGTATTGTTAAAAAGTTTTATTGCCAAATTTTTTGCTTCAGTCTCATGTTTGCGTCTAGTCTTACCCGAAGGTGCTTGGGGATTCCAGCTTATTACTGCTGGTTTATTTGGCGGATCGTGTAATAGCGCTTTAATTTTATGTAGCACGAAATCTTTTATGGTAATTTGTCTCCTACTCATTTTTATCTCACCACTTCTAACCCAGTTAACTCAAATAATGAATATCCAACAGAAGATCTAGCTCCTAAACCCTTTATCACAACTATTGGTAATGTATCACAAACCGGCTTTCCCACGTCTTCTCTTTTATAGTAAATTAAGAATCTAAACGTGACCTTAGGAGCTATTGTTAAATGTATAATCGGCGTTGGTTCTGCGTCAGCCTCAGACTTCTTCTTACTATAATGAGGTGTAATTACGTCTGGTACAAACACAAAATTCTCAGCCCTTACTGGATAAGCGTCTGTAAAGTTTATACTTCCTTCTCTTTCCGTATCACCGAAAATTTCCTTAGCTTCTTGTTCACCTAATTTATCTTCAATATAACTCCTTATAATTCCTTTAATCTCAGAAGCGGGTATGTAAGGCAAATTCATATATGGATCAAAGGAAATCCCAGACTCAAATACCAACTTACCTAAGGAAGTTGAGACTCCAACAAGCATTTTAGTTCTCGTTATAATTTTAACATCTATAATAGTATAGTGTAATTTTTTCAGCATAGACTTTAAATTATCAGTGTAAGCGTTTGCCTGTTTCAATAACTCTTTGTCTAAGTACTTTGAGATTGATTCTGCTATCTTCCTTTTCATAAGGGCTTTCTTATGCTTTATATCACAGTCTATTATTGAATATTTTTCTAAAAATGAATTATAGGAGTTTTCTGACATAAATACATTAAGCATATTAAATATTATGCTTGTAGTGCTTAAGAATGAAAATAAATTAATATTCTTATTTAAACTGACTTTATTCTCTTCATTATCAAGAAACTCTAATATTTTGATTAAATATTGATTAATCTGCATTATCTATCACTTACTTTAAAATATTTTTTTAAGAGATTTATAAAATAAATATTGGATTTCAAGTAGTTCGAGTTAAGTATATAAAATATTAAATAATAATTCCCAGCCACCTGAAGAATTTTAACTCTTAGATTGGACGGTCTTCTATTTTTACTATTTATAATTAATCTCATATAATCTGGTTTAATATAAATGCCGCATAGTTCTTTATTTAAGTCGTTACTAATATTCATTTTCCTATTTCCGCAAAGAGCTAGAAGAAATGCTCTTTTTTCTATATTACTTGATGACTTAATATTTCGATCGTTTATACTAATCAAATCTGCTATATTAGCCATAATATCAAGCAATTTCTGTTCTTGTGAAACACTATAGATTCTCATGTTTGCGTTAAAATCATTAGTATGTAAATAATATACAAAATTATTCTCATCGCAATTAAGCCGTTCCATTTCATTACTCCATGATATCACATAATTAGATAATGTATCTATATACCCTTTAATCATATTTCTAACTACATTTGTAAGTCCTTTTTGTGCAATATTCTGGCTTAAATTCCTTATATTCTGCTCTATGAAATTACATAGTTCGTTATAGCACTCGACATTTAATATTGATAAACTTCCGAAACCTCTACTTGTCTTCCTTCCAATGCCGCCTAATAATAAAAAGACAAAAAGACTATGCAGTGTGAATTTCAACTTATTTTCAAATTCTATATCATTACTTCTATTTTTGTCCAAATATATATTTAAGACAAATTCAATTGAAGGTTTTATATATAGTTCTTGAATATAATTCTTAACAAGTTGATATAGAAGAAATCTTATCACATTATTATTACTAGTCTTTTCTTTCAATTTAATTTTTCTGAATTCTAATGCCTCAAAATCCAATAACTTGTTTCTGTTTATTATTTCTGGATTTATCGATTTCCATCTATCGTCAATGTGTACAAATAACGGAATTTTTTTCGAATTCTTCCACGAATTTCCAATTTCTAGACAAAGTTTAATCTCTCTATCTCTAGCATATAAAATAGTTATAAATATCGAATTTTTCTTATAATGTAAATTATTCTTTATAAAATCTATAATTTTATCGTCATTCTCAATCTCAATATTAAATTCTTTCTCCTCTTCCTCAGATAGCACCTCCAGTCTGATAGAAGATTTCTTGTTTTCGCTACCAAAAATATCCTCAAAAACTCTATCGATGGAGTCGTAAGTATAGAGCTTATCTTGCTTTGCATAGGTTACAGTATTGAAAAGTACTCTATTCCACCATCTCCATAGTCCCTTAATTTCTGTAGGTCTTACCGTCTCTTCATAAAAATCATTTATATTATGCTTATTATACCCTCCAGTGAGCGGATATAAGGCTTTTAACTTTAAAGAAAGTAGAAGTTCTTCCATTTACTTCACCTAGATTAAAGCTTCTGCCAGTCTCTTTATTGCAATTAAATAAGTTCTAAGTCTTGCAGAAATAATAGGAGCTTTAGCATAGAATTCATTGATAAGGCCTAATTGACCATCCACGTTATTAAGGTTATCTAGAATCGTATTATTAATAATCTCTTCTTTACTTAAGTAGAAAAGTATAATAAATAAATAAGCTCTATAAGAAGCATCTTCTTTTTCTTCTAATTTACCATTTGGGCTATCCCTAAGTGCAGAAGATAAAAAAGTTATAAATGAATCCATCTTATTTTTATCTTCTAGTCCCGCCTTAGAGAATATATAGAAAAAAGTTGGTACAAAGCCCGAAGTATATATCTCTTCAACTAAATCCCTCGCCCTACTTCTAAATCCCTCTTTAGTCTTCTCATTAGAAGCTTGAAGAATTATTTTAAAAGCGTCTAACGCTAGTTTATAATCCTTATTATGAACGTTTGACTCATAAGTCATCTAACCACCTCAGTCTAACTATCCCTTTTCCTATAGTTTCCTTACCGCCAAGAATTACGTAATCTGTCTTTCTTAAAACACAATTAACGAAATCTGCAACATCTTTTCCTTCCCTAGCTAAGAACACAGAAAAGAATAAAGAGTTCATAGGAACGTATTCTTCAGACCATAATCCACCTATTCGTGCCGTCTTTTTTTCATTCTCGATCTTTATTCTTCTAACCCTTAGTAACGATCTGTTAATTACTTCCCTTCCTAAATAATCGTTAAGTATTATTAAAGGTTTAGGTTGCCCGTTTGTGCCATAAGAATTTCCTTTAAGTACTTCATTTAGTACACTAATATCAACATCGTTTTGTTTAGCCTTCTCTAAGTTAACATAAAAATCCTCATTTAATATAGTGCTATTGACCCCTTTGGAAAAAGTTACATTTTTCTCATTTTCATTAAGTATACTATCTATTAAATTCTCAAAAGCAGTATATTTTTGATTAGACAATTTACTTATTATATCTAAATATGATTTTACTTTTCTGAGAAGTTCATAAGTAGTAACATAAACCCAGGCTTCATTCAAGCCATTTACGCTTATATTCCTTGCGGGAACTGCAAAAAGAACAGCGTCCAAAAACGAGCCTAAAGATGCTTCCTCAGAGTTCTCCTCATAACCTAAAGTCTTGTAAACTACTTCCCTTCTATTATAAAATTCTTTTACAAGAAAAGACTTTATTGCGCCTTTTAAGCTTGATGCATAGATCATTGGATAATTTAATTCGTCCTTCTGAAAGGGTAAGTCGATCTCTTCTTCTACTGACGATCCTGAACCTACGTGCAAATGAGTAACTGCATTAATAAAGAACGGCTTGCCAAAAGCATAATATGTCATGAAAGTCACGCAATATAGTAATAATTTATTATATCGTTCAACAAATTTAGTAATTTGTCATAATTATCTATTCCATAAATTTTCGATATTCCACATATATTTTTAGGATCTGATTCAAATTTCTCGTATTTAGTTGTTGAAATGAGGAGAGGGTCATCCTTTATCATTATTTTTACTGTTATTTGTTGATTCGAACATTTTGACTTTCTTATTAAGTACAATTTATCTAAGTTATTAAACTTAAAAGTTTTGACGTTTTGTTGTGTATCAAATTGTGCATATATTAAAATTCCTTTGACATAATCGCATGGATCTAGCGTGGGAACTAATGACAGATCGTCCTTCTTTAATGCGTAACCAGTTAAGACTAATACGTCATTCATCTTTAAATTTCCATTATTATCGTTAGTAATCTTTGTAAAGTGATTACTATTATTCGGAACTGTGATATCTATCTTTGTGTTATTATTTATCTCTACTAGCAGTTTATTATCCTTATAATTATATTTAGCGTCTTTTACTAATGGTAGGAAAAAATATTCTACGTTTTGGGTTGCCATTAATATTAAGTCTTAAAAAGATAAAATATATACTTTATTATTACTATAAATAATTTAGGGCTGTATTGCCTAAGATTATGTGTTAAATTGAATCTAGAATTCCCATTTTGGAAGAACCCTTGTGTATATTCAGCATAAACCACTCGGATATAAAAATCTCAGAAACAATAATACGCTAAAGTAAAAAATTCCATATATAGCTCATTCATGCTGTAACCACAAGAGCTTAGGATATTTTCATGAATAGTAGCAGACTAATCCAGTTATTTGCTAAATAAATCTAGGATTTACAAGAAGTATGAACAACAGTATTTTTATGTTAATAATTCAACCCTTTAGTCTATAAATAGTTCCTCCTTAATTATTTGTTCAGTTGCTTCTTGACGCGAATACTTTAACAATTTTATTAACAATTTCATAATCATTATCATTAAACTCATCGTATATACAGATTTTATCGTTATCTAGCTTTATCTTAAATAAGAGATTTTTGTTATGTGGTTTTAAAGACGATATTATTTTATTCTTTTTAATTTTATATCTTTTACCTATTTTTAATTTTGTATTAGCACAGTTTATTTCTACTACTATATAGTAAGTTCTATTTTGAGGAAAATCAAAGGCAATTTTTAAGATATTCTGATTTATTAACTCTTTTCGTCTTTGATTGGGACTGTCAAATAAACAACGATCTATATTGTATAACGCTGTATCTCTATTACATTTCTTAAAAGCAGAAAATAGATCATCCCCGTCTCTAGTAGCTTGTTGTTGAACATCTTGAATTAATATATACTTCCCTCCTAGTTTTGTTTCTCTAACTCCTAGAATATCCAACTGCCTGCCCGGTTGGCCATTTTCACAAATTCCGCACGGAATATCTATTATTGTTTCGTTTCTCTTATAATCTGACGAAGGTAAGTTAGCCCATTTTAATGTATACGGACTGGTTAGATCATCAAATTTAGTCTCTTTAGTTATTTCTGCTAATCTTTTGTCTTTGTTATAATAATAAATTTTATTGTTATCGTTCTCAGTATAAAAAATCCACATTTCTCCTATACACTCTGTTGCAGAGTTAGTATAGACTAAAAGTCTTTTATCATTTATAACTCTTATATGTAATGTCGAATTCATTTTAAAATCTATACACTTATCATTATTACTTGTTTTCTCAACGCTAAGCTTTAAATTAGGTGTTGTTAGCCGGCTAAAAAAGATGCTAGCTAAAAATCCTCCTAGTATACCACTTGCAATAGTTAACAAGATACTGATTATTTGCTCTAAAACTTCACTCATAAAAGTAAAAATGATGTAAAAGATAATAAATTTTTTATAAAAATGAAAAGAGCAGCAAATTTCTTAGATTCATTGTACGCTTACCATAATTTAGATATTTTATAAATATAATAGTTACATAATAATATTCATCTAGTTATATATTAAATAAAATATAATATTTGCCAATCTGCAAAGCTTGCTCCACTTCCGAAATTAACTCCAAAGTATGAATTAGTAAAATCCGGCGTTATATCGAATTTCTTCCATTCCGCGCTTATTTCATCCGATATGGCGTTATTTGGATCAGTAATATCTGAAATTTTAAAAGATATGTTGTCTTCGTCAGCCTTAAAGTCCAATTGCAAGATCATATTAGGTTTCATCCCAGTTATCCTATTTTTATCATTCTTTCTTTCAATTATATCATTTATATGAGAACCGCAGTAAGCCTTTATCTCATTATTTTTCGATACAAATATATTGAATGGATTTGAAGCTCCTCCTTGTTGAGTATAATAGTAAGGATCCCATTGAATTGCTACGTAAGGTGTTTTTGAGTTTAGGAAGGGGATTAAACCTTGTATATTACAATGTATAGGTAAATTAACTTTTAAGCTATCCTCTAACATTATAGGCAACATTACAGTTATTCCATCTGCAGGATAGCCCAAATAATAATGGAAAGTAAAAATTAAGCTGAAATTTACCTTACTTCCATTTATCTTAATTAATCTTAAAGACGCTGATTGTGTAGAGTTTATTACTTGTTCTGCAGAGATTTCTTCTTTAATAGATAGTGAGTTAAAATTTCCTTCTATATTAACAGGAATAGTATAGGGTATTGATATTTCTATTTTCATAAATATCATCTTTGGATATAAGTTAAAATATTTTTCTATAGTATTAATTAGGTAGTAATAATGAATAAAATGATTGTTTTTAATTTCCTTTTATAAATGAAAAGTAAAGGCTAAAAGTAAGAATGTCCTTATTTACAAATATGAAAGGATCTAATTGTGCTTTTCATTGTACCTTTACTTAAATGATAGGACTAAGCGTTTACTTAAGTAAACAGAAGTAGATAAATACTATTATCTCAAATATTATTATAATAATACTAATTATTACTTTAATATATCCGTTAATGATATTAGTATTATTTAGCAAAGTTAAAGCTAATGATAATAAAGAAATAACTATCGTTGTGTTGCTCATACTTAAGCCGATACACAGAAGTTTAAAAATGTTTATGACAATTTTAGATATAACTAAGATAATATAACTTTTAATATAGATAAATTATTATTTAATCTTACGCAATATTTTAATTATTTACAACGGTTAGTTTTCATCCTTCTCAATGTCTTTTCTTGTGTTATCCTCAATTATGAAATCGCCTATCTCGGAATTCCTCACTGATTCTTTCTCTAAATATCTTTTAATAGTTTCATCTCCTTTAGATTAAAACAGGATATATTAGTAACCCATCGTAAGTTGCTAGATACTTAAAGTTTCGAAATACATTGCAAGATTAAAAATCTTCTGTACTCTAAATATATTTGAATATCTAATATTTCCACCCATTCTGTATTATTCCGTATAAATTTACTACAGTCTCAAATTGAGGAAACCCTACGAAAAGAGATTTACTTTCCTTCATTATCCAATGCTCCCAATATTTTATCCCTTATTATAGAATACCTTGTATATTCAAGGTACTTCATATAAACATAATTAAGTATTTCGCTCCTACTCTTCCTTACCCAATACTTAAAGAAATTCATAAGGTCTTCATCGCCTTCCCTTAAAACTAAGTTATCCTTGAGAAAGTAAGTCCTCTTATATCCTACAACTGCTTCACTTAAGACGTCCCTAATTTCCTCCTCTTTTACTCCAACTTCTCCCTCCTCAATCAATATAATCCTGAAGTATGCTGGAATAAGGACCGAAGAACCATGGCCTAAAATTAAGCCTCAAGTCTAATCCCTTCTCTTTTTCAAGTAAAAAGAAGATCTTCTGCAATTTCGTAGCGTTAACCTCTGCATTCTCATTATTAGCAACGTAAAGTAAAAGCTTAATGAGGTGAGAAATATTATCATCCATCATAAACATCACCTCAATATTAGGAGAGAATTAATAAAAAATTTAGAGCAAGAAGAAAAAGATTACGCTCTTCTATCTCCAGCCATTGTCTTTAATCCAGATACGGACACAATACGTATTTTATTGATTTTGAAGCAAAGTTCCGTTCAAGGGAAATACCTAACTATGTTAGTTAGCGTCACAAGCGACTAAGGTCATTTGAACAATAGCCCAAGTATGGAGAGGTGAGTGAAAGTTTTGTTTTTTAATTAGTCTTTTGAAGTAAATAAGGGGTCGGGCAATGATGAACGGCTTGAGTACTGAGCATGATGAAACCGAGCTATACGGAGCCCGACCTCACATTTTTATATTCATCTCACGTGTTAAAAAGCTTTATTATACAAAGTGATTTGTGGAGTAGTTCAATTTTTATCAAGGTTAACGTTAAATCAATTAAACGCATGATTTGGAATTTAAGAAAACGAGGCTTAATGCATAAAAAATTGAAGTGCATAACCAAGTATGTAAAAAGGATTCTCTTATAACGAGTTCCCATGTACTTCATTCAGGATGATTTTGTTATTTGATATAAGATAATTTGTGACTAGATCTGTCAACTTAAAATAAGATATGCTAATTTTATCGCCATTAAAGTGATTGAAGTGAAGGAAATGAACATTTTGAATAAACTTTCAACGAAACTGTTTCAGAGATTATGAGGAGGTTAAATACTCTTTTTCCTAATAGTTGCAAAGGACTAGCTTTACCTTAAGATGTTAAAAGTGAACCATATCTAAGATGTACTTCTTATCGATAAAATCATTTATCCTTTACATTTACTATGGAAAAGACTGACATCCTCAAGCGTCACGTAATATATTCATGGTTTGTTTAAATTACTTGTCCTTATGGACTTTACTCTTTCTTAACTAGACGGAAGTTTGATTCATTCAACGTTTATACGTTTTGCATAGTCCTTTAACCTGTCCCAGTCGTTATCGTTAGATAGAACATCAACTCCTTGTTTTTTAGCTATTACAGCAAGTGCTGCATCTACTACGTTTACGTCTTTCTCAACCATTACTTCGAACGCATCAACAAAATCCTTCAAGCTAGGATATTCAAATTGAGCATTTTGCTGATGCAATATCTTCAAAAACTCCCGACCAAACGCTATATATTTGTTAGCTTCTTCTGGTTTATTTTTCTTCATGCACTCTAGTGCATTTTTCCTTATTACTTCCATCATTTCTGCAATAACAAGGTCTGAAAATATCAGATCGTAGTTATTAAATAGGTCAAACAGCTTTTCCTCTTTTCTATAATTATATTGGTATCGATTATTATTCTGGATTTCAACGTAATCACTACTTAGAGAGCCAATACAGTTGTTGTAGGAGGTGATCCTTGTACTTCTCCATTTTAAACTCTCCGTATACTGGGATAATTTCTTCTTTTCCCACACCGTTAATTAAAGTCATTGAAAGGATAATGTACTCCACTCTCTTTACTAAACTGCAATCGTTTAAATAGACGATCTTAACCTCAGGGTCTACGTCAGTCAGATTACGCCTAGTCTCTATTTTATATCCCCACTTAAGGTCTCTCAATACTTTCTCTAAATCCAACGGCTTAACGTCTGGCAAAACAATGTCCTCAAGGTCTGAGTTCCTCACGTAATTTAACCAATCCTCGTAAGTAGTAAAATACAGAGGGTTTCCCTCGTTATCGTAGTCCACACGTAATACATTAAAAGGTAATGCATATACATTACTAATTGAGTATGAAGGCTGTAAATATGTGGTGGATATTAATATATCATTTATTATTGTAGTTGTAGACTTTGCGGACTCCATCTCACGCAATTTTTCCACAGTCAAGCTCACACTAATTTCTCATCACCTCTTACTATCTTTTCTACTTCATTAATTATACCCTTAATTGTATCTATACTTACTTGTTTATTTCTATAAATTATCTCTACTAAGGATTTCCTAGTGTCGAGGACGTAAGGTAGGACAGTTATTGACGACAAGTAATCAGACTCTCTTAAGTCCCCCTCGCTATTATAGTCCAGTAAGACATAACCTGTCTTCCTATATTTAGTTGATCCACGTAGCTCTGCATCCAAAATGTAAATTAACATAACTTCGATTAAATAGTAGACGTTTAGTAATCTTCCCAGTTCTGAGAGCTTCAAAACAGCATCCTCAAATTTCTCAATTGTAGTTTTGCCTAGTGCAGACTGTAAAATAATTCCTTTCTTCTCTTTGAAGGAGACCTCATACATTAATAATTTTAAGTCATCATACGTTACAGTAGTGATAAAGGAAGAAGGAACGGGGAAGTTGGGATATAGCGATTCATTTACTGAAATTAAGGGCAAGTTAAAGTTCACCTTCTCATTAGAAAGGATCCTCAAAATTACGTCCTTACTAGAATCGGTAATAAGCGAAACGGAAGCGTAACGAAACTCACTCATAATTAAAGGTTAGAGTAAATTCTAATAAAGGTTAATGATAGATAGCAGTTGTTCTACTTTATCATTAGACACGATGAACTCATAAACACGCAAGCCTGTAGCTCCTAAGCTTAAGAGAACTGGACATGCACATCTACTTCTCTGGCTTTACACCTTTCGACTTACAGATGCAAACTATTAGTACTATAATGAATTCCGTATTACATTTGTAATGGGAAAAATGTACACTAGCGCACTCTATAATCAGAGTATCCTTTTCAGATTATTTTTAATGATAAGCTGAAATGAAGGCATTCAGCACTACTAAGGAGAGGTTACTGAAAGTTTTCCGGGTCGGGCAATGATAAACCGCTTGAGTACTGAGCATGATGAAACTGGGCTATACGGAGCCCGACCTCACATTTTTATATTCTTCTCACGTGTTAAAAAGCTTTATTATACAAATGGCTCTCTTGTAATGGTTTCCAAATTGCATTGCGGTAAGCTATATTTTCTACTTAGTCATCCTTGAAGGTTAAGAGCGAACCATGGGGATTTAGTAATGCATCTAACAATTATTTATTAAGTATACTAGAGTAGTAGGATTTTTTAAGAAAGCAGAGTCTTTTATATTATAAGTTGAGGTGTTGAGTAAATGTCAAGCAATAGAAGTTCCAATATAAAAAGAAAAGAAATTGAAGACGCGATAAACATGTTGCTAAACACTACTTTTAATGGCCCACCATGGCCTAGATGGGGACCTGCTAAGGACGTTCTGGGGGAAAGTAACAGAAAGTCAAAGTAAGATAATCAATTTTTGATTTAAATATTTTTAATACACTAATTTTTATTAATAGTTAGGCAACAGAGCTCAATTCGAAAAAGTTAACCATTAACAAGGATTAGAAATCCGTAATATACTGCATCAAAGGCCACTACGTGCACTCGTATCGTCCTTAAATTCACCGTTTTACTCACAGTTCTAGCTAATTCATTATTTACCGCTTCTCCAATCTGACATATCATGCCTAAAGTGTTGTTAATTTTCACTGACTCGTTTAGCAGGGCTCCTTCAAGATCCTGAATTTGCAAATAGCCTCCACTTTTCTATTCACGATAAAGCAAACGACTAGCTACGGTAGGCCCAAAATACGATTGTGAAAATAGCTCTCACCAACTAATAATGAGAAATTAATGTGATTGGATAATAGTCAATTTTATGAAAAATTTTTGAAATTCGTAAGTGTGATGCCCGACCTTTTATATTTCCATAAGGTAAACTGAGGAATATCACCACGATATTAGAAAATAATAAGATATAAATATTAAAAAGTGTTTATACCTATTACTCGATACATTATTCTTAATACTCTTAAACCTGAGTATAATGATATTCTTTTATTTAAGAATATATTAAAAAGTAATTAGTGAGGGAAAGTAGGACAACTACTAATACTATAATTTCCTAGCCTGGTACTAGTCGCATGGTTGTAGTACGTAATAATAAGGACTAATAAGAATTAGAATTTTTATCGAATATTTAACCTTAACAAGGGATACATCTACAGCTGGTGTTCCATTATTTCTCGTTTTCTACTACTTCAATAGAAGCTGGAGAGGTGGGTGAAAGTTTTGTTTTTTAATTAGTCTTTTGAATTAAATAAGGGGTCGGGCAATGATGAACCACTTGAGAACTGAGCATGATGAAACCGAGCTATACGGAGCCCGACCCCACATTTTTATATTGTCTCTTGTGTCTAAAAAGCTTTATCAACTAAGGCTCTCTTGAAAGTCCTTAAGGTTCTGAACGCCTATTCGAGATATTTCAAGTTACACTTCTAATAAAGAAAATTACATACTTCTTATTATGTATTTACGCCTCCCTTACTCCAAGGCTCGTCCTCAACGAAAAATTTATCATTAATCAATGGCTCCCACCACCACTTATTTTTAACGTACCAATCAACAGTCTTCCTTATCCCCTCCTTAAAAGGAGTGACCTCGTATTTAAGCCTCGTAGTCATGCAGTACCTCCTATCGTGACCCGGCCTATCAGAAACAAACTTAACCTTAACATCCTTGCCCATTACTTCTCCCACAGTCTTTATTACGTCTAAGACGCTGTACCTTTGACCTCCAGGGATATTGTAAACTTCACCGCCCCAGTTAGCCCGCTCTAGTACGTCGTAAATTATCCTGGCAGTGTCTTCTACGAATATCCAATCCCTCTCAGCCTTACCGTCACCGTATACTGGGGCGTGGAGGCCTAACATAGTCCTTATAATAATTTTAGGAATAAGTTTCTCAGGGAATTGCCTGGGCCCGTAATTATTTGAAGGCCTCACAATTATAGCCTTGGCCCCGTAAGTCCTTACGTAAGCCTTTACGAATAAATCTGCAGATGCTTTAGCTGCACTGTAAGGTGACGAAGGGTTTAGAGGAGAGTTTTCGTCGGCACACTCCTCACCATAAACCTCATCTGTAGAAATGTGTACGTATTTGAAGTTATGACGGCGTGATGCCTCTAAAACGTTCACAGTCCCCAAAATGTTAGTAGTTAAGAAATCCTTTGGGCTATAAATAGACCTATCCACGTGAGTTTCGGCTGCGAAATTTACCACCACTTCCGGCATACACTTAGCTATCGTTTCATGAAGCTTTTCGTCCCTAATATCACCTTTAACGAACTCGTAGTCAGTGTCCTTTAAGCTCTCTAACCTACCGGCGTAAGTAAGCAAGTCGTAAACTATTGGTTTGATCCCTCTCTTATTTAACTCTCTCACAAAGGCAGAACCTATAAAACCAGCCCCTCCTAAGACCATTACCCTCATATTATCACCGTTGAATTCTCACCTACTATCAACTTCTGCCACTTCTTACCCCTCTCCACAGTAGAGTTATTCCCTATGAGTGAGTCCATAAGCGATACACCCCTTATTCTGACGCCGTCCAGGATCACGCTGTACTCAACTTCACTGTCAATAACTTCGCTTGAATCTCCTATAGAAGTGAAAGGACCAATGTAAGAGTTAATTACTTTACTCCCCTTACCTATAAATGCAGGGCCCCTAACTACTGAGTTTTCTATAACTGCACCTTTCTCAATTATTACTCTACCGTCAACTGTCGAACCCTTGACTTCGCCCTCTATCTTTCTCTCAGCATACCTATCTAGGAGAAAAGAGTTAGCCTCCAATATGTCCTTAGGAGTACCGGTGTCCTTCCACCAGCCCTGCACTATCTCGTAATCAACCTCTTTTCCCTCGTCAATTAAAGACTGGATCGCGTCAGTGATCTCCAGTTCGCCCCTCCAACTGGGCTTAAGCCCCTCTATTACGTCGAATATCTCCTCAGTAAACGCATAAACTCCCACTAACGCAAGTGTAGAGATGGGCTCCTTAGGTTTCTCAACTAGCTTAACAACTCTCCCCTCCTTTAGCACTGCAACACCGAAGCGGTTAGGGTTATCCACATTTGCCAAGAGGATGGAAGCAGAGCCTTTAAAGGAAATAAACTTCCTCAGGTCGTATGGGACTAGATTGTCACCTAAGTAGACTAGGAACTTCCCTGAGACTACTTCCTTCACCTTGTAGACTGCGTCAGCCAACCCCCTAGCCTCCCCTTGGTAAACGTAAGTTATGTTGACGCCGAAAGGGCTACCGTCACCGTAATAGTCTACTACCTTTTTAGGAGTATTGTCCCCAAGCACGAGGATCACGTCCTTTATTCCTGCGTCCCTTATTTGTTCGAGGACCCACTGAGAGACTGGCTTTCCTGCGACTTTTATCAACTGTTTTGGACCGGTGTGGGTTAAAGGCCTAAGCCTTGTACCTTGTCCGCCGTGTAAGATCACTGCGTACATTCAGACCACCACCCCGTCAAGGTCTAGAGTATAAAAATCAGTGGAAATGACCTTCCTAGCCCTTGAGGAGTCTAGAGAAGAATCAAAAGGCCTTCTTGCTACCCATCCCTTCACTTCGTCAATCTCTTTAACTTCACCCGGTAGGTTAAACTTCTCCTTAATCTTCCTCGCGAGTTCAAAGCGTGAAACTCTCTCTCCTGCAACGTGAAGTACTCCGGTCTTCCTGAGGTCTAGGAGTTCTACCAAGGCTGAGGCAAGTTTTCTAGCAGAGATCGGGGAATAATATCCATTGAAAGCAAAGACCGTCTTCCCTTCCTTGAGAGTTTTGTAAACGTATAACGAAAACCCTTTATTCCTGAAAACTCCAGAAGTCCTAACTATTAAAACGTCGTCCTGCATTGCGAAAGCCTCACCAAGTAACTTACTGAGCCCATAATAATTTATGGGATTTGGAATGTCCTCTTCTCTGTAGTTACCCTTTTGGCCGTCAAAGACGTAATCCGTGCTTACGTGGATAATGTAGGAGTCAACTACTTTCCCTGCCCTAACCACGTGCCTTACAGCCTCAGCGTTTACCTTATAAGCTTTCTCCTTTTCTATCTCGCACTTATCAACGTCAGTCATTGCTGCTGCATTAATTATGACGTCAGGCCTTTTCTTTATTATAAAGTCCTCTAGTCTAGGAAAGTCGGTGGCGTCAAGTTTATAACCACCTTGGATTTCAGTGGAACTGTATACCTTGATTAACTCGCGGTCTGAAAGCAAGCGCGAAAGCTCAATCCCCAGCTGTCCGGATGCTCCTAGTAAAAGGATTCGCATGAATTAAATATATATGATGGTATATTAAGCATTTCGAGTTATTGCGTGTAATTTTAAAACCTTTAAACTAGTGTATATTATGCCTTTCGAATTCAAAGAACTGGGAATGGGAGTCCTGCTCATAAAAAGCAAAGTATTTCCTGACAGGAGGGGCTTCTTTCTAGAACTTTTAAAAGCAACGGAATTCGAAAAATACGGTGTTCCTTCTATAGTTCAAGGCAACATGTCCTTTTCAAGGAGGGGAGTCGTTAGGGGTTTGCATTACCAATTACCTCCTAAAGAGCAGGGTAAGATAGTCTTTGTTCCAAAGGGGAAGATAATTGACGTTGCCGTTGACGTGAGGGGATTGTCGCCTACTTTCGGGAAATACGTTAGCGTTGAACTGAGTGAGGAAAACTACTACTTGCTTTGGATTCCTCCTGGCTTTGCCCACGGATTTCAAGCCTTGGACGACTCTCTCGTAGTGTACCTTGTGACGAATAATGAATATTCTCCTCAGCACGAGAGGTGCATAAATTACTCTTACGTTGAGTGGCCGATAAAAGACGTTGTAGTTAGCGAAAAAGACCTTCAATGTCCTTCCTTGGATAAGGCTGAAGCGTTTAAGTAATGTGCTATTTATGACCTATTACTAATTGAAAAAGAAGTTAATAGTTTATTGAGCATTTATTATAGGATTCGTTATTATATTTCTAGGTTTAGTGCAATCACCAGCTACAGAACTTATTAGAATAATTGCTATTGGCCTAATTTTCGCCAACGTTGCTCTTAACTCTATTATAGGGATAATATTGGAGAAAAGACACGTTGAGAATAAGAAAGGTTTAAGCACATCGTATATATGAGTTCCATCATTATATGCAAGCCTTTTATGTGTATTAGGTAACCAAATCTAGCAATCTAATTTTTAAATTCAAACATATTATCTATACTGTGGAAGACAAAAGAAATCCAATAAAGGAATTTTACGAAGAACATTATGCTAGGCTAGAACGGGATCAACATATGGCAAAAAGAGTAAGGCTAACAGAAGAAGCTATTCAAAAATTTGGGAGGATAGGAAATATCCTGGAAATAGGATGCGGAACTGGAGAAAATTTATTATACTATACAAAGAAGTTTGGCTTCAGTAAAGCCTATTGTGTAGAAGTAGCGTCATCTGCAGAAGGTACAAAGAAAAATGTGTATTTCCCATCATCTTAGACGTAAATGTTAGCAAAATTCTTTTGAAAGACTCATCTATTGACGTGATAATTTTTGAGGAAGTTATAGAACACCTCTATAATTCCGACCTTGTAATGAGCGAGATAAAAAGGTTACTAAAGAAAGGAGGTATAATTGTCCTGAGTACGCCAAATCTGGCATCTTGGATAAATAGGTTAACCTTGCTATTAGGTTATCAGTCTTTCTCTCATGACGTGTCTTTCCTAGGCGGATTCGGAAGATTAAAATATAAATCACAAACTAACGGTCACATAAAGTCTTTTACGTTAAGAGCTATGGTTGAATATTTAAAATTCTTTAATTTGGAAATTTTAGAAATTAAGGACATTGAAGCTGACGGCATTTCTGGACTTCTGAGCAAGTTTGATTCGTTCTTTTCAAGATTTCCAGGCCTTGCATCTCATATGTTCATTGTAGCCAGGAATCTTTGACAAGACCTTTGGTCATAATGCAAGTCTTTATTTACTGGAGTGTGGACAACAATTTTGTTAATTCAAAATAAATTTTATGAACTATTCATGTTCTATTGATAGAATGTGACGTAATACCTCTTTAGGGTGAGCACAGGAGTATTACTTGGGTGATGACATGGGAACTATGTGGAAAGTCCAGTGCTCACCCGAGTTTTAATGGAGTATATTAATCTTAAGCCTAGGTTCTACACTAGTGAGGTAATAGCCTCGGCTTTGGTTAGTTACCTCTCAGGTTTATCTTCTTGGAGGACTTCATTGCCTCATTCTACCTTGAGCTGCGTGAAGTACGTAGTGCCAATTAGCGGGTTTTATGCGGTAGAAGAGACTAAAATTATTGTAGTGGACGGGCAGTACTATTACGTGTGGATTGTGAGGGATGTGAAGACTGTGCCTTTCTTCATGATGACGAGCTTGAGGAGTGCACATACTAATTGACGAACGTGAAGAATGCAGAGGCTGAGAAAGTACTCAAAACGAGGATAGACAAGGTAATCTACACGATGGGGAAACAATCTATAACGCATTCACTTGGCTGAACACAAGAGGGTCAACGAGATGGATTACGCAGAACAAGGATTCAAGAGCTTAAAACACAGGATATCCTCAATGGATTTTCACTTCCCGTGGAATAGGTTCACGCTCACGAAGTAGTAATCAATGTTCTTCCTAGCTTTATAACGCGCTTTACGCTCCAGTGCATTTGCCAGACAGGGAGAGTGATAATAAATGTAAATATTCCAAATGAATGAAATTGTTGTCCACACTCGTTTGAACGATAGATCCAAAATCATTTTATAAATATAAATTCAACGTTAAGTCTCACATTTTTTCTTCATAGGTGAGAGAATTTATTTTATTATGATCATAATCAAGTGTGTTAAGAATAATGTATCAAATAATCAATGTAAATAAAATAGATTTTATCAAATATTTTCATTATTTTTCTAATATCGTAATATTATTCCTTAGTTCAATTTTGAGAAATATAAAAGGTCTAATATGACACTTAGAAATTTCTAAAAATTATCATAAAATAAATCTTCCAATTACATTAAATCTTTATGGGTTATTATTAACGGATAAAAGTTATTTTTACTAATCAGATTTCGGGTCTATCGCTAAAGGCTGAGAAAAGAACTAAAATACTCACTAACTATCTATTTTCTAAAAAGTATAACGTTCCTGCATTGCCCAAGGAAGAATATAAGATATTATATGGAAAGAGGGTCTAGGAATTGATAACACACTTCCTTTAGAATAGATTTCAATTATGACATGTTTATATGTATATTGAGAGTAATAATGTCCTAAATAACGAATATTTTCTAAAGAGAGATTTGTTGTTTGGAGTTGGAGTAATTATCTAAGTTATGAAAATACAACGTATTATGTAACGCTTTGTGTAGTACCTCAATTTTCCACTCTAAGCTTATAGGGTTGCAGAATACGCTTTATTCTATAAAATGAAAAACTATTGAACTACATAACTAATCAATTCTCTCAAACTATAAAACATCATTTATTTTTAATTATTAAAATAATAAAGTAATATTTGAACTTTTCTTTGGTATCTCTGATCTCGTATGATTTCTATCTATTAACATAATGAGTTCAATTTCTATTTAATTAACGACGAAAAGGATACTATCTTTATTTCATAAGAAGTCCTTTAATAACCTATTAACTTTCTATAATTTTTTTAGTATGATTTTCCCATGAATACTCTTTTTGAACTATATTTATATTTTTTTGCAGATTTGTATATTCTTCTTCATTAACTTTATTAACAAAATTTTTAATTTCATTATAATTTAATCCATGTATAACTAAGCCCAATTTATATTTATTAACTAACTCAGCAGTGCCTAGCTCATCGTTTATAATTACTGGTGTAGTATGTTGAATGGATTCTATAATAGCTGTAGCCAGGCCATATTCGCTATATCCAAACCTTATAACAAACTTACTCCTATCATACAGTTCATTTAATTTTGTCTCTGGTACTCCTTCCATCAATTCTATTTTTTCATCTAAATTCTCCTCTTTTATTCTTCTTATAGTGTTCTCTTTAGCCTCTTTTACTCTCCAATTACCTACAATTAGTAATTTATAATTATCTATATTCTTGATAACTTCTAAATAATCCCAAGGTCTTCTACCATAATCCCAAAAAGATACTGCTAAAAGGACATTCTCTCTCCTCGAAAATGGCGTCTCTGAAATTTTATCCATGCCTGGATAATTTGGTATAGCCTTTATTTTATGCTTCTCATAAACTGTTCTGGCTACTTTATCCGTTACTGCAAAAACTCTTTTAGCATTACTCAGCACTTTTCTTTCCAAATTGTTAATGATATTTCCTAGAATGGGCTTACTATAGTTTACAAGTTTTTCGTGAATGAATACACTATACGGTACTCCGAGTTTTATGTAAGCTTGATGACAGCCAATTCCTGCAAATTGGTCATGGCATATTAAGTAGTTAGCTTCCTCTTCTTTTATAATTTTAGGTAATTTTAATATTAAATCTAAATCGATAGTACTTTCAATTCCTCTATCCGGTGAGAATAGTTTCGTAGGTAAGTAAAATAAGGGAGTCAATATTCCATTTCCGTATCTTATCACTCTATAATCTACATCCTTTAAAAGCTCTTCATAACCTTTTGTTTTAGTAGCTCTTAAGAATATTATTTTTGGGTCATGGCCTAGTTTTTTTAACCATTTATACTCGTTAATAGCTATTCTCTGTGCTCCTGCAGTCCATAAAATTCTAAGCACTATTAGTATCCTAGCCATTACGTGTATTAAATATGGCTAGTTTTTATTTCTTTGCCCGCTTAAATGAGAGAGCTAAGTCAGATATAAATAGAGCAGATAGAATTATCATAAATATTATATTAATAGACAATAACTTATAAATAATATAAACTGTAGACAAAATGATGAGTAATGAAGATATAAAAACTATAGGCTTTTCCATTTCTTCATTAGAGTAATATGGATATTTCAGTAAATCTATTATATAAAACGCTACAAGTATAATAAAGGGAAAAAATATTAAAAGTGGATAATAAGAGCGAAGTAATACTAAATATAAGAAGAATGCCAACTTTTACTTTCCAAGATATAGTATCCTCCTAACTAACGCATATTTTTTTTCTTTGTCTCATCAATATATAAAGTAAGATACTGATAATTAAGGATCTATTACAAATGGTAATATTGTTTTCTATACTAATCTAATTTAGGAAAATTATTTCTTAAACTAATTGCATTATGAAATTCTTCACTTTTTTCAATAGGAACGTATATCTAACTTTTAACTCGATGCAAGGTTAGAATTTATTTTGCTTCTAGCTTAAGACCTAAAAAATTCAACTAATTCACAAAATATAATATCTTATATTTAATTAATATTTTTTCTTAAAATAAATAGAAATTGTAAAGAAAATATGATTCATTTTACTTAGATATGAATAATTATCTATTATATAAAGAAACATTTTTATCAAATAAAGCAAATTGAGTTCCATGACATACAGTGTTAGAGAAATTTTTGATCCTAAGCAGTTCTCTAATTAGAAGGCTCTAAAAAAATTTAATACTCCTTATCCAATATACCGCACATGAAAAAGCACCATTATTAATAATCCTTGTTGTTTTAGTGCTTTTACCTTTAACTTCGTCCTCCTACTCAATTGAAGTTAGTTTTTATCCGAAAATCCTTGCAATGCAGGCAGACCTTGAAAACTTTTAAAAAATTATCTAAATAAAATACCTTACAAAAGCTTAGGCAACGACGAATATTACCGAGCCCTAAACGACGCAGTACACTAGTGTTTTCAGAAAGTTTATAGCTCTAGACTAAGAATATACCACTAAATCATAGTCTAAGAACTTTTCCAAAACACTAACGATATTTTTATACTTAATCCGCAACAAACTCTCACACAGCATTTTTATATCTTAGTTTTTAAGTTTCTTACCATAAACTATCCTTATAACTTCACCTTGCTCTAAAGCAGGGACTTTGTACTCCCTTCTCAGAGCCTTTAATAGGGTCTTAGTCTTAATCTCTGCTCTTATAAATCCTAAAGGGTGAGAGATTACATTTCGTATTGTATTTCTGATTAGATCATTTCTTGTCATCTCTCTGATGATAAAACCTCTAGCTCTAAGTATTTTAGGTATTGCACTTACGTTTCTCTCACCGTGTAACTCCACAGCCATCGTCCTAACGTGGTCTAACCATTTCTCGTCTTCTTTAATTAATTCACCTTCAGCACCCTCAATATCCATCTTTACTACGTTAAACTTTCCTAAAGAATCAATCGTGGTTGTATTAACTTCTATTTCCCCTTCTTTGTAGCTTATACTACTACCTACTCCACTGTCCTTTATCTTAACCTTCTTATTGTCTACGTTATATAAAGCTTTGTTAACTAGTATCACATTCTTCAAATTGTTCAACTCAACGTTTTCCTTTAGCAGTTCAAAGGCCCAAGGTAAGGGTTCTACAGCTACTACTTCCTTAGCTTTCCTAGCAATTTTTACCGTAAAATCACCTATGAAAGCTCCGGCATCAAGTACTACATCGTTTTTATTAACATTAAGATAATCATATTCTCCGGCGATAAAAGTGGCGTAATAAACGAAACTATAACTGTCTGGAATCTCTATCCTAATTCTGCCATAATTAAATAACATATGAAGTTTATAATCTGAAAGCTTTATATAAGCATTACATTTTGAGGGGAGAATCAGCCCATGTATTTGAATGATTATGTTATCTTTTAGTCTGATAGAGAGTTGTCCAATTAACATCACTACTAAATTTAGTTATACTTGCTTATAGTCTAAAGAGCAACTATGTCTCTAAAGTTACGCAAAGACCTCCCGTATGTTAAGAAGAAAGTCTTGCTCTTTAAAGTCTCAGGAAGTATAATCAACTTCATTTTCTTTAACGTAGGATTTTTAAATAACACGTCTACGATAAAATATGATATCAATAGAAATTCCAGTACTTCACGGAAAATACTTAAATCAACTCTTTGAATCAATAAGAAATCAAACCTTTCAAGATTACGAAGTTGTTATAGTCAATTCCTCTTCTAACGAGAACGTTTCCGATCTTATACAACAGTACGGCTTTAAGGAGATCAAAGAAAAGGTAAAGCTACTCAAGGCTAGGTACTTAGCTCATTACTATTCAAAAAGTGATTACACCCTTCTACTGGACGAAACTAGGACATTGAGGAAAGACGCACTAGCTCTCCTCTCCTCTTTGAATCACGACATGGTAATAATAGGCGAGGAAGAAATCGGAGACTCCTTCTGGGTAAGACTCGCTAATTTAGATAAAGAGAACATAATGGAGTGTAATACAGCAGAGGCAATAAAAGGGTTTGCATTGCCAAGGTTTTTCAGAAGAGAGATACTGGATAAGGCTTTCGAGAAGTTGAGAGAAAATCTGAAGGAAAAATTTGGTGAGATAATCTTCCCAGATCATGAGTTAATATACTACGAAGCAAGTAGAGTAAGCAGTGACGTATTTTCGCTTAAGGATAAGCTGATAATGCACTACGGCGACGCTAGATTATCGGAAATTGCCAGAAAATACTATAGATATGGTATGAGTGTAAGAGTACTAAAGGGAACTCCTTACAGCAACCTCACGAGAATTTCGAGAAAGAAGAGGAACATATGCAAGGGGAATAAGCTCCTTCTTTATTTACTTTATTTAACTAGGGGAATTCCTTTCTTACTAGGGTATTTATTGTAATTCTACCTTTGAACTTAGATATCCTCAATATTTATAATACCTTATGAAGAGCTACCATAAATGGAGATCATTCCAATTAGAAGAATACCCGAGTAGTTTTTATCCGAAAATCCTTGCAATGCAGGCAGACCTTGAAAACTTTTAAAAAATTATCTAAATAAAATACCTTACAAAAGCTTAGGCAACGACGAATATTACCGAGCCCTAAACGACGCAGTACACGTAGCACTAACACAATTAATAGACTTGAGAAAAGACACGGCGATATGCTCATAGGAGCAATAACGAGCGGGTACTAGAAATAGCACAAACAATAAACATGAACTACAAGACAATAAAAACTTGGACAAGATAGCAGCGACCAACCTCATCAAAGCAGTAAAAACATAGTAAAAGACGACCCAGTACTAATAATAGTAGACGACACGCACGACCACAATACGCAAGAGCAATGCCAACATCAAGAAACTGCACACAAATCTACTACTGCAAAGTACACAAGAAATACGAACCAGCAATACAACTCCTCATAATAGCTAAAAGACCTAAAAACAAACGAGACCTACATACTAATGATAATACCTTACATACCTCAAAAGTGGAGATCTTAAAGGAGAGAGGAGAAAAAGTAGAATTCAAAACTAAGATTCAAGAATATCTTGATCTTCTTCCTCTGCTTAGCTAGTTTAACGTTGTTGGTTTTTTTGATTCTTGGTTAACTCCAAGACTCTTCTTGAGACTGTTGGGAAACTCAAGTCCAACTCACGAGTCACCGAGGGGGAATACCTTGTTGGGTACCAAGGTATTCCCATAAAATTAGTCGTTATATATGAAAGGATTACGGTAAAATGTACTTCTTCTCCACGAATGACACTGTGGAAGACATCTTGACTACTTGGGAGAATCGTTGGGACATCGAGGTTATTATTAGGGAGCTTAAGGCTTTTGGATTGGAGAAGGATTCTTTCTTTACTTGGTTGAGGAATGTTGGGTTTGTGACTTTGAAGGCTTTTTGTTTGTAGTTCTTTTCTTCAAGTACTCCACTTTGAACCTTGGAGCTAGGAGGCTCTCTAGGTTGATAAAAAGAATTTATGAAGGAGGCATTACACTATTGTTTCCACTAAGTCTATAGTCTAGTACTATTTGGAAATGTTGCAGAAAATAATTCTATGATAACGACCTTAATGATCATGAGTTTTATATACTTAACAAATTTATTCCTTTATCTCAATTTATAAGTAACTTATTGATGATTAAGTATAGAAAATTTCTGGAAACAGTAACGCTTAGCCTCTAATAGACCTGAGTTTACAACAGTGGGAGGTGGAGGAATTAAAAAGTTGTTTAAACGGAAGGAAAATCCGTAAAATGCTAAGTGAGATAATATTAGTATTTAGCTATAGAACTTATTTATAGGAAAATCTCTACATCGAGAAAATCAAGACAACGATTCCATATATCTAGCATGTAAAACCGGAGTCTTATATTTAAAAATGACACTATCACTAATAATGTAAAAACTTTGATTATTACTCTCTAATAGTTTTTAACATATAAATTTTTAACCTAAGTTTTTATTTTAAAATTACATGTTAAAAGACCCATTGGTTTCCGTCATAATTCCTTCAATTAATCCCCAAAAAAGTCTTAATTTACTTAATTCGTTAACTACATCTACATATGATAATCTTGAAGTCATTATAATCTTTGATTATGTGAAAAATATTCCAGATATAAATGATAGTATAAAATCAAAATTTAAATACTTTAATATGATAATTAATGATAAACCTTTACTTAAATCTTGTTCAGTAAATAAAGGAATAAGAATAGCCAAAGGCAAATATATTCTTGTTATAGACGAGGACAATATCGTTTTAGAGGACAGTATACAAAATCTTTTGTTATTTATGGAATCTCATCCAGAGGTCGGTTGTGCACAACCTATCGTTTACACGATAGACGGGTTCTTACAGCATTATGGGGGATTCTGGAATAGTCGTTTTGGAACTATAGAGAGACCAAATCTTTATAATTCTAAGGATTTTGTATATGTAGATCTTGTAACTGACTGCATATTAATTAGGAAAACGTTAATAGATAAGATAGGATTTTTTTCTCCTGAAATACCGTGGGGGGATAATGATGCAGATTTTGCTTTAAGGACTAAAAAAGAGGGATATAAGTGCGCTGTAGTTTTAACTTCAAAAGTTTTACATGATAAAAAAATTGATAGAATAAATTATAAAAACGCCTATGATATTCTGCATTCAAAAGTTATAATTCAGAAAAAACATTTTAATAAAAATTATTCATTTTACATTTTTCTTGTAGTTCTTGTAACATATTACGGAATTTATATTCCTCTAAAGCAGAGAGAGTTTAAAAATATATTAAAATATTTAAAAGCTTCAATAAGTGGTGTGATAGATGGATTTAAAGGGAAATATAACATTAAGCTAATACGTGATGATTATATATATAAATAATTCCGATTATATCTCGCCTATTTATATACATGGCAAGTTACTGATATGAGTGAAAAGATTATCTATACTCTGTGACGAGATATAAACACTTGAAAAAATTAGTATTAAGATCCAACATTTATATGAACTTTAATACAAGAAGAAAGTAGAAATATATTAGTTATAGATCCGGAAAAGTTATTATACTTGCCTATAGTTTAAGGGGCAACAACATTTCTAAAATTATACAAAGTCTTTTCCTTATGTTATGGAGAAAGTCTTGCCCTTAAAGTCTCTGGAAGTATAGAAGAATACTAATAGATTATTAAATTATAATGGAACTTTCTCTTTTAATATTGGAATCGATAATTAAGGAATAAAATATAATTAAGATCCTGTAAAAATTAGGGTTATGTAAAAAGTAATAATAAAAGCAACTCCATCCAAATTTACTTAAATATTCTATTATTGTCTTTATCTAGGTCTCCGATGATACCATGATAAATTGCTTTGAGAAATGATAGTACTCCACGCAACCCATTTTTTTCATATAATCCTAAAAGGCCTAATCCCGTAAGAGATGTTAAGTAGATTAACTCCTTATGGCGGAGTGCCAAATATACTGTGTTTCTTGTGAGTAAATAATATCTATTAGCTTTAGTATAGCTTGGAATAGTAAGAGCTTTACCATCTTCTTTGTTGATCAACTGATTCCATGTCTTTAGGATAATTTTAGATAACTTTTTTCTTACATATAATTCTCCTTCTGCTGGTCTGTGTAAAAAAGCAGAATCTTCATATATTAATAAATAATATCCTCTTTTCAAGTATCTAAAAAAGAATTCTGTATCTACGTGATCTAAAAAAAGTCTTTCATCCCACGTTAATGTTGGTAATACTTTTATTATAGTACCAGAATTAGTAGAAAAATTAGCTATATAAAACTTAGAGTTAGGTATTTTTGTTTTAATTCTTGCAAATGAATGACTTAAATTCATTGCTAATACATGATCTTTT
Organism: Acidianus sp. HS-5; assembly: GCF_021655615.1. Classification (GTDB taxonomy): domain Archaea; phylum Thermoproteota; class Thermoprotei_A; order Sulfolobales; family Sulfolobaceae; genus Acidianus. Next base: position 261,636 of record NZ_AP025245.1, read on the forward strand.
ATATTAAGTTTCTGATATTCTTCAAAAGCACTATTAATTATATCAGTATTAATTACTTGGGTATCTTGATCTAATACTAGTAACCATTTCTCATTAAGTTTGTTAGCTATGGAAATAGCCTTATTATATGCTGTACCGAGACCCTTATTTCTGTCAAATTTAATGAATATGTCGGCATTATTTTTTAGCAATGACAGATCATTAGATGAGTTGTTATCTATAATTAGAATTTTATTATTTTTAATTGCTGCTAATTTTAGAATCTGACTATTTAGCACAAAATCCACGTCAGGGTTATAAGTTACAATAAGGCTTAGCATTTTCAATAAATTTAGTCAGAACCTTATAAAAGTTTCTGAGATGCACTAAAATTTTACAGTATCCGTGAAAAGAATAATAAATAATATTTATGATCGTATTTATAATCAGGTATATTTTTAAAATCATAAAGATCTCATCACTTTTCATTTGACTAGAATATTTTTGGCAGTTTTATGAATTTAAATTTTATAAAAATTTCAATAAGGAAGAGTATCACTAGTGCTGAAATCAAATAACTCATGAGTTCCATTAACTCAACATTCGCTGAAGCTTGCAATTCGTTTTTTAATGTTATAATACCACTTAAATTTACAGGGAAAATATTCCCAAATGTATTGTTATATATATAACTCTCTTCAGGATAAGTATTATTAATATTCCATAAATTCATATAATTAAAAATCACAAACAAATATCCTTTATTATCATTTAAATTTAATATAAATTTCCCATCATGATATACTGTATAATTATTTATTGGAAGTAAAATTCTACTATAATTAATGTTTTCCATATTTTTTAAAGTTATATTAACAATATATCTATAATATTTCGATGAAAAAAGATAAAAATATGACGAATTCACTTCAGTTTTAAAAATATAGATTTTATCAAATTTATGTAGAAAACTGACTATATCATATTTTTGAAGTAAGAATAAATTTTGTACATACTTATCTACAGTTGTATATGGTGTAGTAGTCGAATCATTCTCAACTACAATATATTTTATATTCAGTAAAATAAAAATATTTTTTAATTCTAATATATTTGTAGATGTATAGTTATTTAATGTTAATATATTAGATATATTATCATAAAGCTGTCTTATTGAAAGCTCTGATGAGGAATATACGCCTCCGTATATAACCGGTTTTATAGAAAAATATTGCCATATATTAGTTCCTACATACCATGTTGAAAAGAACCAATTTGGACTTTTTGGCAGAATAAGTACTTCACCAGAATTATTTAGGCTATTAATAAAATTGACTGAGCCTATAAAGTAGTTAGGAACATTAACTCTACTATTTAAATCTCCGCTAAAGACGGGGTATGGAATAATTACTGATAAAATAATTAACAGCACGAATCCTATTACGATACTCTTTTTCTTTAATCTAGTAGCTATGGAGGCGTAACCTAATCCCACCGTTATTGAAAAAAGAAATGAAGCAAGCCACGCAAAAGCAACGTTTTCTGTCCTAAATTCAATAAAATAAGGAAAATGTTCAAATAAATATAAATATATAGATGAAAACGGTGTAGTAATTCCCGCCCAAAAAGTTATAGCAATAAAAGTTATAATTACATATATAATGGTTTCTTTATTCTCTCTAATATTTCTAAACATTAAAAATGGAATAAATGTTAATATTGGAATTATAAAGGAAAGAATCAAACTATATTCTGGATAATTAAAATGTCCATTAAAACCTAAATCTCTTATTACCAACGAAAATGGCATACAAAGCGAATTAGACTTAAAATAGTATAACGAAAGTGCATCAAGGCCTTTATTTGATACCATTATTGAAGCTGCTTTAGTAGTAGGTGCTATCCAATAATAGTTTCCAAGAATAATCAGAATAAAACTTGAAACTGATAATAAAATGTTTTTAATAAATTTTCTTAAATTTCTTGATATAGAATAAAAAAGAAAAATGAAAATCATAAAACCTGCTATTTGAAGAAAATAAATAATATTAACAGTAGAAATTATGATTGTACCCAGAATAGAGATTAGTATTAAATTTTTAACAATGTACATTCCAGACGACTTTACTAATAACGCCCTCACATAGTACGTCAACACTGGTAATAACGGATATACGAAAGCTATAGTTAAAATTATATTATACGCATATGCTTCAACAAGTCCCCAATTAGAAACAAAAAATGTGGCAGAAATTAAGCCTGCAGTAATAGCATTAATTTTCTTTATTTTAAGATTATCTAATACAATTTCGTACACTAATCTATATACATATATAGACCCTAAAGACAACAATAAAAATATCATAATTTCTTCAGAGAAGATAGAATGGATTAAGGAAAAAATGTATATTAAACCATAATACCAAAAAAGTTGCGGATTAGCCCCATAAGATCCAAGAGCTTGTGCATTTAGATTGAAGGCATTTATAATCATTGATAAGTAATAATTAGAGTTCACTCCTGGATATATTATAAAACTCATATCTCCACCAAATATTACTTTACCCCTAAACCAATTATTTACAACAATAAAAGTAAAAATCAATGTTATAATATATGGCAATTTATTTGTAGCAATCTGTCTATAATCTCCTCTTAATACCATTAACATTATATCCTAATGATACTATTTAAAAATTATCATACAAAATGGAGTACATTTATAGCGAATTCACCAAATTATAAGCTATTTTATATTTATTATTTACTGATATTTTTAAGGCTATCCATAGAAATTAAGGTTAATTTTTAAGTCTCTCTGCAAATAATCTTTACATATATTATTAAAATTATCAAATTAAATATCGCTTACATAAGACTTATATTGATATATTATTATTGTCATTAAGATAAATAGATTCACATTCTCTATTAAATTTTATAAACAAAATACAGTGAAGTCTCATCAATTTTACTAAAAATGATACAATTTCTATTGAAGGGAAAAATATCAAAGAAGAGATAAAAAGTAGGCATATTTCAATATTGTTACCAAAAAATATTAAGACTAATCAAGAGAATAAGACGAAAATAACGTTTGTATATTCAAGGTAATACTATGTGCTTAGTATTATCAAGAGGCACTATATCCTCTGCCTCTAACAGACCTATGGGAATAACGAGTTCAGAACGTCACCAACATCAACGTCGTAGTCCTTGGCGTCCTTAGTCTTAATCGACCTATACCTCTTCGTAACTGAACCATTGTAGATACCGTCCTTAATAACGTTATAGCAAATACCGGCGAGCTTCCCAGCGAGGGCACAAGTAGCCTCAACACTACTCTTACCCCTTGAAATGAGCCTCTCGTAAAAATCTGCGAAGGGCTCATTTCTGGCTATCCTGGCACACAGGAACAGTACCCTACGTAAGTACTTGTTACCCTTTATCATACCCGTGTGGGGCTCACTCTTACCACTCTGCTTAGTCTTTGTGGCAAAGCCCGCGTAAGACCTTGCAGCCTTAGAACTGGGATAGCTTTTATCGGAAAATCATTGCAAAGTTACGTAACCTTAAAAATAATTTAATAGTAATAGAAGAGAAATTAAATAACTCATTGTAAAGCCTAAATTTTATCGCTATGAAATGAACAATATTTATTTTACTACATCATAAAATGAAAATATTTAAGCAATAGAAATTCCCGTAAACTGCTACTGGGAAAATGGGAAACGTCACCGAACTCCGCGTAGATTGTCGCTGCGGTTATTATCTCAACTCCTGGGACCTTGGAGAGCTCCACAACTTGTTTGGGTATTTTTGAAATTATGGCGTCCTCACGTCCTTCACCATTTCCTCCAGTTGCTTTAACAGTCCTATGAGCTGTGCCAGCATCAGCTTCTCTGCGTAATTTAGTGTCCTTCCCAACTTTTCGCTTAGCTCCTTCTTGTCCTCCTCTTTCAGTTCTCCTTTAGACAGTTTTTCCAGTAGTTCCATTCCCTTCTTGTTGAATGGTTCTATCTTGTACCTGGCTGTCTCCAGGATTTTCCTTATCTCGTTCTTTACTTATGTTGTCTTCTCTACAAGACTCGTCCTGTACCTTGTTAGTTCTTTTATTTCTCCGTCTGGTATGTATGACCCTTTTACTACTCCCGTCATGAATGCTATTAGCAACCTCTGTGCATCAAGTTTATCTGTCTTTTTTCCGAGTATTTCAGACAAGTGCACTGGGTTTACTACAGTTACCTTGTACCCTTTTTCTGTGAGCTTTTCGTGTAGGTAGTAGAAGTAAGGACCAGTAGCTTCCATTATCCCCTTCTTGTAGTCTCCCAGGAGGTAGAGCGTAGCTTGTACGAGCCCCCACGAGGTTCCCTTTGTTGGCTTTATCCTGCTCAACAAACTCTTGTCCTCATGGTACTGAGGTATGGAGTGGAAGTCTATAGCAACTCTTCTTTCCCATTTCTCTCAAGGCCGTTCTCACGTCCTCTACACTGAGATGGTTCAATGTCCTTAATGCTCTCCTCCCTTCGTTCCCTAGCCTGCTCAAGTAACTTCCTCTTGCCTCAAGCAGGGCCTTGAGGAGTTCTTGAGAGAAAAGTATTTTAGGAATGCTTGAGTAGATTATCTTGAGGACGGATCTGACGAAGTCTCTATTGGGCTTCGCCAGTTTGATTTGGTTCTCGCGTTTCATATGTTTAGATCCGCCCTCGTTTATACAAACTTTTCTACAAAAATTAGCGTTAGTCTGACTTTTTCTGTGTTTCATTCATCTCATTTTTTACGCAAAAAAAATCCCCATACAGACTTGAAAAGAAGACTGACAAGCTGGACGCGCAAAGGCTACTTATAGCTTACATGACTGGAGTAGTAAAAGGGTCGTATATACCGACGGGAGAAATAAAGGAGCTAAGAGAACTAACGGAGCATAGGAAAAAAGAGTTAAAGGAGAAACTAGGGAGGAACTTAAACGATGTGGAAAGACTGGAACTAAAACAACTAGTAGGACTACTAAAAAGCCTGGAAAACATGGTCAAGGAAGTCGAGGGCATGATAATATTCAAGGTACCCGAACCAGTAATAGAGTTGTCCAAGGTTCTCGGAGTAGGTTTAATCACTGCAGCGACAATTTACGCTGAGTTTGGTGATATCTCACGTTTTCCCAACTCGAAAGCAGCTAAGGCTTACGCGGGCTTCGCACCTAAAACCAAACAGAGTGGTGATAGTGAGTCCCACTCTGGTATGATTAGGGGTAACAAGCGTTTACGTAGGGGTTTCTACCTAGTTGCTAGGGTTGCCAGAGGGCTTGGACAATTCGAAGAGTATTACGAGAGACTCATTGCTAGGGAAAAGAGTGTAAAACAAGCTACTTGTGCACTTGGAGGGAAGTTCGCTTGTATTTGTTATCACGTCTTAAAGGACGGTGTTTACAAGGGCGATGTCAAGAAGAGTTTTAGGGTATCTAGGGGTAGGAAAGTTGGCGTCAAGAACTTCAATGTAGGAGACGCGTTGGACTCGTTATCCCAGTAGGTTTGTTAGAGGCGAAGCATGTAGTGCCTATTATGAAAAAGACTATAAAAGTTTTTAAACATCCTATTACTGAAGTGTTTGTTATGGTATTCATTAGTGTAGTTATCCCTGCTCATATTAAAAAGGAATATTTGCTTGATGCAGTAAATTCAGCATTAAATCAGACCTTATCAAGAGATAAATATGAGATCATAGTGATAAAAAATTTCCCAGATTATGATGAATATTTAAGTAATAGTGGTGTTATAGCAATAAATACGAATAAAAAAACTGGAGGAGAAAAAATAATTGAAGCTTTAAAAATATCTAGAGGAGAAATTATATCCTTTTTAGATTATGATGATATATTTTTACCTCATAAACTGGAAATGGTTTATAAGATATTCAGTAACGATGATAAAGTAGGTTATTATAGAAATAGGTTACTCTATTTTAGGGATGGAGATAATATACATAGTATAATCAAAAATATCAAATATACGAAAAAAATTATCAGAATAAAAAACGAAGAAAAAGAAGCTAAATTTAAGTTAATGATGGAGAATAGCGCATATATTAACAACTCAACAATAAGTTTGAGAAAAGATATATTACTAAGGTTTATAGAAAATAATCCTCACAAATATCGTAATATAATAGATAACATAAACTTCTATATCAGCTTAATGAGTAACTACGATGTAGTATTAGATCCTAATGTCTTAACACTATATAGAGTAAGTAAAAATAACTTCACATTTGGAAATTCCTCATATGGTATAAACGATTTCCAAGAATGGGTAAGAAGAAAGATTAATTATCTTGAGATGGTTATTGATGGACTATACTTATTGACAGATATCGTTAAAAATAATTATATCTATCTAAAATATGACATTTATCCTAGGTTAACATTTTATAAATGTTTATCCTCATTATTACCAACTAAAATTGATAAAAAATATAAACTTCATTTTAGGGATTTAAAATATGCAAATAAAAAAAAAACTCCACTGTTCTTATTTTGCTTGACTCTAAATTATGCACCAGCATCCATAAAACGTTTATTTGCGATGAAGGCTTATAAATCTGAAGTAAAAGTTGCAGAAAATCTTATTGGACATGAACAGTAATTTAATTAGATATACTAATGATAAAATATTTATTATTTTTTATGCTGACTTTTCTATATTGTGATTTTAATATTTATATTTGATTATGGATAATAATATAATTATTATAAATAATTATATACATATTGTATTTATTAAGATATTTCTATTTTTGTATGAGTATTACCTATGGCAGGTAATTAGGCAAGATCTAGCTTGTCCTTCTTAATTGTAGTAACCATATTATTAAGTGTAGTAAGCCTTTAAGCAAGTATGAGCGTATGGGTACTTTCTTGCTAATGCTACTTACTATACATGGAGTAGGTCTTAATGAGAGCGGACGATTCAATTTTCCATTGCAAATTCACTTTGTCTCTATAAAATGAGATTAGAATAATTGATTGTATACTAAGAGGAAGTAATACTAATAGGGGACGAGCAGGATTAGTTTTTATCCGAAAATCCTTGCAATGCAGGCAGACCTTGAAAACTTTTAAAAAATTATCTAAATAAAATACCTTACAAAAGCTTAGGCAACGACGAATATTACCGAGCCCTAAACGACGCAGTACACGTAGCACTAACACAATTAATAGACTTGAGAAAAGACACGGCGATATGCTCATAGGAGCAATAACGAGCGGGTACTAGAAATAGCACAAACAATAAACATGAACTACAAGACAATAAAAACTTGGACAAGATAGCAGCGACCAACCTCATCAAAGCAGTAAAAACATAGTAAAAGACGACCCAGTACTAATAATAGTAGACGACACGCACGACCACAATACGCAAGAGCAACACCAGTTATTTAATTATTTATTATTAAGATATTAAATGAAATCTAATAAAAAATCTTCATATGTCTAAACTAAAGTTTATTAATGTCACTATATACGTAAAAATGTATGGTGATTAAATGGATTGCAAAAAACCCATAGGTGGTTATTTCGAGTTTGAACTTGATTACAAACAGGAATATTATCCCGATCTAATAAAACTAAACAATGGTAGAAACTGTGTAAAATATATAATAAAAGCTCAGCAAGTTAAGGAAATATATATACCATATTTTACTGATAAAAGTTTGACTGAAAAATCAATAAGAGATATGACAAAATTGAACTTTTATCACATAGATAAAAATTTGGAAACAAAGGACGAAATTAACACTAGCACAAGTACAAAAGTTCTCTATATTAATTACTTTACACTAAAAGGTAAATATATTAGAAATATACTAGTAGGAAAATACGGGGATAGGTTGATAATAGATAACACTCAAGCCTTTTTCTCAAGACCAATTGAAGGTATTGATACGTTATATTCGTTAGGAGGGAAATATTTCGGTGTACCTGATGGAGGCCTACTGTATACTACTAAGCATCTAGATGAGGACTTTGAACAAAATTATACTTATGATAAGTCTTTATATTTATTGGGTAGGTTAGACTACTCTCCAGAGCCATTCTATGAAATTTTACTTAAAGAAAGAGAAAAGAAATATAACCAACCTATAAGGAGGATGTCTAAGTTAACAGAGACTATACTCAGATCTATAAATTACGAAAAAGTAAAGCTCATAAGGGAGAGAAACTTCTATTATCTACATAATTATCTGAGAGGATATAACATGCTAACTCCGTTAATAGATGAAGACATAGTAAACGGTCCTTATGTATATCCACTATTAATAGAAAATGGAGATGAACTGAAAAAATATCTCATATCTAATAGAATTTATGTGGCAACTTATTGGCCTGTTGTATTGGAAAAGGAGTATTGGAAAAATGAGTTAAATGTAGAGGGACCAAGTGATTGGGAAATATTTCTCGCAAAAAATTTAGTTCCTCTTCCCATAGATCAAAGATATGATCTATCTGACATGGATTACGTATTACAACATGTAATGAAGGTATTGAGAAAATGAAGAAAGTAGCTATAATGCAACCGTATTTTTTTCCTTATATAGGATACTGGCAACTTATTTATGCCGCAGATATTTTTATCATTTTCGATATAGTACAGTTCATTTGGAAAGGTTGGATAAATAGAAATAGAGTTTTGAAAGAAAATGGTGGTTGGAAATATATAACTATACCCGTAAAACATACAAGACGAGAGGAAAAAATATGCGAGGTAGAAATAGTAGATAACTTAGATGTACTAGATCATGTATTGAAAAATCTCGCATATTATTATAAAGTTAAGAAAAAAGTTCCTTATTATGACGAAACTGTTTTTATATTAAGAAAAATTTTATCTAACATTAATATCAATAAAATTGCTAAAATCAATGAAATTATAATAAGAAGACTATGTGAAATTTTAGACTGTAATACCGAGATTTATGTGGCCTCAAGTATGAATTTTGACTATAGTAATGTAAAGGCTCCTGGTGATTGGGCATTTGAAATGACAAAGCAAATAAGGGGAGATATGTATATAAATCCACCTGGTGGTAGGACACTTTTTGATAAGGCCAAGTTTGAGGCTGAAAATATTGATCTGAAATTCCTAGTTCCTAACGAAATAAGATATCAACAGATTGATGATAAATTTGAACCTTGGTTATCCATAATCGATGTTTTAATGTTTAATGGAGTGGAAAAAACTAAAAAACTGCTAGAGGAATATAGGTTAGAGGACTAAGCATGAATATAGATTTCGAAAAATTATTTAGAACTATAAGTAGGATGAGTTTTAAGGAATACTGGAAGTCCCATTTTAACGAAAATGCTGTAAAATATGATTCATTAAAAAGACAAGTGGATATGACAGTCAATGGAGAAGAAGTTCCAAATGAACAAATAGAGTATAGAGTTAACGAGATTCTTGCTAACTTAAAGCTATCTAAGGAGGATATACTTTTTGATGGATGCTGTGGTAATGGTATGATAACTAAGAGAATTGCAAATTACGTCAGAAAAATTTATGCTGTAGATTTCTCCGATAGATTAATAACAGTTGCTGAAAGTGGTAATAATGCTCTGAATATAACTTATATGATAGGAGATGTTACCGATATAGATTATAAGTATGAGTTTCCAGACGTTAAGAAATTTAATTTTTACAGTTGTATACAATATCTTACGCCAGATGATCTGGATCAACTTTTAAATAGACTCTCTGAGTTAAATGGAATTACCACTTATATGAGTAATATACCAGACATAGTTAGGATATGGGAATTTTATAACACGCCAGAGAAGCGTGAGTTTTTTATCAGATCAATAAAAGAAGGACGTTATCATTTAGGATATTGGTATGATAAAAACCAAATTAAAGCGTTAGGAGAGAAATATAGTTTTAAAGTGAATTTTCTGAACATTGATAAGCGTATTAGTACTTCTTATTATAGATTTGACGTCATAATGTATAAATGATTATTATCATTTCTTAATATCTTTAAGCGTATTTTTTATAATATCTGAAATATATACTATTGTATCCTCCTCAAGCCCAACATAATTCGGTAAGCATAGTATCGTAGACGCTATTCGTCTAGAGATTTCACATTTACACAATGATTTAATGAAACTAATTGTATCCAAAGAAGGATAAAAGTATCTTCGTGGGTATATATCATGTTTGTTCAGCTCGTTCTTGACTCTCATTACTGATTCTTCATCTGGAAATAATACGGGTACGTACATGTAATTATAATCAGTATGGTCTCTAATTACCTGAAATTCAAGGTAATCGGATAAAAGTTCTTTATAAATATTATAATTCTTCCTCAGTGTTGATATTATATACTCCATATCATCTAGGACTGCCAATCCCATTGCTGCTTCAAACTCATTCATCTTTGCGTTTATACCTATTGTCTTAATTTCACCAGTCTGTGAATCAGTAATACCGAAGTTTCTCATGGCTTTTACGGTATCGACTATGCTATCATTGTTCGTTACTATAGCTCCTCCTTCCAGTGTATTAAAAAGCTTAGTGGCATGAAAGCTTAGAATACTAATATTACCATAACTAGATAGACTTTTTCCTCTATAATTAACACCAAATGTATGGGCAGCATCATAAATTATTGGTATACTATACTCTTTTCCTAGATATTCAATTTCCTCTACCGGTGCAGGATTTCCGAAAACGTGAACCGGAACTATCGCGGTGACATCAGAGTCAATATTTTTCTCAATTTTATCTGGATCTAATGTAAACGTATGAGGATCTATGTCTGCTAAAACTGGTTCTATGCCTTCCCAAATTAGAGAACTGACAGTCGCAATGAATGTAAATGGAGTAGAAATTGCTTTTTTCTTAACGTTTAACGCTTTATAGGCTATCTGTAAGGCTAATGTGCCATTTGCAGTAAGTATAACGTGTTTTACTCCTAAATATTGGCGTAGTCGTTCCTCAAGCAGATTATGTAGCGGTCCGAAATTTGTGTAATAACGACTATCTAGTACTTGCTCTAGATATTTAAAAAGCTTCTCCTTTTGCGGTTTATAGGGTCTAGTAACATATATCGGTTCGTTAAATTGCTTCATGAAACAACACATCTAGTATACATGCTAATAAAAACTAAGTTATAAGTTTTTATAATCTAAAAAGTAAATCATGAGATATTTTCTATAATTAGTTCCACAGGAAGAAATCTAAATAAACGTAACTTGTAATTTTAGGGTTATACTTGACGCTTTCAAATTACATAAGAATTCCTTAATTTAGATCTTTTATCATAAAAATTAAATAATATTTATAATTATTTTTATCTAAAAATAATCCAGTCTCTTTATAGCATAGTACCTAACAAGACTATTAGTTGCTTATTTGATAATGAGGGTATTAGATTACATTAGGAAAAGCTTTAATATTTTACTTCTGAAGATCTAAACTGAATGAATCCTATAAAGAACGTATTAAAGAGCCTCAGCGTCACTACAACTAACGTCATAGTCGCCTTAATCTTCTTTATCATTACTGCTAAAATTTCCAATCCCTCATTCTTCGGAAAAGTTGCAATAATCCAACTCCTCGAAGTAGTTACATCAGCTTTCTTTTACTTCATCCCAAGCCAAATAATAACAAGAGAAATTTCTTATCTTTACGCTAAAAAAGAGATAAATAAAAAGATAATAGGGAAATTTCTTTCATTCCCTTTTCTAGCTATTCCAGTTTTTCTTATCCTCCTCGTTTTCCCAAATTACGTTAAGTTAGCAATACCATATCTCTTCCTTTACCTTCTTAGTAGCGTATTGACAGCAATAATGATAGGGATGGACATGTTCACTGAATCAGCAATAACGGGAAACCTCTTTCCAATAATAAGATGGGGAATATCGATAATAGCCGTCCTCTTGCACAGCATTTACCTCTTCGTTGAGATTTGGACTTTAGGAGGAATACTTTCAGTTTCTATGAACTATTCATTCTTGAGCAGAAAAATTGGATTAATCTTTCCTTCTCCAGACTTTGCCTTCCTCCTTAAGCTTTTCAGAGAAGGTTTGCCTCTTTACCTATCTTCTTCAGCCGGTTTCTTTTCTTCTCAAGGGGATAGAGTAACTACAGCTTACTTGTTAGGTTCTTATTATCTTGGCATTTACCAATTTTCAGCTCTAGTTGCCGGAGTGCCTTCAATGATGTTAGGTGCCTTAAATAATGTTTTGTTACCTACAGCGTCTTTTTACAAGGCTTTAGGAAAAGACGAGAAGAAGATGTCATCCCTTTCCTTTAGGTTCCTCTCACTCCTAACTTTTCTTGCCGTAATAGTCTCTATTCCCATAGGTGAGGCAGTAATTGATCGCTTCTTTCCGGTATACAAGATGGGACTGAAAGTTTTCATTCTACTTTTGATTTCAACTACCCTTCCATTTTCTATAAGTGCCTTAACTAGTTTTATTGTTGCGTTTAAGAAGGATCTGAGACCTTTTCTTATTCTCTCGATTTTGAATGGTGGTCTTGTATTACTCACTTCCTACTTGTTGATTCCTAGAATAGGAATAATGGGGGGTGCTATATCTCAGATCATTATAGCAACAATTTATTCTCTCTTTGTACTGTTTTACGCTATTAAGACTTCTACTTTCTATCTCGGAAAGAAGGAAATCAGTATTCTTTCAATGATTCCTCTTATTAGTATTTACGAAGTGACAGTAGATCCTCCGTTCCTAGATTTTGTTCTGATAATTGTAATTCTTGCTATTTTTAAAATATTTAGGATAATTACGGAAGAAGACGTTAAAATAATTGAGAGTTTTCTACCACGTAGTCTAAGTTTCATATCTGTCATTTTAAGAGTAATTAGCTAAATTTGTGATATCTATTTTATTAAGAATAAATATAACGTTAGTATCTCATTATGTTTTTGTATTGTCATTTGCATTTTCTATTCTCATGATTAAGAATTTTATGAGTTACTATTGTTTGTCAGAAATATCAAGCTTTCTTACTCTTTATTTCTCTTATCACTGATATTACTAAAAGTATTATAGCGATACTCAGGATTAGGACTTGTAAAGTAGGGAAATCTTCATGAATATCTGCATTAGAAGTCGGTGAGATAGTAATTGTTTTATAAATGTGATATTGAGGGAAAGTAATGTTAAGAGTTGCAGGTCCGTAAAGTCTTAACGAAATCGTAGAATACCCTTCATTCGTATAACCAGAAGTATATTCTTTACTGTTAAGATAAACGACGTAATATGCTTTAGGAATTGCTAAAATGCTAAAACTTAATGGAAGCACAGTATCAGTATCTAGTCTAACTCCAACGTAAGTTATATTATCCCATGGTATACCAGTGTCATATTTAACTATATAGGTAGATGAATTGACTGAAATTGAGCAAATACAGACAGACCCATTAACGTTCTTAAATATCGCTTTATAGTACCCAGAAGTGAAGGTAGGAAGAGTAGAAATCGCAGAATACCATCCTTTAAATTTGTTCAACCACAAAGTTCCACTCCAAGATGTCAATACATAATATGAATTTTGAGAATTATCACTCTCTTCCAAATTAATAGTGCTACCATAAAGAACTATGCCAGGATCATTAGTAAGTTGTCCAACTATTTTACCGTAAAATGAGACCACTAGTTCTGAAGTATTCGTAATGTTTACCTTATCAACCATCCAGTATCCTCCGAATCCCTTATAAGCTGTCATCCCTGAGACGTTAACTATCTCAGCCCCAGGTGTAATATACTCAAAGTTTGTGGAGTTTATTTCTGAAGTTGTTAACGAAAACCTTATGGTAAATTCCTGTTCCATAAGCACTTGGTGTGGGTAACAAACCTCTATTGAGTAAGCAGAGGAGAGTGTTGAAAGGCTTACTACCAAAATTGCCAACAATATTGCAACTTTCATATGGAGTTGATAAAGTGAGAAATAATAAGCTTTGTCAAAGGAAATGCTTTGTTGATACATTTTAATTTTCCTAGTACGTTAGTTTTTCTTACAAGCATTAAAAGTAAGTTTTATGTTAGCCTTGAACAGTAGAGATGTTTTTACTTTGAGCGTAGCAAATAATAGTAATTGTCCTCCTTTTCTTGATAATACTGATAAAGTTTCTAGATCGACGTTTAGTAAAAGTATGAAAACCAGAGAAATAGATGAGGTCCGTCTATTAAACTGAGAAGTTCGTTTAAACGTTTTTATGGAACTACCTTTTTAAAAACCTTTAAGCCACGTTAGAGTAGAATAATGTCTAAGTACAACGAATATCATTTATCGGAATCTCGAGATTCAGATTCATTGCAGGTGAGAGGGAAAACAGGAGAGCGACTCTCGTCATAGCTTTGCAAAAGTTATTGGTATCATGCGTTTGCTCCAGCGCATTGTTTTTATGAAATGGGGAGGAGACTCTGATCTCATTAAAGTTCAGTTGCAATACCAGATGATATTTAACAATTGGTCGATTCTTCTTACGTTAGGTAACTGTGTGGCAATTCAGATGGGCTTTAACTATACCTGTCGCTCACAGTCAAGCGAGGCTCTCTAACAGAAATGTTGGAGCTTTAGATTAGTTGCAGTCTTTTTCCATATGGTTTACGGATAAAGTATATCTTACAGCTTTCATTACACTCTTGGTATCTTAGTAGTGCAACTACGGGCTGAACTATCACCTCAAGTCATTCCAGTTCTTTCTTTACATCAATCTGAACCTGAAGTAAGCTAGCCTAAATGGAAAAACAATCTGGATGTACTCCTTAAAGGGTTTACTGGTTAAGGAAGAGCGAAGTTGTTTGACGGAAAGAGTTCTCAAAAATCTAGTCACTCCTTAAAGGTTGATGTGACGTAGTAACTACAAGTTGAACTAGCCTTTACCTTGAAGTTGATGAATTCTTATTATTTTGTATCTTAAGAATATAATTGTATACCAAAAGATCATATTAGATACATTATAGAAGGTTACAGTACTGCTGGTAATCTTGAAAGTGTAAAGTCCGCTTTAAGGAACTCTTTCAAACTTGACGCTGACGTCATTATCAAGAAGAGGAGTAAGTACAAATTCGCAATATGCTTTAGGACTCCTTCAGAAGAGAGGATAAGGGATTGTAGTGAGTTGGATGAGTTCTTTTCAAGGCTAGGAATTGTGGTAACTAGGATAATAATAGCTAGAGTCGTAACTTACGTGCTTGAAAGTACATTAGGTACTGCAACTGCAGGAGGAGTAACTGGAGGTGCTAAGAGGCTTGACGTAGGGTTATTAATTGCAGTCCTTTCAGGCTTATCCGGTTACGCCACAGGGAATTTAGTAGAGAAAGCTGAGGAGATAATTACTGTTTGCGAGAAAAGGAACGAAAGGTGGGTTAGAGTATGAGAATAGTGAAGTGAATAGTCAAGCAGGGAGAGTTAGGTAATACTGTCCTTTAACTGAGGAGAAGAGTAAGGGAATGCAAGTCTTCTAATTAGACGAAAAATAGGAAAATCTATGTCACTTACGTTATTAAATACAAATTCTATATGGCGATAATTTCATGATAATAGCTGTCACGATAAGGTTGAATCTCTTTCCAATAATTGCTGAGCCTTGTGAATTAGCCACGAGAGGGAAAAAGCGATTTTAGTAGTCAGATCAGTATGTAGATAAGATTACGATAAGGTGAAATTAAGTTATTTCCTATAGTCTTCTCTGTGATTGTAATCATTTATGCATTGCTTTACAAATTCCGCTAACTTATATCTCTTTTCGGTACCGTTAGCAGTGTATGACGCGACCCTTATTAATAATTCTTGATTCTCGATTCCGTTGTAATTAAACTCGACTTTATTATTTCTATCCCATTTCTGGACATTAATAGGCCTAACTGGAAAGATAACCTTACAATTTTCTAAGTCATTTATGCGGTCTTTAGTCAGGAAAAGAACTACTAGAGACTCTTCACCTACAATATCCATAGAATAGTAATAATCGTAAGCCCAAGGTGCTGGAGAGGAATGCTTACCCTCTAACTTCACCCATCCTTGAGCGTTTTCAGCTATTAACCTACTCCTCCTTGATATCATTTTAAAGTACCCCCAGTCTACTACAAATCTAGCACTACACTGTATAACATCTTGCTGTACATTACTAATTAAGATTTTAGCGGGAGTGCCTGTAACTTCTAGGAAACTGAAGGCGGGCTTACTAGCTATATCAAGCCATTTACCTATAAACACACCAAGTAGTGTTAATCCACCTATTGCGATACTGATATAGCTGATTCCAATCACCCAATAATTAAAATATCATGAAGCATCATAAAAGGCTATAGTAATATATTTATGTAAGTTTAGGACATTCTACTTCCTTAAAGAACTCCTTCACATTAATTTATACTGTCGTAAGCAGGGACGACTATGGACAACAATTTCATTTGTAATTTATTCAAGACACTTAAAGCCATCTTCCTTTTTAACACTTTGATTATACAATAAAAATTTGAATTAGATTAAAATTGTAACATCCTATATTATTATCTGCAGATCTAATCATAAATTGAAGCTAAATTCACGCCTAATATAATTCAAATTTAAAATTGTTATTCACACTCAAACATAGAGAATTTAACTTTATGGGATTAAGGGGGCGAAAGTCCTCTTCAGCAAGAGTGGGAATGAATAGTCCCTTTTCTTTCAATATCTATTAGTAATATTAATGACGCTCCTCCCCAGCTTAATTGGGGACTATCAAGAGTAATTGTTATCTCCTTCCTTCAAGGGACTAGGTAGATGGTATTCATACTAAAGTAAATAAACAAGACAATTGGATATCTGATGGCTGGAGTAACGATTACATACTTCACGTTTTAAGCTTTCATGAAGCGAAATGCACTATTAATGATGTGACTCCTTACATAAAGACGAGACCAAAAAGATTTTGACGCCTTAAGTGATTTATGAGTTGCTCAATTAAAGCTTACGTGAGTATGGAGATAGTTATTTTTAAAAATTTTATGAGTATTACTTATGGGAAGAAAATCTGTAGTTATTTATACTAATTTCTCCGGTCCAGACTTAGAAAACTGCGGTAGGTTACTATTCTATTTGAATACAATGAGCTTACTGATCTCAAGTGATTTCAACTATAAAGGGGTTAACTACCTTAATCCTGCACTTGCGATGCGAATAGGTAATAAAAGAGCGGATCTCGCAATATTAGATTCAGACCTCAATTTACGTTTGCTACTGGAATTTAAAGAACTGGAACCCGGAGAAGAAGAAAAGTTAGATAAGGCATTAAATCAGGTTATAGATTACTCCCGTACTGCTAATCCCGCATTTTATGGGGTAGTTGCCATTAAAACTTCCGAGAAGCACTATCGGTATGTAATCTCAGACGTCAATGATGAAGGATACGATATCTCTTTCTGTCCTTCTTATAAAATATTAATACACCTATATGATAGTGAGTGTTTATCAAAAGATAACCCGACACTGTGTGACCCCGTATATTTTGAAGAGAAAGAAGTCAGCGGTATATTTCTGAATGAGTTAGAAAATGAGGTTAAGGGAATTTTTGATGTAATATCGGGAAAGGTGAGGGGTAAGGTTAGAAGTTATGTAAGGAATGAGGCATTTCATCAATATGAGTTAGCAAGAGTTTTAACGGAGTACAGAATTAAAGTTTACCCAGAATACACGATTAGATTAAGGGATACCAAAGCTAGAACTATACGTAACATTATCATCCCTGCAAAGGTAGACCTTATGTTGAGAGTCAAGAACAATGCGATTCCTATTGAGGTAAAGAGTTATGAGGGCTTAGCACAAGAACAGTTAGATCAATTGATAAAGTATATGAAGCTGTTAGAATCTCCCTTAGGTATAGTAAATACTGAACTTATACCCTCCAAGTTACAATCGCCCTTAGGAGTAGCTGCAAATCCTAAGGGTGATTTTATAAGATTGACTGTAATTGACGGTTCAGGTAATATAAGGGGTGTGTTTAATATACCTTTCGTGAAGAAAGGAGAAAATATTAGATATTTGACAAAAAATAAAGAATTAGACAGATTTATTGAATTTATTAGAAAAATATAATAGTTAGAACTTAAACTACTTTAAGAAATTTTAACTAAATTTCAAATTCCTAGTCTGATAAAGTTTTTAGGTTTGCGTTTGGTTGATTGAAAAGAAGTACGAGAAGGAGTTGTCTTTGCAAAGAGTGAGTTCGTCAAGGCATTCAATTTCGTAGTAGGGATGCTGAGGACGAACGGCTGGTGGCAGTAGCTCTAGCACTCATGGCCTTGATTGGAGGGCAAGCATTAGAAACCTAGTAGACACGTTCAACCTAAACTACCCACCTTACTAAAAGCGCTGGAGGAAGCTTGGAAGGACTACCTAGAGACATTAAGCAATAACCGGGCCGGTAGTAGTAAGACGACACGTCAGACCACAAGTCGTACTCCAGGGAGTAGAGAGCGGGTACGGGAACTACCGGTGCTCCTCACACAAGAGGTACGAGCCCGGGATACGAGTACTCACGTGTACGACCCGGCAACGGGGAAGACGTGTGAGAGCGGCATGGTTAAAGAGTTCAAGATCGAGGTGGCTGCTGAAATACTTGAGGTCCTCAAGGGGCCGTTTACTGTGACAATGGTGGTTTTTGACTCTTGGTCTGAGAAGCTCTTGAAGGGTAGTTTCTGAGTTGAAGTCTAATAGGAGGCTCCTTAGGGTTAGGGAAGACGTTGGAGGCGGAGGTTACCTTCACTTCGGAGACCTCCCTCAGGGTCTTACTTAGCCGACCCTGGGAGATCAAGTACTTACAGTAAAATTGTTAATTCTAGTTAAAGGTAATAGGCTCAACTTGAGCGAGGTAGAGGGTTAGGTGGGAGATAGAGAAGTTTCGCAGGGACGTCAATCTGGACATGCAGGACACTTCCTCAAGAGGAGTTACAAGGTTACTTGCTCCTCTTTGTTAATGCAGTAAGGGAGACGGTTAGCTCCCTTAATCTGAGGAGTTTCTCCGGTTCGTTGAAATACGTTTAGGGAGTGCTACAGGTCTGATGAAAACTTTTAAGTTACGTTAAAGTAGATTTATATGTGGAGAACGATAACCAAAGCAGTTGCGATTATGAGTTACGGTTCTTCGTTACTCTTACCAGCGGAATAAGACTTGATAGTGACTACTCTAAAGTAATAGGTTTCTTGAAGCAGGGAAAGCAAGAAATCGGCTACTGTTATTTGAAGAGAAAGATTAAAGATTTTTTAGGGAATACCGGGTTTGTTGTAAAGACGTTGAAGGAAATAAGTGATCTCATAAATGGGCAGCACTCGATGGACTACCGTAGTATTATGGGATCCTTATATTATTCTGTAGAATACCCTTTTTTTAGTATACCAGAATTTAAAATTGCAGAAAACGTTAACGACAATAATACGAAACTTCCAATACAGGTAACTCTTGTGAAACCTTATGAAACAAAAGTAAGACATAGCAACGAAAAGGGAATGGAGAAAGACAATGAGGAGTATAGCGAAGGCGTACTATTTATCATCCCAGATAGTAATAATGATATTGAGAAATTGAAAGTAGCATATGATACTGTTCTTCTCCTCTTATATAACGACAGCCCTGCCCCGAAAGGCTGGAGCTTATTTTCAATGGACTTAGCTTCCAGAATACTGTTTTTAGTATTACCAATAGCTGAGTTTATTATTGAAGATGAGAGTGAAATAAGTTTCTATATAATTCCGATAGTTCAATTCATTGAAAATGAAGAATACTATATCAGGAAAACTTTTTCACTTAGTTTACTATTTATCCCTAAGAACGCAATAGGGGATCCAGTTCTTAATTCCGATAAGCACTTAGAGTTACCAGATTTTGACATAAAAGGAAAGATAAGCGGAGATCTTATAAATTTTTTGAAAAGTTTTCCTAATATATTAAAATTAAAAAGGAAAGATAAGCGGAGATCTTATAAATTTTTTGAAAAATTATCTTATTATATTAATAAAAAGAATGTTAATACAGAGCATTTAATTCATTATCTCTCTAAGATCTTAGAAAATACTAATAACTTGGAGGTTGAGATCAAAGATCTCTATGCACTTATTCTTTTAGCCTTAGTATTCATATTCTCAGAGAAGATCGATGAGATTGAGAAACAACCGAAAATGTGGGATACTTTAGTTGATTTAGTTGAGAGTTGTTACATAAGACATGTGCAGATAGCGGAAAACCCTGGAAAATGTAAACCCAGACTAGCTGATGAGGAAATAATCTTTAAGCTGGCTTATGAGGAAAAACCGGATAAGGATTGGCTCAGATACCTACACAAAATATTAAGTGAAAAGACTCGCACCTATAACACCTTCGATCTTAGAAGAGACTTTTTTGACTATGATATTGACCGCGAATTATCTTTTGTGAACGAATACACTGTTTACTCCATAATGAATGTGAGAGATTACGAAAAGGGAGTTGAAGTTTATTCTGCTTTAAACACGTGGGCAATCTTCTATTTCATAATTTCTTCTCTCTCCATGTTACTGGCTTCACTTTATTCTGTATATAATGTAATAGCTTACGAAAAAAGCGAGAAGATTCTTCATATAGAAAACGAGTTGATAGACGATCTTTATGAATTCTATGACCTTGATTTTGCTCCTTACCTTAAACAAATTTTCAGAAAGCTTAGGAGGGTTTTTGGAGGAGATGCAGACTATCAAGCTCTCAGGGAAAAGCTAGAATTAACTAAGGATAATAGCATTAGAGAATTGGAAGAGAGGAGAAGAGAATTGGAAGAGCAGAGAAACAAGATCTTGTTAACGGCTACTCTCTTGGGTGTTATTGCCGTTCCTCTAGTGCTATACTTTAATACGCATAATTTAACAAATTCATTAATAACTGGTATAATATTGGGCCTATCTGCTGTTATTACATATATTTTCGTGGTATATTTGCTACCAGTCTTAGTCTTGTTTCGCCAAAAAATCTCACGCTTGTAAGATATTATTAGAGTAATTCATGTATAAAAATATAGGATTAAGTCAATGTAAGAGTGTGACAATATGATATGTTTAGTGAAAAGCTGGTATATTTTACAAGTTAATACTAGTAAATACGAGAAGTTCTGAATTTATTTCACATGTTTAAAACGGGGGTACATAGTCCACCCTATAGCTTGAAAACGCCTAGAGGAGATTGACGAACTGTTCAAACGCTAGGAGCTTCTCTCCCGGTGCCTTGAAGTTAAACGAGAGGAAGAGGTACAAGTTCCAGGCTGTGTCGAGGAGTGCGTAGATCAGGTAGAGCTTGTTGCACAACCTCCTGATGAGTTCTATCCTAGCCTTCCTCGTCTTGAAGCCCTCCTCTATACCTCAACCTGTAGGTCTCAGCCAGACTGTAAGGATCTCCGTCAATGTGGGACACGAAAACGAAGTGCGTTGGTTTACCCTTGTGCTTCACGTAAATCACGTCGTAATAGTAGAGTCCCTTGTATTCTAGCCTTCTATAGGCAACGTAAGTTCTGTCCTTAACCGCGTAGTACTTCACGGTAAGGGGCTGGGCAAAGAGTTCCTTGACTCCTTTCAGGTTGCTCTTCCCTCTGATCACGGCTTTTGCATAACCTCTTGAGGATCTCGAGGTTGAGGAATCCAGCGTCTGCTATAACGTAACTCAGATTGATGTGCTGTACAGCCTTGTTGACGAACTCTTGAAGGAACTCGGAGGGCTTTTGATCCCCTCGAAGTGCGAATTGGGTAACCACGTTAGACCTGACGGGAGACAAGAGATCCGCGGATCTAACCTTGGCCTTTTCCGAGAAGAGTTTGTCTCCTGCTCCCTCCGCTTCCTTCTCTCCCATCCTCAAGAAGGTCTCATCGAAACCAAGCACGATGTTCTCACTCACGAAAAATGTACACAGCTCCCAGAACTCGAAGGTTTTACCTAAGAGTTAGCATGAGGAAAGCCAGGAGTTTGGATGAGCTAGTGGACTATTTCTGACGAGTTCCCTAACGTTAAGACATTAAATATGATTAGAGAGAAGATTAAATTACTCAGGGAGAATCCTTTCAAATATGCCAGAGAGAAGCTGGAAGGGATAAGTACGGTAATCCTATGTTTTCCATAGAAGTTACGGGCGATATAAGGGTACTTTATAGTGTTGATCCAAAAAACTGTATCGTGTTTATTTGAGAGGTTGGGTCTCATAAGAAGGTTTATGGTCCTTAGCCTTTTCTTTAGCCCTCTTTATTACAGCGTCGAAAAATTCGTCTATATCTTCCTCACTCTCTAACTCTAGGAACCTTTCGCCGTCTTTATCTTCAACAATTCTCATAAGTACATGTTTGTTGTGAGCATTAAAAGGGTATGGTAATTATTCTCATTGAATTCTAAAAAATTGTTGAGTAAGTAGTAAAAGCACAAGTGTTGGATCCCAGGGTAAAATGATGTGAGAGAAATTGAAATAACTTCAAATTTATTGAGGAGAAATTCTATTTAACTTTCTTTTCCAACTCTTCAACCCTTCTCTTTAACTCCTGGAGTTCTTTAGCCACTTCTTCTATACTCATTTTATTTCCTTCCTTTTTCTTCATATAACACTCGAAAGCGTCTTTTAACACTTCATAAACGCTCACTTTCCTTTTCTCAGCTTCATCAACTATCTTCTTCCACAGTTCTTCATCTGGGAAATAAACCGACTTATAACCCGGCCTCGGCATTTTACCTCAATATACTTTGTTGTACTTTAATATAAAACTTTATTGTACTGCTTTGCGTACTTCAATTTTTATTAAATATAGTAAAACATACTTTTAACGCGACGTCTTACTTTGAATTAAAAGTAACACCTAGGGGAATAGGGAGATTATATACAGCAATGACTAAGAGGGTGTTAACTCCATTAGCGAGATGGGTAATGATTTGTGCAATCTTAATATTTAGTTTTTATACTATTACTTATGCACACTTTGGCAATTAATGGTTATAGGGGAATTAGTGCTGAAAATATCCCTTTAAATAAAGTTAATATTATAATTGGAGAGAACGGTTCTGGGAAAACATCGTTTTTAGAAGCAGTGTTCCTCGTTACACTCCTTAACTCAGCTTATCCTTTAGACGAGAGGATGAACTGGTTGACACATACGTTTTTCAGTAGGGGGGACGTTTTGTCCTCAATACTCACTCTTGAGGACTCCACTATTAAGCTCGACGATAATAAAGTTGAAATTAAGAAGGAGGGAATTGATACTATTAGACTAGTTTCAGACTATACGAGTGTGAAAATATCATTAAAAAGGAGTATGGTAGTACCAGAGAACGCTTTACCAGTAATTGCTTATAGCCCATCATATGAAGTTGAAAAGTCTAACGTCGGTGTGTTCACTCCAGTATACATTACATCGTACTTTGATGCCTTTGACAACCCTGAAAGGATAATAAGTAAGGCGAAACGTAAAGGGTTTGAGTCTAATGACTTAGAGATTTTAAGGGATGAGGTTACGGGGTATTACAAATTATTTAAAGGGTACCTCCCTGTCTACGTTTTAGGGAGGGGTATGCTTAAACGTGAGTTAATAAAAGCTTCTTTGAAGTTCTGTGACGTATTACTGGTTGACGAGGTTGAAGACTCCTTACACCCAGACATGTTATTAAATGTAATTAAGGAGACTAAGGAGAGTAATGCTACGTTATTTATAACTACTCATAGTAATGAGGTATTGAAGATGGCATATAACGTGTACGAGAAGGAGAAGTTAAACATAATAGTAATGAAGGACAGGAGAGTTATTGCTTATAATAACCCAAAAGATGTAGAAGCGATAATGAGTCTAGAGCCGTCATTGAGTTGGATTAAATATGTGTGAAAGGTATATAGTTGAAGGAAAATTTGATAAATTAATTCTTGAAAAAATAGGGATAAACGGGAGTGAGATACAATCAGCAAATGGGAAAGAGAACGTTTTAAGACTATTTAGATTAGGTAATTCAGGGTGTTATATTATTGACGGTAACGAGGAAGGATATAATAAAATAGTCGAAGGCTTTGATGGTAATAAAGATCCTCCAATACTAGCTATAGGTAATAAGAAGTTAATAATACTTGGAGACCCTAGCGACGATTTTAAAGGAAGTATGGAGTCCCTATTATTAAAATTGATTGAATGTGACGAAAAAGTACGCAATTTTCTCCATGGTATTAATCTAAATAAGTCACAAAGAGATAAGGTTAAGCTGGTACTTTTAACTTTTCTAAAAACTTCTGACTATGAAATCTTCTTTTCTGTTGAGCGGTTTGCTTCAAAAGTAGTAGAAATAATTGGAAAGGATAAAATAAGAGATGAACTAAAAAAGTTAAAGATAGTCGACCCGACATAGAACTTTCCTATGTTCTGAGGCTCTAATGAGTGAATATGAGCACAAATTAGCAGTTTATGTTTTTCTCTTCCGTTTGAACAGTTTCTTTATGCCTCCAACTTTTTGGTAAATATTTTTTATCAACCTCGCTAACCTCTTTGCTCCCAGCTTTAGCCCTGCGGTGTACTTGAAGGTGAGGACTAGGAGGAGGGCTAGTGCCTTAAGCGTTATGAAGTCCGTGTTCCTCACCCAGGTGAGGAAAGAGCCCTTCTCGAGCCCCAAAGCTTTTAACTCCCTGATTAAGACCTCGATGTCCCACCTGCGGTTATGATGTCCTCTGGGGTGTCGTTGTGGAGAAGAAGTACCTCCTCCCGTAACCTTTATAGTCGTCTATGACGAGTAATTTTATGAGTGTACTAAGCCACTTGGTACACCCACTGGGGAACAAGCTTAAACGCACAAGCTCGCCGCCCTCGACTACCCGTGCGTTAGACTTAAGTCCCCCACAGTATTTGGCAGTAACGTCTTGGAGTTAACATACCAAGAGTCTACGCCAACAACGTTTAGGCCGTCGAGGTGAGGTAATAGCCCTAAGTATATCTCTATCTTCGTCTTGAACTCTACCTTTTCTCCCCTCCTTTTGAGTTCTTCCTCGACCTTCCTCGGGACGTATGGTGTGACGCTGATTATGTACACCTCGTTGGTAACTATGTCTTTTACTGTTGCTATGAGTATTGCTGGCTCGTACTTCTTGTGTCCTTTGCAGTAGTAGAGTTGTGCTCCGTTCCTTGATGTTGGCATTGCGTAAAGTTTGTGGTCGTGCGTGTCGTCTATTATGAGTAAGAGTGGGTGGTCCTTGACGATCATCTTGACTGTGCCGGTTAGCCTGGCATTCGCTATTTCGTCTAGTTTCTTTAGTACCGTCTCGTAGTCCATGCCCACTTGTTGTGCTATCTCCGTAACTCCTCCTCCAAATGTCGCTCCGAGGAGGAGCTTCGGTGCAATATCTCTCCTAATGCCGGGGAGCGAGACCGTTACCACGTTGAACGCGTCATCCAAGGCATTATAGTACTCCTCCATTAGGGGGTCTTTGGTCATACCAAATTTTAGGGCCATAATTCTAAAAAGTTTTTATGGGCACCTAGAACTGCTAGGATTTTCCGATAAACGCTATCCGTGCTAAATTTTTGCAGTTCTCTCCTCATCTAAGCTCTTAAGAATCTTCTTTGCTTAATTTGATCTATTTTTGCCATAATTTTCAATAGAAACTGAATAACTCAGATCAATTTTTAATCCATGTATATCTAACTTCCTAAAATATATCAGTATAATTAATTTTAACAAAAGAGATTGTATTACCTCTAAGTATATAATATCACTTTTAAATGTGACGCCAAATATTAATATATGTTGCTTGCGTTCATTGACGAAAACGGTAAACCGACGTTTAAAGAGGTTAACAAGCAAGGGAGACCATTACCATTTTTAGTAACTTCCACAATAGTTAGAGATACAGAACTGAGTGTCATAAAAAATAGAATATCGTGCTTGAAGGCAAAGTACGGAATACCTAACGTAGAAGTTCACGCTAGTGACTTATTTCATCCCAGAAATAATTTTCCTTTAACGGAACAGCAGATAAGGAATTTTGCAGAGGAGTTTGCAGAGATAATAAGAGACCTAAACATAACAATAATTTCTAGCGTAGTTTTGAAAGAATATAAAAACACTTCTAAACCGATAAAGTCTACCGATGATAAGAAATTGAGGAAAGATGTAATACTTATAGGGTATAGGCTATTATTCGAGAGGATAATAAGGTTTGCAGATAAGAATTATCCTAACGAATGGGTTCTATTTATCCATGACCAAATAAGCGTAAATAAGGACAGCCAGCTCTCGATGGAACAGAGGGAAATTATTGAAACTATGAATAACGAGTTAAGTAATAATCCTTACATTAGGAGGTCTTCAATAGTAGATAGAGTATTTAAACCTATATACTTTGCCAATTCTTCGCAGTATGAGGCTTTGCAAATTTCTGACTTTGCAGGATATATCATAAGGAAACACGTGGTTGGTGATAAGGGGAATAAGTTTAACTACGAGAAACTGTTCGAAATAATCTCTAGTAAGTTGGATAGAAATCCAAAAAACGGGAGAATAGAAGGATGGGGCATTAAATCATGGACTTATTATGCTTAATGATCAGGGACACGTGGCCGCTACGCCAGGTGTCCCTTCATATGAGCGCTACGCTCTCTAAATTATATTCTAACTTAGACTAAATTTTAAGTTTTTCCAGAATAGATACCTTAATAAAATCCTCTATGTTCCAGACGAGCATATAACATCTTCAAAAATTTTTGACTAAACGCTAAATATTTATTTCTACTTCAAGCGCATTTTCCTTATTACCTATGCGATAATAAGGTCAGAAAATATTGGATAGTAGTTACCAAGTAATAGGCTATATGGTTAGATATAGTAACCTGAAAGTCCTTGTAAGTCAATTAGCAACTTAAAATCTCGATTAAGGGAAAGTGAGAAAATTTAAGTCTTCATTCTTTTCGCGGTTAGTAATCTCCAGTATTATAATTCGCTTTTTAAAGGTTAAGGCTTTGAGATCTTTCTTATTCATCTTCTCATATACAGTCTTAATCACCTCACTGAATGCTCTTAATCTTAATTTAATGAGAAATTACTCGATAGTGTATTAAGATACAGTGACACTTCCCGCAAAAAACTCCTCACTATGTGGTGAAACTGTACTGATTTGAACTGTTGCTTTGACTAATAAAACCCTAGTACAGAAATTTTTAAGTGAGACGTCAATATCACAAATAGCTTGTGTATCTAGAAGATTTTATCAATCACATTGTAGAAATTGTGCATATTTTCGCATATCTCCTTAATAGGCTGATATATTTCATTTTGGTTAGGCTCTCTATCGTACTTGGGCTGGTCGACTCCAATATAGCTTAAGTGTGTAGTTGTAAGACTTAATCTTATTTTTAATTATCTTCAATATTACTACGTAGTATGCAATAATAAGTCTAAATAACACTTTGCTAATTCTATATTAAAGTTTATTAAGGATTATTTCTTAATACAAATTTATGAGTTATAAGATATTGAAACATAAGGAAAAGTTTATCATTATTCAATCAACTTTATTGATTATTACTAATGCTCAAGATAGGATTCGCTGTTAAACTGTAAGGGGGGACAACATGAACTTGAATGCTACTAATAACTTATACTTAGATTGTGCCAGCCTATTCTTAAGTCAGAGTAAGAGAGATCTTGAAGTGACGAAAAAGATCTACACTGATAATTATATTGAGCATTATGTATTTCTATTACAACAGAGTAACGAAAAATTGCATAAGGCATTCGTATGTATATTACAATACATATTACAGGATATACCTCTAACTATTGGAAAATGCTTAGAGGAAAAATTAAGGAAGACTAATTCTCCGTACTATCCGCTGGTAGTTGCAATAGTAAATCACTTGGAAAGTCTGAAGATGCGAGATTCTGGCAGTCTTGAAAACTATCTTAAAAGTCGTTATTCGCATAATGTAGTAAAAGGATTTTATAATGAAATTGAACAGTTTCTTATCCAGTTTAAATATTTTAAGGACGTATTAATCTCTACAATAAGGACACTTTTACCTCCAGCAGTAGGGCTTTCGTCAAATATAATAGAATTATACAGGAAAACGGTATATAGAGAAAAGGAAGATATAGAAGAATTAATTAAAGATAAAAATTTGGATAAAAATTATTTAATTAATTCAATATTGCTGTTTACAGTTGTATTGGAAAGTAAAGATATAGAAGAATTGAAAGAGAAGATGATAGAGATGGCAGTAGAATATTTGGAACCAGTAAAAGATTTACTTAAGGAGTTTTTCCCAGAGTTTCCTAATCCTAACGAGTTTGCTAAATACATTGCATCTATTAGTGTATCTTTTCTCAAAATTTATCTACAATATAAACTAATGATTTTCATAAACCTGGTATTAGCAAAATATGCCGAGGTTTCTAGATATCCTAATTTATCTAAAGGAAAATTGCCCAGTGAAATAATTCAGCAAGATATGCAAAATAATCTAGATATCTTAATAAAAGCTACAGATATCTTATCAAATTTTATAGACAATGTATTGAATAATATGATAAAAATACACAATGATCTAATATCTAATGATGTACTGTGCAAAAAAAAAAAAACAAGGCTTAAGTTTATCTACACTAATAAAAGAATTAGGAAAACAACAGAGTTTAATAATTATTGCTAATTCTGTAATTGAAGGGGTTATTGAATCGTTAAAGAATATGCAGAATGCTAAAGTAACAAAATAATACATTTTGAACCGGAATTCGTATTAATATGTACAAAATTATTAATATTAAGAAATTATCATATTCCATTGTTACTTTTGTAGAATAATTATCTTCCTTTAGTTATAATAGAGCATTCATTGGAAACTAATGCTCAACATAATCAAGGGGCGATTCACGGATCCATTGCCAATTGGAATAACGTACAATTATGGGAGAAATTTTCAATCAAATTATCCTACGAACTAAACGTTTTAGACAGGTGTAATAACATTATTTTCTCTTAAACTTTAGAAATAAAGCGAATCTGCAATGAAAACCTGAATTGCCCAATTAAGAATAGTAAGGTTTTTATTTTAAAACAACATTAATGATTTGAAATGGATAAAAATGATATGTTAGATGTCAGTAATGGAAATAATATGTTAAGTATTTTCAATATGATAATATCAGCTTCTATGACAGCTGTAATTAATATGATCATAGTAATTTTGAAGTATCTAGTAATTTATAGCATAGTCTATGCAGGCTCGTCTTTAAATATTTTATCGTTATCCGAGATAGTTGAAAATCTAATTGCTTTACTAATTAATATTTTACTTGCTTTCCTTTCAGTAATTCCAGCGATTAAGCTAATACGTTGGTTAAATCAAGAAGTGTACCTATATGATTACCGCAAGTACACAGCAATTAGTTTAATTATAGCTATATTTATACAATTAGTCTTTCATGCATTTTGACAGCGCTAATCATTTTTTGATATTATCTTATTTTTATGTTATATATCATTCTTCTTATTAGATATATAATATAAATAATTTTAATATAATATATGGTTAAGATATTAATGTTGTCAAACTTCTCAAGTTAGGACAATACACTGCTCTATTACGAATTGTAATTTATGAACAATATAAGTATAAAAGTATTAACAGGATAAAGTATGAAGTCCCTTTATGGATCGTTATTATCCAATTAAATTAGTTATAGTTTTTGAAATATAATGAATTTACAATAGAAACCTGAATGGCCCTATTCACTTTTAAAGATAAATATTTTCACGATTATCTATAAAAAATGAAATACGGACAATCTTTCGATAAGAGCCCTGTGAACTTGCTGCATTCTAAAAAGTATAAGTAAATTAAAATAATGAAGAAATATTATTTAAATATTATAAGTGATCTTAGAGAGGTCTGGAAATATGTCAAAGAAAGACTCAATATACATTTCGAGAATTTGCTTTTTAGCCGTTGTATTGCTTATATCACATCTTTTGGCTCATTATTTTGCAATAAAAAGCTTCTATTTAATATATCAACATCTACAAGAATTAGGGAACAAAGCATTATTAGAAAGTTATATTCAAGCTGTAAATGAAGTCCCATTAAATACTTTCCCTAGTTATCCTTCGATGCCCATATATTTTATCATAGTTTTAATAGCCGGTATAAGTTTAGTAGGATTATTTCTTGTAATAAATAAAATTCTTAATTTATTAATATTTAAAGTAATATCTAAAATATTTAAAAAAATAAATAGGATAAAATTCGAAAATAACGTGATAGATTTAGTATCAATAATATTTTTCTATCTATTAGTATATTTCATATTCGCGTTCGAAATTACAAAAGACATGTTAGTTTACTGGCCTGATTATATACTATTATTTACTGAGTTAATTTTAATATCAATTAATTTTTTTATGAAAAGGCTTGAAATTGATGTGAATAACTGTTCATTAAATTCACAGCAAATAGAATACTTTCAACAGTTTATAGGTAGACTTTTATCTTTATTTACGCAAGGTATTTTTACAGTCTCAATAGCAGCATTAGTATATATTGTACTCTATTATTTTTATTCTTTTCCAACAGAAGTTAGGAAATATCCTGAATTCTTTGAAAGTATTGACGTGGCAATAATTCTGGGAGGTGTATATATAGCAGTACTGATTCGGAACTTATATAGATTAGCAAGGCTAGAGTATAATATAATTTCACGATCTCCGGAAAATCGTAAAAAAACTGAAAATTCCTCTAATTTGAAATAAGGAATATTAGTTCTACAACTCGGCGATTTAAATCTCTTATATAGGTTAGCACGATCTACGCTCTAGGTCAGATCCGTTTTACTCAGATCTGACCAATATGTTTTATATAAGGTAGTGTGGTGTGTTTAGTGAAGTCTTATGAGTACAAGTGATCCTTCCCCAATTCGCCACGTGGGTTGAAAGAGCCTATGTAGTAATTAATGCTATGCTTGAAGATTGGCAGGGAGATTTGTTTCTCGGCACATGCTCGCCTTTTATGAAGAAAGCATTAGATCCAGTGGTAAATCATTGAATTTAGGACGGGATATAGATGAGTTAATTGACATAGCTCTAGATGTTCTAAAGGATAGCAAAATTAATTACGAGAATAACGTAAGATTAAAGATACAAACTTGATTATCTAATACACGTCGTATCATAATATTAGTTAGACTATTTCGAATAAATTTTTGTTATTGAAAAATTCTAATTTTTTGGTGATAAACTTTTAGCTTAATATAGTGAGTGAAAAGTTAAAGATAAGATACTAAATGTATTAGATTTAGCAATCCTATTAACGATACTAGATGAACTCACACGTAATTTAGTAATATACGTCCTGCACATAATGTATCATATCCTCTTCCTATACCATGTCTACAATAATGGGAGCATAACTATAATATTCGTAATCCTTCGCTCTTGAGGACAATTTTAGTATTCAAATTCAATTAGAGAAACCAATAAATTGCCAATTTGACTAATGTATCTTTAAATTTCTTCTCATCATTTGCCTTAGATACTTCAACTAGAAGCTCAGCTCCTTTTCCGTTCATATACTCCGCTAAACATTCCGCCAACTCCCTCGAGCCTTCGAGATTAAAGAATAGTGTACTCAAATACAAAAGGGCGATATTCCCTGGTTTAGTATCAATAAGTCTGTAAATCAGATATGATATGTCTGAACAATTGAGCCCTATAGGCCACTTCATTAGACCTCTAAATACTTCAATTATAGCCCTGCGAGATATAGGTTTTTCAGCAATATTTATTAAAATCTTATCAATTTCAATTAATCTCTCGAAAGATAGTATTTCATTAGATACTATCTTAGCGTACTCCCTAATCTCGTCAAGAAATTTCTCTCTTGTGAGTAAGGAAAGTAGAGAATATAATCCCAGCAAAGGTGAGCTGTACATATCTAATAAAGAATCTCTTAGAATATAGTCATCACCAATTATTTTCGATGCTTCATCAAGTCTACCCAAATAGGCCGAAGATATTAAGTATTCTCTTATAATCAGTTCAAGAGCATTCATTCCAATTAGTATTGAATAATTTAAGGCTTCTTCCGAATCTTTAAAAATCTTTTCGATTGACTCTCTTAAATTTTTTCCTAGAACGGCGTTAAGCACATCACGTTTTAGCAAGACTGAGAAGTACTCGTTTGCATACTTATCCTTTGCTATTTCTTCTCCTCCTGATACGTTTATGATTGAATGATAGGCTGCATCTATATAGTCACGTTCTCTCTTAATATCTTCATGTAATTCATGATAATAACGGGCTAAAGCGCTATACGCAACATACTTTGCTTTTTCTTTTAATACGTTCTGTCTCATATCTATTCCCATACTCTTAAACCAACCTAACACTTTATTCCAGGTTTTTGTATTTTCTATACGTTTTTCTAAGGCTTTGAGAGTCTCTTCTAATTCTCTTAACTCATTAATAAATTCTTTTTTAAGATAAAAAATCATTAACCGGTTGGCTAGCTCAATCTGATTATAAAGAAGTATATCATCGTTTTGATTTAGGAGATTTTTTGCTTCTTTCACAATAGGTTCATCAATTTGTTCTTGCAAATATGTATATAATATTAATAAAGCACCAATTATGTTCATTACGTAGATTGCTTTCAGTCTATTATCTTTTATATTCTCCCTAAAATCATAACTAACCTCAAGTAGTACCTTTAGAAATTTACTCGATATTTCTGAAAGTTTCATTACACCGATATTGCCAAATATAACAGAAAGGTTTAAAATCGATTTATCTGTGAGAGACTTATTTTTCACTAAAAAATATAGAAATACGTTATCAACTGTATTAATAAAATAATTCGGATTTTTAGATTGAAGATCTCTAATAATTTCTATGATATTCTCCTTGCAGTCGTCTGAAAGTTCTTCTGGAATGGATAGTAGATACAGTGCTGCACCAGCTGCTACCTCTGGGATTTTCACCTCTTGACTCACTTCAGCCAGTTTAAGGTATTCACACCAGCTGCTGTTAACGACATTTATATATCCGTTATCACTCTTGTACTCATTGAATAAGCCATTTATGAATAGTGGAAATCCATGAACGGCAAGCCTTATGCTAACTGGAGCTTCACGGTCTTCAGCGAAGATATACTCTTTTAATTTATCACTGGCCTCATCAAACAAATCAGCAGCTGAGACTCGGAGGGCAGACTTATAGGCCAGTCTAAGTAATAGTTCCAAAGTAGGTTTATCAATCTTCTGCTCTCCCCCCAGTAGTTTGTCTCTGAGGAACTCCCTAATAACTGCATAAAGTATAGTTCTAATGACGATTTCATAAAGTATAGTTCTAATGGTAGTTTCGTACTCGTTGAAAGCATTATCATTCCCTGATACCCACCCCTTAAGGACTTTATAAAAGTCTTGAGTAGCTTGAGTCCATAATCCCTTATCATAGCTGATAGAAGCTTTAACTATATCAAGGTCAGAATCGTCAACCCCACCTTTTTTCAGTTCTGTCAAGTAGTCCTCTATGCTCTCGTCAGTACTTTTTATTATCTCCTTCAGTTTTTCATTTTCTGAAAAGTACTCCTTTAATACTTCCGTGTTGTTTATGAGATCCTTTAAGTGCTCCTTAAGTGCCTCTTCAACCAGTTCTTCCTTCTTACTTGCAATCCACGGGGCAACTTTCGTCGAGTAATAATCGTCAGAGTGTACGTTCAACCATTTAGGCAACTTCTCTGATACTCTAACCGGTACCTCACCCAAAAAGACGTGGATCATTAACGGAATGGCGTACTGCTTTCTACATTCCGTCACATTATTAGGATATATGTTGCTGGGACAGAATAATTCATTAATATATATCTTCAAAAAGCCTATCGGATCACCCTTACTTTGCTCCAATATTTCCCGCACGTCTTCGTACTTACACCCTTTATCCCTTAGCAGTAAGCCAGCATATTTGGCTACTAGAGTATAACCACCGTTGTAATTATTGAATATTAACTCAACAATATCGCTTACGTCCTTGCACCCGCTGAAGCTCTCTACAATCCCTTTAATGAATTCCTTGTAGTGCAAGTCCACGTTGACCTGGGGGAGACTATTTATAACCTCCTCGAGTCTAAATTTTTTAAGTGTCCTTCTATCCTCATATTCAATTTTTAATATATCGTCAGGGATAACGACAATCACGTAGGTGTTTTCGGAATTTTTTACTAGCTTCCTTAAATTCTCAATAATGTCTTTTAATTCTACTATATCTAATTCCTTACCTGCTGGTGCCAAAGGAGTATACATCTCATACGGGTAGAAATCGTAGAAGAAGAGTACTTTATCACCCTTAACGTTAAAGTCTGAGGGGTTTATATCTGATCCTACTTTTACTGCCCAAGTGAATTCCCCGCTCTGGAGTAGCTGTGATATTACATAGTGGGTTAACGTACTCTTACCAACTCCCTTAGGTCCCCTCACAACGATTATCCTCTCCTTGAGTAACTTCTCCTTCACTTTCTTTGTAATGTAGTCAAACCTAGTAGTCACTAACTGGTACTTATTACTCCCCTCATAGACTTTCCCGTTATACACGCCCAAGCCTATTAAATCATCTCCATTAACTCTGGGATAAACGATACCGAAGTTGCTAAGGTCCCCCTTTCTCTCAACCTTTTCTACTTTTTCTTCTACGTACTTCGTTAACTTCTCTATCTCCTTCTTAACATCCTCATTGCTCAGCTTTTCCATACTCTCGTAGACTACTTTCGGAGTTAGCCTCATTATGAAGGAAAGATTTGCTGCTGTCAACTGCCTCAAGTCTTCATCAAGACTACTCCAATTATATATGGCCTCAAGGAGTGTCTTATATAATTCGCTCTTATTATCAAGCTTGTCAAAAATTAGTGCTGTAATAAGTACTCCAACAAGTAGTGAGACGGACTGGAGTAGTCTACCGAACCTCCCAGCTATAAAGGACACAAAGTCCGGTGCCTTGTCCACTAAAGCCTTAACAAGCCTTTCACTCAAAGAGAGGGGCGGAATACCTTTCTCAACATTTATCCCGAAGAGTTTGTTCAGCTTCTTATATAGCCGTAACTGTTCCCTTAACTTGTTCTCATCATTCATTAACTTTAGTAATCCTGGAGGAATGTACTCCTTACCTAGCCATATAAATTTCACCTTCTCCTCATCTAAAATCCTTGCTATCTCCTTAACCTCTGTAGGGGGTATGAAGTAGAATACTATTAGCTTACCCCGGCTCTTCAGCTCCTTTAAGTGGTTAACATACTCTTTAGGTAACTTTATCCCACTCACGTCACCTATATCGATAATTCCCAAGCTTTCAAGGTCTTCACTCCCTCCACCGAAGAACTTCTTCATATTATTACCTAGATCGTTAATTGACTCCTTTAATTTGTCCATCAAATTCCATTTGCTTACATCGACCTCTAAAACTCCAATTGTCTTCTCGTCAACGTTGAGGTCGTTAAGGTAGTTCTCTATGAAGAATGTTTTCCCAGACTTCGGAGGGCCTATAACTACAACGTCCTTAACCTGCTTTTGCCTTATGTTCTCACTTAGTCTCTTGTTATATTCATAAAATAGGTCGTTGAGATTGGTTTCCATCAAGACTCACCGAGTTATTATTCCTTCCTACTATTCGCGATTTAGAAAAAGTGTAAGAGTCTGAGGTTATCGAAGTGGCTGTAAACTCCATTACATAAATTTACGCAATTTATCCAGATAAACTTTTTTACTCTAAAATTTTCGCAGAGAGAGCACTATGTGAAATTTACCTTATTAACCATATTCAACAAAGACGGTTATCTATACATAGATGATGAGCTAGGTTACTATATGCGGATTTGTTAATCCTACCCGGATCCCAAAAATTTTGCTTATGAGAGTCCGCTCTTCCGTTCATGGTGTTAAACTTTACACTTTGTTAATCCTGATATTCCCAGTTAGTAAACTCAATTTCTGATCCCTTCTAAGGAGGAAACACTTTGTTACTCATAGTTAATGTTATTAAGGAAAAGATTTTCAATACAATTTTATGGAAGATAAGATTGAGAAACATAAGGAACGCTTCACAATCACGCAGATCGTTTTGATAGTAATGGCTAAAGCTCTGGGGAGCTGCTGCGGTTTGGAGTATCTCAGTGAGAAGACGTGGGTAGATAAAGACGAGTTGTTTGTCAGTCTGTCCAGGTTAGCGAAGAGGGGTATAATAGAGAGGAAGTGGCATAAGGGGAGAGCGGGAAAAGAGAGGATGTATTGTCTGAAGTATAAGGAGGAGATAGTATGAGCGAAAATAACGAAAGCAGATACTTTAAATCATTTATGGAAGGATTAGTAGAAATATTTAGCGGTCTATTCACCGAATATCTATATCTATTTTTAATAACCGTCTATAAAGCACTACAACAGTTAAGTCCCTCTTCACACTATACAGAACCGATTATACTGTTAAGACTTTTACTGGCCCTTATATTTTCACTACCAGTATATATTGGCGCCTTTCTCAGGCCTTTAATTAATTGGCTAGATGCATTATTTTACGCAATAGGGTTAATAATAGGACTTATTATATTAAGAACTACTAATTTTAACCAATATGGAACTTTCTCACAAATTATAGGTAATGTCAGTAATGATATACTAGTAATTCTCTTGCTTGTTGCGTTAGGGTTTATTATAAAAATATACAAATTATTCAAAACTAAATAAAGACTCATGGTAAACT
Source organism: Acidianus sp. HS-5 (assembly GCF_021655615.1). Lineage (GTDB taxonomy): Archaea > Thermoproteota > Thermoprotei_A > Sulfolobales > Sulfolobaceae > Acidianus. The sequence goes on from NZ_AP025245.1 coordinate 298,378, forward strand.
GAGGAGTAAGTTAATATGAGTCTTCCCCTTCGAAATATGCAATTAGGCTCTCTGTTAATCGGAGGACAGCTCTCTAGTGGAGCCAGAGGCTTCTTAGTCTCTCTGGGTTTCAAAAACATAGACCGTAATAGTAATGTTGAAATATGGTTTCCTATTGATGGATATATTGATTTAATAAAAAATGAGGGAAGAGAGTATGCAGAATTTTAGAAATTACCGAGAAATGGGCTAATAATAATAGAGTTATTATAGTTGATAATTACCTCTCAGGCCTGTTGCCAATTCTGGTAAGAGTTGGGCTGATTTGAAGTGCCAAACAACGCGGATGCAAAACGATAAGTAAGAGGAAGAGAATAAGTAGTTAACAACTATTATTTCTAACTAGATAATATACGAAAAGAGAAGCATTTTTAAATATGCATTCTATTTCTTTTATTATGACATGTAAGAAGTGGGAATTGAAGTTCATGATGAGGAAAGTTAAGAATATTGAAGAGCTGGCTGACTACATCGTAGACGAGTTTTCTAATGTTATGATTTTGAGGTTAGTTAAGGAAAAGTTGGATTTGTTAATATCTAATCCGTTCAAGGTTGCCAGGGAAAAGTTGGGAAAGGATAAGTACGGAAACCTTATGTTTTCCATAGAAGTTACGGGAGATATAAGGATACTTTACAGTGTTGATCCAAAAAACTGTATCGTATTTATTTGGGAGATTGGGTCTCATAAGAAGGTTTACGGTCCTTAGCTTTCTCCTCAGCCTTCTTCATAACCAGTTTCCAGAATTCATCCAAATCTCCCTTACTCTCAATAACTAAGTAACCTTCTCCTTTCTCGTCCTTATCTTCAATTCTCATAAGTATATATTTGTTGTAAGCATTAAAAAGGGTAATTATTCTCATTGTGTTTTTTGGAGATGTGAAGATTTCTAGGACTTCTTCTCATTTACAAGCATGAGAAAACTAAAGTTTTTAAATGCGTCCAGATCATAGCGTATTTATTTAATTTCTATCGCATGCTCTTCCGCTTATCTCATTATTCAGCTTAGTATCTCTATCCTTGTTTTTCTTTATCTTTACTGCGAATTTGTAACAGTCTGAAATAGCGGACTTAATACCGTTGGCATCAGAGCTGTAAAAACTCCTACGTTAATAAATTGAACAATCTTAATAGAAATTCCTTAATTGCTATGTTTATGAAAGCTTACGTGGATTTACGTATTTTTAAGGAGGATTTAAATTATAATGCGTTCAAATATATTTGTGGAATATAAAGAAGTATTTGTAGAATCTTTAAGGCCGTTCAGAATCTTAGATTTTAGAGATAAGACTGTTTTATGGAACGAACTATTGAAAAGGGATTTAATAATATTAAAATTAATATTATTAAGTGATTATAATAGGATATCGCCCAAGTTATTAAAAGTCTTACACAATCCGCCGTTTACACAGTTTATTTTGAGAGTAGGTGCTTTGAATCTTGAAGAAATAAGGTATAAGAACTGGAGGTTTTTCTCAATTTTATCACCTCTTTCCGAAGAACTTAGGAAAAAGTATAATGTAGAAAAATTTGGAATATATGCAATAATGAAGCATTACAATCCCGTTTCGGGATTGTTTGACCCTGATACGCCAGATAAGATAATTATAAAGTCAGTGAGTGTAGAGGAGGCGTATAAATTTGTTCAATCTCTTTAATAAGAAGAAGAGAATGGAGGAGAATGAGGTAAAGAAATTAAGAGAATTACTTAAAGAACATAAAGTTAGGTTAATTTTTACATCTCATCCGGAAGCACTGTTAGGTCCCTATAGTAGGTCTATTATAGCATGCGGTGTCCACCTTGTAGAGAACCTGCCTAATGAGGTCTGGGAAAGATTTCTTCAGTATTTCGGTATTAACAGTAATCCGGATGTTGTTTACATAAATCAAGATAAAGATAAGTACAAAATAGTACTACTAAAATACAGCGAGGTTGAAGAATTTCTAGTAAATCAATGCACTCACAAAAGGTTGTATACATAAACTGTACGGCATATCGCTTACTGTTGCCTTATATTAGTTACACTAGATCTAGCGGGTCGTTTGTGTCTATGGAATAATCAGATGTGATAGCATTACTTACCGAGAACTTTAGCTTCGAAAATATTCCCTTAGGTGCCTCCTTTCTTTCCACTACTCCCGTCGCATTTATGACGTTTATCATATCTCTTTCCTTGACTATTAGGCACTTCCTTTTCTTATTATACCCCTTTTCCGTGCCTGCATATGCACTAGCGTCAGGTACTATCACGCTATCTACCACCCTACCCCCATTATCGACTTTAGTTAAGTAGTGATAGTTATTGAGGAAGACGTCGACCTTAACTCCATCGCTTACCTCTTTGAACCTACTAACTCCTCCCTGAATGTGGTAGAACGCCCTGGTCGACTCAACCGCATATTCCGGCCTCACCCTCTTTGCACTTTTTATAACTTCACCTACTTCGTTGACAGTAAGCTCCTCAAGGAACTTATCGTCGAAATCTCTGACCACTTTTACCTCTTTGTCTTGTCTTATCACTCTCCCCCCGTAAAATTCCCTAAGTTTTCCTTCATCTAAAGGATCGAAGTTAGTCTCCTTCACCTTGCCTTGTCTGTCTACGACTACTTCCGCCTCAGTTAGGCCTACGGTGAACCGTAATATGTAATAGGAGACTACCCATGCTAACTTATAACTCTCCATCTTTACCTCTATGTCAGTCGCTCCCTCGGGTGCTTGCTTTTCAGCCTCTTTCGTCAATTTGTCCCTTGCACTATGATAGAGCTCGGAGTCAGTCTCGTATTCAACTTCACAACTAATGCTCTTCACTAGAGTAGGAATCTCTTCGTATACTTTTCCGTCACCGTCTATGCCCAGTATAAGGTTTTGGCTCCTCCTACCCTTTAACTTATAACTCACTTTCACCTTAAAGAAATATAACCTCTTTAAATGGGCCTTTACTGAGACCAGTTTAACCTCCTTATAACGTGAAAGATTGTCCTTTGCTATCCTCACTGCTTCACTCACTGTGAGAGGCAAGAAGGCACCATCGTCCTTTATCTTTACGGAGGGTGAGTATTCCCTGTCTTCTCCTTTCTTCTCTTCTTTCCTTGTTTTAACTTCTTTTCTGGTCTTCATTCCATTGCCCGATACTAACTTTGACGTTAAAGGCATGGGGATACTGTATTGCCTTATTATAGTCAATAGCCTTAAGCCATCGATAGAGTCTATTCCCCTTTCCTTAGCCTCTTTTAAGGCAGGGCCGTTAAGTTCAGACGTGGTGACTATAAGGCCCTTGTCACAACCATAGTGCTCCATCCCTAGGACTACGTCCCTGACGTCTCTTGGACCCACCTTCTTTTCTTCGGAGTATCTCTTGACCTGTACGCACCACTTATTACCGAGCCTACTATCGAAGGCGACAATGTCGCAACCCGCGTCGTTAGGGCTACCCGTGACAGAGATTACTGTTAGGCCTAGTACGGGCAATAATCTTTCCGCTACAAACTTCTCGAAATCAGTAGGGTCTAAAGACCTCAAAATATTGAGTTCGCTCACATAATACTTCTCTAATGTGAAATTAATAAATTTAGATAGAATAGCCAGAAACAGGGAAGAGGGATGATACTCGTTAGTGGAAAGTTTTACTTCATATCAACTACAGTTTAGCATTACCCAATATATAACTAGTAATAGCGGACAACCACTGACGTCTTCCACCTTAGTGACAGCCCTCTCTCTTTTCGTATCTATCAACTATTATGGCTACATATTTCATTTTATAGCAGTTGTTTGAGGTGAATTAGTGCTATCTTAGGAGACTAAAATAGGAAATCCTTATCTAAACCTCTTCAACTTTTATACTAAGCTTAGGAACCTTTCTACCTCCTCGCTTTTAAACGGAGTATATACTGTCTCACAGTTAGTTAACATGGGTGTAAAGATATTAAGAGGAGTATCAGGAGTTAATGGAATTTTTGGCACTCATTTATCATTAGACGAAAAAGACAATCGCTATCCTAATCATGATTATAGAATTATAATAGATTATCTAGTTGAGCTAACCAGACTAGTAATAGGAGACCCAGATGAGAGATTGGAGTGGTAAAAATGGAGTGTTGGTAAGGTACAATACTAATATAACAGCTTTACTTGCAACTCAGCCTTGTTATAAGATATTTGATAAAGCTTATCCATAAGGATTTAATAAATGTCGTCACGCTACTAAGTATGAAACTAAATCACCGGTGTGTATAGTGTTATAAGATCGTCATATTATTAGGCAGAATACCCCTTATTTTAGTTTATCAGAATTTAAAATTGCCCAAGTTAAATGATAAAAATACGTACTAGGAAAAGAAATGAGATAACAACAGATAAGCCTAAAATTATACCTAAAATATTAATACTGAAGGTAGCAGAACATCCAAATAACTAGAAACCCTATTTTCCTATTACCTTTCTAGCATTATCCAACATTTCCTTAACTTTTCTTAAATGTTCAGTAATGTCTGCAGTTGAAAGCTTTGCCTCATGAAATCCCCATACGTGAAGAGTATAGGCGGAATTCCAACCGTTTAAAACCCAATCACCTAAACCTTTAGCCAGTCTATTAACTGCTGAAGCTAACCAATAAGTGTACCACCTCCCTTCTTTCAACGCTTGTTGATATTCAGGAATGTTGAACTTCTCTGCCAGTGCCTTAACGACCTCTTCATCAGTTTTATAAGCCTTTTCCGAAGCGTGTATTGCGTCACCTTTCTCTACTTCTGCAAAGTATTTCTTTGCCAGCTCAAGTTAATCGCGCCCTTAGGGTCTCTCCTTGAAATGGCGTCAATTATTAAGCGATGTCGTACTCTTTAGCCTTTTTAATTAGTTCTTCCATGAGTAGAATATTGTATAGTGAGGTTTTAAGCGCTATCTAAAGGCGAGAAACTACGCGATGGATAGTTAAGAAAGACCATTAGGCATTACGATAAATTCTCTATCTAAGTAAAACAATTAATATAATTTATTTCAAATGAAATTATTATCAGAATTTAAGAAAGATCATCCTACCGACAAAATATGATAAGTAATAAAAATAATGGAACAAATTCAAAGCTATCTCATGAGCGAATATCATATAAGGGGAACTCATGCTCTTTTTACACTCAATTATTTTGTGATTAAATAATTGATATACATTAACAGTTGGACGGAAGGAGTTTTACAAGGAAATTAATGGGATAATACCATATTATTAATTATTTTCATATAATTATTATAATTCTATAAGAACTCACAAAGGACTCACGAACTGCCCTGTAAAACCGCTGTTCATTTAGACATTAATCATAATTTTAAATATCATATTTCAGAATATGATATTTATGAATATGGTACATAGGGAAAGAGAGTTACAAGCCTTGAAGAAAAGACTTTCATCAAATTTAGAGCTTATTACGTGAGAAGAATAGGAAAGATGACATGTTGATAAACGTGAGTAGATAATCTAGCAGACTATAAAATCATTACCGCCGACTACACATCCCCTTCCCGCGTAGAAGGGGATTCGGTCTGCGTTTCTTATTTAATTATATCCTCTTATGGCTTTAAAGTTTCATGAAATAATATACAAGAAAATAAATATACTGTCATTTAAGCCCTAAAGGAGATAGGGAATACTATCTAATGGACTCATTTACGCGTTCATTATGACTCAATCTATAGAGAATTATAACAAATATCGTAATGACAATGAGGAATTCGGTAATATTATTCGAGGGTACTTGAAAGCGGGAAATGGAAGAGGGACTATCATTACAAGGCATAAGACCAATGTGCGGATAAAATATAGAAGAAATTTCCAGACTACTATAAGGCAAAGTATCCGCTAATACTTAAAGATACCTCGTCTTGGGAAATATTCCTAGTAAGATAACTTACGAGTGCCCTGGGACAAACTATTGTTTTGCAATATCTTCCATTCCCTCATTTATCAACTCTTCTTTCACGCGTTTAGCTATTCTGCTCCACTCTTCCCAATCGCAGTCGTCTATGAAACGAGGCTCTTCAAACAAGCTAACGTCTACTACTTTTAGCTCTATGCGTTTAAGCCACAGAATTAAGGAGGCAAGCTTCTTTGCATCTGCCAGGTCTTTTATATCATCTACTAGTAGGTATTCTTTCAATATACATTTAGCATCATTATCGTTAATATTAGCAAGAATTTGGTTAATAACTCATTATCGCTCACCTAAACGTGAGCTTGCTCAGGAGTCCTGACTATAATTGGCAATAATAACTTTCTCATGAAGGCTTTCATCGTAACTACTAGTTACTCCTTAAGAATGCCACACTTTATCAAAGAATATTAACTAGGTTAACAAAACAGCATTTGTGCATGCCGGAGTTTTCAGGATCTATATTTGTTAAGCACAACTTAACTAAGCGACCTACAATTAAGGTTGTTGGGCCTAACTCTTTCAGTTTAATCTTCAGAGAACCTGTGGAAAAAGAGAGCATAATAGGACTTAAATTTAATTCAGATGTAACCTTAGGTTTTGACAATAAAAACAAGTTAATAAGCGTGTTCATGGAGATCTTAGACTTGCCTCAAGGATTTTCAAAGGAGGAGTTTAACTCGTTATTGTGTGTCCTATTGCAGGATAATGCTTACCTTGATCCTTATTATATAGAATTGTATTTTGATAATTACGAAGGTGTTCCAATATACCATTATATCATTGCGAGTACTACGATATCTTTGATTAAGAACCTAGGTCTGGTAAGGATAGACTTCGACGTAAAGAAGTCTTATTTAAATTTAGAGAGATTAATGGAGAAATTGCGGAAGCAGTAGGTCGAAAGGTTTTGTCTAATTGGCCAGCATGTATTAAACCAATCATTTAAATTAAACGGCTAGCTTTACTTATTACTTCTTAATGACTGAAAATGTACTATACCAGAGTTATATTGGTGGCAAATTATGTATATTGGACGGAGTCGTAGTAATAGGCTAGGTGCATGGAATATTTTTCAAGTAATGTTATGGCAATATACTAATTCTCTCTATAGAGTTAAAGGTGAAGGGGATTTAAGGTAAGTGTTAATACTACCTGGTTAAATCAACAGTAAAACGTTTAAAATACCAAATGGATCAAAATGGCAAAGGTCACTTATAATGAAGTTATACTGGAAAACGAGGAAGAGGATGAACAGCTTGTTAAGGACATAAAGGAGAACCTTAAGAAAGGCTCGAATAAGGAGTTGGTAAAAGAAGCCTTGAAACTTTATAGGTCTCTTTCATGAAAAGAACGTTTGCAGTCTACCTTCAATTATATCCGAGAGAAATGAGCAGTATAGAGTTACAAAGTTATTCTCTACCTTGATACTAGGGATTTCTTTAAAACTGTAAGTTACTTCTATATTCTTACCTCCTATCTTTACCTTAAACAAAATATTTGCATATCAGAAATAAAGCATTATACAAAGGTTGTATATGATTTAAATATGTATAATTAACCTAATCTTTAATCATGAGCAGAATATGTACGGCAGAGGTTATTTGGTCTTGGATACAGTTAGAAAATAAAACAAGAAATTATTTTCCTTGTGCTAGTAAATTTAAGGAAGTTAACTGTGACGATGAAAATATGCTTAAGGAATTGTTTATGTGCCTAAAAAGTAAAAGAAATTATATAGAAGTTCTACCTAGCGACTGGGGACTGAGAGAACTCGATTGCAATGATATTTTTGACATAGAACTAATAGGAGATTGGACTGAAGCTTTTTCACGCAGCTATTTATTAGGTCGTAAGAATAACGCCAGAAATGCTGCTGAAACTATAAGAAATATAATGTGCAGTGGTAATATAGAGCAAGAGATAGAGAAGCTTGCTAAAGCCTATAGGACTGCGACAAAAAAGAACGTTCAGGATATAAAGCATGATATGTTTGATGTATTAAACAATTTTGATAAAGTGAGGTCTTATTTATCTTATCCATTAATTTTGGAATGTGTTAAGGATAAACTAAGAATTATTGATGGAGACCATAGGGCCATTGTCGCAGCTGTCGAATGCCTAAACCATAAGTCTGTTACTTTGAGGGCATACGTAGGACGTAATCACTTTAATTACGCTAGAGAATTTGGCTTGAGATAATTTTATGTAATATATAAATTTGAAATAAATCTAATTGATCTAAAACTATTGTACTTAATATACGCCAGTTAGCTCCCCTTAAGTTTTTGACTTAATGCATTAATAATATCCTCTAACGATGAGAAGTTTATTCTATTAGTTGATAAGAACTCATCTAACCGTTTTATTATTTCAGTAATATTATTCTGATGTAAATTCTTACATAAATCTCCAAACTTACTGTCTATATCTTTTATAAAATTAAATAGTCTTTCTATAAAATCTAATGGAAATTTAGAAGAATCGAGAATTAGCTTTAAGTTTTGAGATATATAACTTGGTATACGACTCTTCGTAGATTTACCGTTTTTAATATCAGGATATCTAGATATCTCTGCATAATTATTTAATAATAAATTTAATATTATTAATAATTTATAAGATATAAGTGAATAAGAAGTGATTTCGACTATATAAGTAAAATAATTATTGAACTCGGCCTTTCTTTTTTCATCAAATGTAGTTATTATATGGGAGATAACTAATGAGCTTAATATTGAAAGTAACATATTTAATATTGCTAAATACGTTTTATCACTAAGAACCTTGTTATATTCAAAAATCTTTTTTATATACTCTTCTTCCTTATTATACTGTGTATTTGTATTTTTTGTATTTTCTTCATTATCTTCATTTAAATAATCTTTTAATTCTTTAATTTCTTCACTTATAATTTTTTCCATAATTATTTTAATTAATATTTCTGCTTGTTTGGCTACATTTTCTGATATACTAGATAATGTAAATAGTAACACGTTTTTTAGGAACTTAAATTCCCTAGTAAATTCTTCAAGTTCTTCATAGTATCCTTTTACCGTATCGTGAGAATACTTATTCTTAAAAAATTCTTCGATGTCATCAATTTTAAATTGTTTAATGTGATAAGTAGAAGCGTATATGATAGCATAATACGGTGATGTCCTATTTAACTTACTTTTTAAACACTTTCCTATTCCTTCAGGAAGGCTCTGAAATAAGTATTGTATAATGCATCTAAAAGCCTTATGAGACTTCTCATTAGCCTGTTGCAGGTAGAATAGAGACTGCTCTTCATACTTTCCATTATATAGTAATTCTGCGGCTTCCAAATCTCTTTTAGCTTCTTCTAAGAATAATTCAGCACAAGATATGTATTTATTGCCCACACTTCTCTCCCTATATGCAATAGATAAAAGGAATTTTACTTTATGTCATTTATGTTGATTTCTTTTTACAAGCATTATTAAAATTTTTCTCAATTTCATTTATATCATTATATTTTGCCATAAATCCACAGTAAGTGCTAGATATTATACCTAATTCTTTATTGTCATATATTATCTTTAGAGGATTTGATGAGACTACGCTAAATTCAAAGTTAAACATGTTATCAGAATCTTTACCTGTGTTCCACATAGGTCCCCAAATTGTTATTAGTATCTCTATATTGAAATCCCCGTTGTACGTTTCCATAAAAGCCCAAGAGGTCATTAATGACTGCTTGAGGTCATTAGGTTCGCCTGGTGCTTGATTGCCTATAAATACTAGGCTGGGACCTTGTAACTCAAATTCTGAGCTACTTGTCTGTTCCTTAGTATATTGGAAATTTTCTGTTATCTCCTTTACTTTTATCTTTTGTATAATCTCTCTATGTTTTTCAAAATAGTCTAGAAGTTTATTACTAACTGACATAATTTAATATAGTATTCTTTTTGTTTATAAATATTTCCAAGTAGAATTTGGTATTATCTAAACATCTATTATACTTAGGAACTAATTTATCTTATATAGAATTTTTCTTGTTATATAGATCTATTTTGGTAGTTCCCTAATGGCTTTATTTCATAAAAAGATATTGAACTTTCGAGTAACCATTTTTCTTAACTAGTTTTTAAGCACAATTAGTAATAATTTATGTATGTACTTAATAACATCTAAATGGAAGTCTACTTACTAGTTATAGTTACATTTAAAAATAAGGGTAAGTCTTTATCATTTTGTGTACAATGTTGAAACAATAATCAATGAATGTAGAAATATACAAAACATATCAGAAGAGGTTATAAGAAGTTGCATTAGAAGTTTATTTTGGGAGCTAGTAATTTTCATTGCATATAATTCGTCGCCGAAACGAAGGCTGCAGTTTCTTAATGTTAGTGATGGAAGAAGTAGCGGAATCCGTGAGAGGACGTTATATAATATTTTACGAGATGCTACTGCTAGGCTAGTAAATAACAATATTATAACAGAATTCGAGAAAAAGAAATTAGATTACTTAATTAGTTCATTAGCGATTCTTAGAACTCTAGCAGATCATTATGGAGATTTAAAAAGACTAAAGAATTTAAGACCTAATACTCGAATAGATGAGATTAAAATAGAGTATCCACCGACTATAAAAGCTCGCCTTATGTCAAACGGAGTTGTTGAAATAATGTATACTAGTTTTCCCACACCATCTCATCCACTTAGAATTAAGTCAATAGAATATTGCAATAAGTCTATATTTAGGGTGAGCTTTGATATAAAATTAGCTATCAGTATAACAGAGGAAATTCTAAGGATACTAAACAGAAAAGTAAATAATAGTAAGTTAGTTGAGCTAATTTAAGTTATTCTACTACCATTCCTTGTATCTCGTATATTTCGTCCTCATATTCTGGGAACTCCTTCAATAACTCCCTTCTAACTTCAGTTAATTTATCTAAATTCTCAAGAGTGATTACTATCCAGAAGGAAGGCTCGTCAGAAGAGAATATCTTAAACCTGATGCCTTCCTTATAGAGTAAAGATAGGTAATAAACTAGGAGGAATAAAGTAACGTGAACGTCTTTAGTCCCGTCTTCCTTAATCGTTCTAATGAAGTCTTCTAGTCCGACCAATTTGTACCTCTCTAGGAAGTACTTAATGTCGTCTAAATAGCGTGGGAGTCTAAGATTCGCAAGGACTGCATTTTCTCTAGGTTTTTTAATTAGTAAATACCGAAAATAGGGGGAGTTAATGAGGTCATACTTCTTACGATAGACCTCAATATCATATAGAGAGAGTATAGTTAAGCTACGTTCAATTACCTTGGGAGTTACCTCTCCAGATAAGCTGTTAGTTAATTCGTTATAACAATTGTTAAATTTACTATATTTTGCATAGTAAATTACATAATCTAAGCTCCTCAAGTATTCGTCCAACCCTTTGCCTGTTAAGTTGATCTTCAATTTCTTACAGAGATTATTAAGGAAGTTATCGTCCTCCAGACCGAAGTACATTCCCTTAAGTATATACCTTAGACTCTCATCATCTATATCATAATTTATAAGTTCCTCAACGTTAATAGTGTTTATCAATGTACTTCAAGTATACTTTATCTTTTAAAGTTAAAAACGTATAATAGGAATGCAAGGATACTATTAAGTGATTTTAGGAGTCTTCTTATAGTTAACTTATGATAGTTAAGGTTGATAGTAAAGGGAGGGTTACTTGCCTAAAGAAATTAGAGAGAAGTTTAACTCCAACGAGTTTTACGTTGTCGATCTACCTTACGGGATAATGTTAATCCCCAGAGTAAAGGACCCAATAAAGGCGTTGGAAGAAGAGGGTAAAAAATTGCCAGACATCCCTATTAAGGAGCTGAAGAAGATGATTAGGGAAGAAGCTGAGAAGGAAATTGGTTTACGCTGATACTGATTTCTTTCTAAGGAAAAGGCTCTACGTATCCTAAAGGATTATAAAAATTACATAACTACTTCTTTAGCTACATATCTGAATGCTAGTTAGCAAGAAATACGGCCTGGATCGTCACGTCAGTTATGGAGATCACTAGGAGTTTAGACGATAGAGTTTTAAGGGCTTCCATACTTATATCACAAGGTATGAGAGTATTTGATGCGTTTCATACAGCATTCTCAAAGGGAGAGAGTTCTGACCATAGAGTTCGGCTATAAGAGGATTAAGTTAGAAGATCCTAGTAAAACGTGATGAAGAGAATGTTCATGTCACTCCTTATCTAATTAGCGTGCATTAACTGCGTCCTCTAATCTCTTAATATCCACATACTTATGTAACTCCGATAGTTGCCTGGGTCTAATGCAAGGGTACTTCTTACTATAAATGGTTTCTGTTATGAAATTATCTATAATATGACCTATTAAGGCTCCAGATATTGCGCCTAGTACAGTACCCAGAACCTTATTATCCTCTGCTATTGAATTACCTATAGTTGCACTTATAATACTACCAATTATTTTATCTATAATTAATTCCTCAATGTCTCTCTCCTCTAGTTTTTCGCAAATGGAATTAGCCAGCTTAACGCTTTCGTCATCATTCTCTGCAGAATACTTAACGGTGATCTCCCTGTTCCTCACGATATACCTTGCAATGTACTCTGGCATAATACACTTTTATGTAGTGGACTTAATAAGTATTTTGATTTACTGTGTTTTTACAGAAACTAGTATTAAAGTGTATCAAAATGATATTTATACGGATTATGCTAGGTTCATGCCAGCTAAATTTAGTACTTAATTTATCTTCTTTTCTCATTTACGATTAATGTCCTTGAGAAGCTTATTTGCCTTTCACAACGCTTTCCTTCTCTATTATAACTTCAAGCTCCTTCTTTCTTCTTCGCTAAGTCCTTCTCTAATAAGCTCTAGAAGTATCTGAACGTAAGAGTACCTCTTCACTTCAGCAACCATCATTAACCCTCTCTTTGTGCCGTATTCATTAAGTATGAATGAGACCAGTTTCTCCTTTGTTTCCCTACTAATTTCATTTACCTTCCCTTTCTTCCAGACGGTCTCCCTGTTTATACCACATTTTCTTTCAAGGTCGCTTTCCTTAATTTCCGCCAAAAGGTTCATAACTTCAGTATCGCTTAGAGACGCTGAGAGCACTTTCGAAAGAACTAGAACTTCTGCCATGTGTAATATATTACATAATCTGACAATAAAGTTTTAGGTAAGAAGCCGGCAGTTAATTATTGTTTCGTTTATCTTCAAGATAGCTACGCTAAAAAACAGCATCTGCATACATAGTAGTCATTTTTATTGAATTCTAGTTTATCTTACTCCTTTTAATTTCATTAAAATTTCTAAGTATATTTATCTTGAATAATAGACGTCCATAAATGATAATGCACTTCATATAAAAAGAATGTAAGCTCAATTTATAACTTAATAACGATACTATATCTACACTTACTATCGTTAAAAGCAATAGCTGGCGTCGTTATTTAACTTGTCAGTACTGCTTTTATCTATTCGTTTTTCTCTATTGACTTTGCAAACTTCTCTGCCCTTAGCATCATAACCTGAGTGTTAAAGTTCCACCTTCCGTTCTGGAAGTGTTCATAAGGAATTGATGCAGTTAGCATATACTTTGAGTTAAATGGATGAATGTAAACTTCTATAGTATCCCTACTCTTTAGACTAGAGATGAAGTCCAGGTAATCTAATAGCCTAGATGAGTTATCAAATACATGAGCGTAGTAAATTCCATCATCCAACTTATAACTAAGGTACATGCTGGGTATCCTACTAAGTTCCTCTAAAGTCTCTTTCTCTCCAAAGCTTATTTCAAGCCTAAAATCTGGCTTGAATAAATATATCGAGTATCCTACTATTAGTCCCTTGCCTATAACGTGAGCCTGAGTATGATAAAGGACGTCTTTAAATGAAATTCCTAACAGGGTAGATATTTCCTTAAGTGAGGAAACGGATTTTGCTTGTTTTTTACCTATAATTTTAACGTCAATATCATCTGGAGTAAATCCTTCAGTTAAGTCCGGTAGTTCAAAGGATTCTTTAGGAGAAGATAGAAGTCCAGTAAATTCCCTCTTTTCGAAATCAAAGTTTGAGTAATCAATTGGGTAGAATTTTTCTTCCTTAACCTCATGAATATCGTAATGGTAAATTATTCCCTCACCTTGCAAATAGTCTAGAACCTCATCAAACTTTGAGGAGTTATAATAAATTAGAAGATTAATCACAAGAGGGTTAAGAACGTCCCTTAAGATAAAGGTTGGAGTACCATCAAAGAGGTCATATAAATCATACAAGGAAATATTAGAATAGTTTGAATAAATAGTCACATAATATTTTCTTAATCCTAAAGCCTCCCACCTTGGAAATGGTGCTAATCTATATTCAAAATTTTTCCTGAGCCAATCAATTACCTTATCAGCATCCTTAATTCTTGATATTGCGCCAATAACCTTAGGATTTAAATCCCCGAATCTTTGTAAGTAATATAGAAGCTCTGAGAGAATTAACTTCTCTTTCTCAATTAACACGAGAAAAAGTTGAGTATTAACTTAAAAAGATATCCCTTATAATATTAAAAAACTTTAACCTATTAAGCCTGAGTCGCTTATTTCTGCTGAAAATATGTGTACCATTCCCATTGCTGCTAATGCTAGACCAAGTAAGGCTATTGCTAACCTTACACCGAAGTTTAGTTTGTATATGTCCATCATTTTTCTTCGATCTTCTTTTAATTTACTAGGGGTTAAGCATGAAAATTGATGAAAAACAAAGTAAGCTTTTTAAATCCCTTTCCACGAATGACGCGATAAAAATTATTTATAGAAAAAGATGACAACTTAGAATAACTTTTTATGGAAAACTTTCTTTCTCTCTTTCTGTATTATGTAATAGGAGAACTATATGCCTCTTCTCCACATATTGCTTATACAATCTGAAATGAATTACGATAAGTTTTTATAATTACTTTCCCTACTTACCAATAACTTAAGGAGAATTGAGCTCGTGTAAATAACTTGTAACAGTAAATCAAAGTAATTGTTTCTATACTAGTTCAATGTAGAACAACACTGCTTGAACCATTGAGTTAGATGAGTTATTAACGCTAACACTTCTTATTTACGGTTTAACTTAATATAGAGAATATTAAAGGTAATAAGAAAATGACGTCATTTACTTTAGTACTATTACTACCGAATTCCTGATAAAATCAACTATCATTATTTCAGTTATATTTTTGAGGAAATTAACGGAAAGTAAAGGAACTCTACTGTAGTAGATAACATAGGAAGCCCTATACTGTTTATTTCCTAAGCACAGAATAACATCGTCTCCTGCGAGCAATTTTATAGATCCAGAGGCAATGGAGAACTTTTCAACTTTAGAAGGGTTTAATCCTAATTCGCCTGCGATATTAGCAGGAATGGCTACATCGTAGCCTATAAATCCCGTATCTATTTTAAATCTGCTTTGAAATTTATTTTCTCCTTTACGTAAACATCCGTCTACTAATAGTTCGTTATTCTGAGATATTATACCTTCAATTCTCACTTACTTCTCCCTTATCTAGCCTTGAAAGTGCATATGCAATGAATCCTATACCTGCCAATACTCCAGCAATTACTGATATGGGTTTCCACTGAGTTAAAGCATTGGGAGGGTTTAAAGTGACTAGATAGTTACTTCTCACTTCTTTTATCCACTTTTTAGCTACTGCATCAAATATGTGAAGCTTATTGTAAGCAGTCCTATAGAACTCAAAAGGTTCATAAATTGAAGGTATTGTTTCATAGTTTAAGTGCTCAAGGTATTCTCTACTAACTTCAAAGTGGGAATCAATAAAACCGTCGGGATATATTCTAACGTGAAGGTCCCAAATATTATAAATCTTCATTACTAAGGAGTACTTCTCTTCTTTGGATTCCATTTTTTCCTCATGGAATCCCGCGTTCTCCATAGCATTAACTACGTCACCAATCTTGCTTTTAGGCACAAATAGCCTTAGGTTGCCCTCTTTTAGTACATAGTCTTGTGGAAGAATTGCTGATGATCCATCAAAGTAAACTACCTCACTAGGTAGGTAAGTGGCTATTGCATCTTCTACTACTGTTGCTTGTTGCATAATTTATTTATGTATTCCTATTAGTTTTAAATCTTATCTAGTTCATGAGATTTAACTGAAGAAAGTTTACATGTAATGATTTAGTCCTAATTCGGTACAAGTTTAACAGCGGCTACTCTTAACTCAACCTATCCATTAACTCCTTAATCCTCATTGCGTGGTTCTTCCAACTCAGCTCATTAGCTATCTCCCAAGACCTAACGCTCATCTTTCTCCTCAGATCTTCATCTTCCAGAATTTCATTAATCCTATCGACAGCCTCCTCCCAGTCCCTTACTACGTAACCGTTACCGTCAATTAACTCCTTACTACCTAATCCATCATTCACTATAACCGGTAAACCGTGGGACATTGCTTCTAAAACCCCCATTCCAGGGCCTTTCTCATTGAAACCGAACCTTATCAAGACAGAAGCCTTATCGTAAAGAGCATGTAAGTCATCCTCTTTCAAAGGGCCAGTAACTATTACTTCCTTGTATTTCCTCTTAAACTCCTCCAGTGTGTCATTCCTAGCCCAAGAGCCCGCCATAATCAATTTACCTTTTATCCTCTTGGCTATTTCCCGTAAATTTCAGGCTTCCTTCCTTCATCCCATAAAGATACTGCAACGACTATCTTTTCCCTTTCCAGGTTAATCTTCTCTTTAGGATAACATCCAGGGTAAACGACCTCTGACTTAAAACCGTGAGAAGAGAGTATTTGGGCGTTCCACTTACTGTTAGTTATTATTAGCTTACTGTGTGACAGGATCTTCTTCTCCAGATATCTTGGTAAAGCCCACTTTATTCCTTGAGAATCTAAGGAAGTCTCGTGAATGTAAACTGCGTAATCTTCCTTATACTTCCTCCAACGAAGGTAACCCGTTAATCCGGCAAATTGGTCGTGGAATAGTGAAGGTCCTTTAATTAAGTCCTTAGCTTTAATTATCCTATCTAGGTCGACAGTGGCTTCTTCTCCCCTATGCCCCGCATAAATTGAAGTTATGAAGCGGTATATTGCCTTTGATTTTCCTTCAAAGAGCACTTGTAAGTTCACGTTTGATAAATCGTAATACGTCCTTGCTTTTCTGTAAACTATTAGCTTAGAGCCCGGAATATTTCTAGCCTCTTCTAGGGCGACTCTCGTTACTCCCCCTGTCCAAAGGATTCTGAGTACAATGTTCATTGTGGAATATAGTGCAATTCTCCTTAAATTTTCTCCTAATGTTTGTCAAACAGAAAGATCTTAGTGCTATGACAGATTTTGACAAACCATTAACACTATCCAGATATCATGTTTTTGACCCACAGTATGAGTCAACTTTACGTAATTTTGACTCACGCCATGAGTCAGAAAAGCATATAATTTGTCTTGTGACGAAAATCTTGATGAGAGAACTTAGCTACAACGAAATTGTAGTACTTAACCCTTTGCAGACTAAATATCAACTGCTGACGCCTAGGGTTCTTATTCCTTTGTATGCAGCAATAAATGACGGAATATATACACTAAATAGGGCTGAAAGGACAAAGAATTTTGTAGGAGTACTAGGTATTGCAGTAGGAGTTCTTGTTCTGTTATTTGTTATACTGTTTGGAATTTTTGGTTTATTATTAACTCTCTCCGTAAGTTTTTTTATTTATAAAATGATAGGACTATCCTTATCTCTAGTATTTATTGCAGGAGGAATATTTGGAATAATTAAATTAGTGAAAGTAGGAAAGAGGCTTAACGTTAACAGGTTAGAAGGTGATCTGGTAGTACCTTGGAGTGAGGTGAAAACGATAAGCGTAGTGAATATTAGGCAGGAGGTTGTATCATCTAGTTTTATATCTCCAGATTTTAAGGAAATTGGTGACTGGCACGTCATAACAGTGGACGGTAGAGATATAACAATTCCTAATGTCGACGACCCAATAAATAAACTGAATTATGTTAAAGCAAAGTTTAATCTGAGATTCTAGGCATAGGGGCTATTAATGTGAAATAATGGAGATAAGAGAGATCGAAATACTAACTAGTGGTAATTTGACCTAGTGAAATCTCAAAGAAACTCACTTTTTAATAACTTCCTCCAATCTTGTAAATACATATATCTCTTTTCACGAATTTTATAGTATGCTATATAGAGTTAAAGGCAAGCAAGGGCTGATGATTATTAACTTTGACGCTAAAGGTTATTACGTCTTAGACGACAATAAAAGGGTCTTAAATGCGTATGGAGAAAAAGGTAAACTATACGTTTACGTTAATACTCAAACTCGTTACGTTTACTTGTTTAAGGGTAATGATAATGAATACCCTAAGGACAAGGTGTTTACTCTCTCATACCCGGAGGATTTTAAGGTGATTAAATACGATAAATGTGAAAGTAAATCAGAAGTAAATGACGAGTTCCTGCTTAATAACGAGAAGAATTCATTAGCTTATCTATACTCCAAGAGGGAAGTGAAAACTCCCTTATATCTGGAGTTAAGCTATTGTTATGAAGGCGATGCTGATAACCTCATATTAGGGCTCTTTGCAGAAAGTGAACCAGACGCTGTACCGGAATGCCACGGTAAGATGTTGGGTGGGTGTGGGAAATATTATTCTAAAGGTAGTATTGCAATAGGTTTTGATCCTCATTACTCTAGGACTGGATTAATAATAGTAAATGAAGATGGCAAATGCCAAACGATTAATGCAGGTAGAGATTTAACAGGCTGTCATACATTGAAGCTTCTGGCTAACGAGAGGGTAGAGTTAAGGATAGACGACTCTGTTCTTTTTTCACTCGGATTGCCAAGGCATCAGGGTTCAATTTACTTGGTTGCCAATAGCGGAGATAATACTGCAAGAGTGAAAGTGAATTCGCTGAACGTTTATGAGGGGGAAGTAACTGTAGTAAATGAAGTCGAGAAAGCAGGTTTTAGCGAGATAGAGATTAAGAACTTTAGGGGGATAAAGTACGGTAAACTCGACCTTGATAGGGTTAATGTTATAATTGGCGCAAATAACGCCGGAAAAACTACGATTTTGGACGCAATTTATTTACTCTCAGACCCTGAACAGAAACCTCCGGGATTTAATGACGCCCTGGAGTTATTGGCGTATCTTCACGGAGTTAAAAAAGGTAACAAGTTCATATATAGGTTTTATAATACTGCATTTCCTCCGGAGCTGAGGGGAGATGAGGTAAAATACGACGATATTATAAAATATGTTAAAAGTGGTAAAAATAAAAAAGAGGCAAAGGCTTTATATTTAAGTCCAAGATTAATGGCTCGTTACGCTAAATTTATAAAAGATAATTGGGAGGAAATTTCTAACTATACTGAAATATTTACTGAGATTTTTGGGGAAATTAACGAGATTAACGTTGAGAAATATTTAACAATGACGTTAGAACCTTTTGGTGGAACTTATACTTTTTACTTAATTAGAAAGGATGGCAAGAGGGTAAGACTTAACGACGTTGGAGAGGGAATTAAAATCTACATAATTTCGAGGATATTATATGAGTACTTAAAGCCTAGTATAATTCTATGGGACGATATTGAGTCCCACTTTAACCCTTCATTATTGGGCAAGGTAGTTGCTTGGTTTTCCAGTATACCTTCCCAAGTCTTGGTGACTACGCATAACCTTGATGTAGCAAAAGATATTGCAAAGGACGGTAAATGTATTGATGTTGATATAGATGAGGACGGAGTCTTAATTACAAAAGAAATACAAGACCTTGAAGAATATTTAAAGTTAGGCTTAGACCCTAGAGCGGTGATACGCAGTGGTAAAAGTAAAGCTATTAACCACTAGCTTATCTAGCGAGTTTAATAAAGTAAGAAGAGAATTCGATAAGTATAGTAACATTAAAATTTCGGAATCTAAAGACGAGAGCATTGATGCTTTAATAAGACGGCGAGAGGGACTTTAGAGTAATATTAACTATGTCGGCTATTATATTAAATTGATGTGAAAATTTTAACGTTAAAATAGAAATATACTGAGTATTCCATGACTTACGTAAACTCAAGGCTTAGCCAATAGCCCTCGCACTACCGCCTTAATGTGATATGTGTAATTTTCCTTACTAAATCTTCACAACAGTTAGCTTTATCTAAAATAAAATCTTTCCCCGTCTTGGTTGAAAGAAATTTAATTGAAATAGGATCAGCACTTTTGGTGAAATGTACTATTCCAAAGAATTCTTGAGGTTCCGATTTAATATCATATTTTTTCTTATTCCTCTTTACATCGTTTAATGTCTCGATTACCTGGATAATGTCTGTAGATTTCATTTTTCTAGTCTCCTCAATAACTATTACTACATTCTCGCATTGTACTAAGAAATCAGCGTGCTTTTCCGATGACGTAATTACTTCGTCAAGGTTAATTACTTTGCATTTAATGGCCTCTGAAAGTTTGCAAATATCAACCAAATATATAGTCCCTCTCGTCTAGAATTTCTTCTGCAACCTTCGTAAACTCCTCCTCAGAGATTCCTTCTTCGTCTACCCTAACTTTTTCTGCTTTAGAAAATTCGCCTTCTCTCCTCAGCAAATAAACAGCCACCTTATTTGGCTCTAAGGCTCCAGTTCCTTTACGTGATAATGCTATAATATTACTCAGAGAGTAAAGTAGATAATCACTGTGTGTTGTGAGAAGGACATACTTTCCATTATTTACGGCGTTTGCTATGAGTTTCGCTAATATCCTCTGTGCTTTAGGGTGTAGATGTGCCTCAGGTTCTTCGATATAGACTACTGAGACTCCTTGACTTCCTAAAGCTAAGGCAATAGAAAGCGATTCTCTGATCCCTGAAGGAGCTTGTGAAAGGGGCAAGTTAGTTTTATTCCACATTTCCACATAAGGCAATTTAAACCCGTCCTTCTCTACCACCTTAAAGCCTAGTTCGTCTAAGAAATCCCTCAACATGCTTATGTCGACTTTGCCCTCATTAAACTCATTTAAGAGTTTATAGTAGGAATCAACGTATTCTTTACTTACTGGGTCTAGAAGGTCATATAACCTTATAGATGACTGTAAGAACTCAGTTAAATTAGCCCTACCGTCTACTAGAAACGTTGTTACTCCAGGGTTAAGGAGTGGGTAAAATAACGAATAAGTAAAATGCATGGAACGCGTGAACAACACGTCATCTAAATCGTCCTTTGTATATATATTATCTTCTCTTACCTCTTCTCCTTTAACCTTAAAAACTAGACTTAGAGGGGAAGTCCTTTCAACCTCAACCTCTACTAATTCATCTAAGCTGGGTTCTATTGAAGACCCTACAGTTAGAGTCGTAAGTTCTGAGGATATTTTTATTCCCCCTGATATACCTAAGACGTCATTAATCTTTTTCTCAATGCCTTTAAGTAAGGAGATGGAAAACGCCCTCATGTAGAGCTTTGCGTACTCCTTTACGGCTCCCTTATCCTTTAGTGAAAGCGTACCTTTCTTTGAATATCCTCCTAGATTCTCAAATTCCTTTTCAAAATCCTTTGGCTCAGCAGAGGAAATGCTCCACAAAAGCCTCAGGAGTAACGATTTGCCTGTGCTGTTCCTACCTATAAATATCGTCAGCGGTTTCAAGTCTATTGATAAATCCTTAAACGGACCAAAGTTCTTGACTGTAAGCGTCCAATTCATATTATAAAACTTGCACGTTAAGTTAATAAGCATACAGTTTTGCACGTGCATAGAAACCCTACTTAAGGTTACGCCTGCTTTATACTTCTACGTATTCCCCAACAAACTTAAGGAAGAATTCCTCCTCGCTCTTCGATAGGACTTGAAGGTCTATGTCAGCAATCTCCTCATTCACCTCATCTAGGATTTCCAAGGTTCTCCTTATCTTTTCCTTGCTTGTAAGCTCCTCGTTATAAAATACCGCAATATCTAAATCACTACTTCCCGTCACCTTCCCCTTAATTACCGAACCGAAAACTATTACCTTATCAACCTTGCCGTGCTTTTCTGCAATTGCTTTAACCTTCTTCGCAATGCTAAGCCAATTGTTCTCCAGGTACTTTATGTAATCTAATCCCCACACCACTTGTTACCCCATATTTTCTTTATTAAAGGTAATATAGTATTTTCTACAGTATCCAAGCAATCAGTTGCAAGCTCAGAGTCAATATCAACCAGAGAGTATTGCCCTTCAACTCTGCTTAACTCTACTAAGCTGAGGTCTTTCCTCTTTTCCTTGACTATCTTATTTATTTCGTCCATTTTAGTAATGTGAGCTAATTCCGCAAGAAGTTTTCTGACATTATGCGTTTGAGGATATGTAAAACCTAAAAGCAAGTAGATTTTATTAGCAATTCAGCAGAGATCTGGCAATTAGTTGCTGAAACGTCATAAAACCCTTCTTCAAATGCTTTCTTTGCAACCCTTAGGTAATTTAACGCTCTCTTGCACAAGGTTGTCGCATTATCGAGTGACGTCATTCATATCATAAATTGTGATAAGGTTAAAATAGCTTTTCAAAGATCTGGAACTCAGGACGAAGAACTTTTTAAAGAAACTAACGTTTCTCTGGAGTGCTAATAGGGATTAGAGCAGTTAGTCCTCCGTCAATTGTAACGCACTGTCCTGTTATGAAAGAAGCTAAGTCTGAAGCGAGGAAAGCAACTAAATACCCTACCTCCTCCGGTTTGCCTACTCTCTTCATTGGATATATTTCTCCCCACTCTCTTATCTTCTCTTCAACGTTTTCCTTCCCAACCTCCTCTTCTGCAGCCCAATCTAATAATGGTGTTCTAATTGATCCCGGACACACGGCAACGCACCTTATTTTAGGAGCATAATCTACCGCGATACTCCTAGTTAAGCCCAGTAATGCATGCTTACTCGTAGTATATGCTACAACTCTCCTCTGCGTTGCAAAGGACTGTATTGATGCAATATTTACTATGACTCCGCCCTTATCTAACATGTGAGGGATAGTATATTTTGACATCAAAAATGCTCCCTTCACATTTACGTTCATTATTCTATCCCACTCGTCCTCATCTACCTCGTGGACGGAACCGTAACTTTCAATTCCCGCATTATTAACTAAGATGTCTATCCTACCGTACTTTGACATAACGTAGTTTATTCCTTTTATTACTTGATCCTTGTTTGAAACGTCTACTTTAAAGAAATCGACGTCGTATGAAGGTTCCTTAACGTCAAAGTTAACAGTAATAACTCCTTCATTTTTTAATACATCTATTATTCCCTTACCTATGCCTTGTGACCCTCCGGTGACTATTGCAACCTTATTTTTTAAACCCAGATCCATATTTCCCTTTCCAAGTAGTGATTTAAAAATTCTGAGAGTCTGCTTTAGAAGCTTTCTCTAAATCTGGAGAACTTTACATTACGACTTGTTAGTGGTATACTGGCTTGAAAAGGGAATAAATAATTCCTTATAATAAATAATAATATGCAAAAGATCCGCATTGCGGAAATCTTGCTTGAGAGT